>CAKUKP010000012.1 GCA_934663625.1 uncultured Clostridia bacterium
TTCAGCAGCCGCTCGATCTCCGCGTCCATCTGATCCAGCGTCTGAATGTCCGCTGCCAGCCCCTGAGATACGCTGGTACCGCGCCATTTCGAGATTGTACTCGGCACACTTCCGGCAGGTTGACTTTGCTTTGCAGAACAGGCAGTGGTCACCGGCGCGGAATTCGCCTTTTCCGTCGTAAGCCAGCTTCGCCACCGGCACCAGCGTTTCGGTTGCCCATGTGAGCAGTTCTTCCTTGGTGATTACCCAAGTGCTCACGTTGTCGCGGCGCGGCTGAAAGATCGTCATGCTGATATGATCGATATGGATGAAGAAGATTTCGAGCAGTTGCGCGACCAGATGGAGGTTGGCGGGCTGCTTCTTCGTTTCGTTCGTCTTTACGAGCGTCTTGAAAAGCAGTGAGGTGTTCGATGCCCTACAAACCCAAACGACCATGCGCTTATCCCGGATGCCCGCGGCTTACAGACGGTCGCTATTGCGAGGAGCATACAAAGCTGGTCAACAGCAACTACAACCGCTATGAACGAGACCCCGCCTCGCGCAAACGCTACGGCAGAGCGTGGCAGCGCATCCGCAAGGCTTACGCCGATGAGCATCCGCTGTGTGAGGAATGCCTGAAGCAGGGCAGACTGGTGCCGGTAGAGCAGGTGCACCACATTAAACCGCTGGCTGAGGGCGGAACGCACGCAAGAGATAACCTGATCTCGCTGTGCAGATCCTACCACGCACGGATACACGCTGAGCGCGGTGATAGGTGGCACAACCACTGACAGCTGTCTTTTCCTCTTCGGAAGTGGCGGTTCGAATCTCTACGGTTAAATTCGTGTAAAACGATGCTGGATCTCACACGCAAGAAAAGCGTATTCAAAAGGGTTATCAACCCCAGCCCAAAGGAGGTCAAAATTTGCCTACAAAATCCAATAACACCGGCGGTCGCGGCGGTGCCAGACCCGGCGCTGGACGAAAGAAAAAAGCCATCGCCGAGAAGATTGAGAGCGGGAATCCCGGCGGCAGACCGCTGGAGGTGCTGGACATTCCCGAGGTCGAGGGCGTGGATATGCCCAAGCCCCACGAATTTCTGTCTGCCGAATAGCGTGACGGCAGCCAGCTCCAAGCCCATGAGATTTACGCGGAGACATGGAACTGGCTTAAGAAAATCGGGTGCGCGGCGAAGGTCTCTCCCGCGCTGATCGAGCGGTACGCCATGTACTCCGCGCGATGGATACAGTGCGAGGAAATGACTAACCGCTTAGGATTTCTTTCAAAACATCCAACGACGGACAAGCCGATCCCTAGTCCGTTTATCAATATCGGCATCAACTACATGAACCAAGCGGTGCGGCTCTGGAACGAAATCTTCCAAATCGTCAAGGAGAACTGCAGCACCGATTACGGCGGAGATGCGTCTCCGCAGGACGACCTTATGGAGCGGCTGCTCCGCGCAAGGAAAGGATGATTTCTATGTTTGAAAAAGTGAATCCCGCGCATCCCGACAAACAGGCTGACCGCATTGCTGGCGCTCTTGTCGATATGGCATACGCCAAAGATGAGAATCCGCGCATTGCGGTGGAGGTTCTGCTCGGGCACGGAATGTGCCACATCATAGCGGAAACAAGCGTATCGCTTTCGCAGACGGAAGTGACAGCGGCTGTCGAGCGCATCGCCGGAAATGTAGTTGTCAATTATGTAGAAGTGCCGCAGGATGTACATCTTGCGGATAATCAGGAGCACGGCATCTGCTGCGGCGACAACGGTATATTCAAGGGTGTGCCGGTTACGCGGGAACAGACGATTCTGACCGACATCGCAAAGAAGCTGTATCGCGTGTTCCAGCACGATGGCAAGTTCCTCTATGACAAGGGTAAGCTGACGATCTGCCAGAGTCACGCTCCGACGGAGGCTGTTGCCGTTCTTTATCCGACGGCAACCATCAATCCCATCGGTGACTGGGACGGTGGTACCGATGTGGACACCGGCGCGACCAACCGAAAGCTCGGTTCCGACATGGGCGATTCGGTCACAGGCGGCGGCCTGCACGGCAAGGACCTCTCCAAGGCGGATGTCAACGTGAACATCTACGCATGGCTGAAGGCACAGGAAACCGGCAAGCCGGTGGAACTGTGCTGTGTCATCGGCGATGATACCGTGGACGGCAGACCGTACTCGGAGATCGTCAGTATTGCGCATGACTACATCACCGCTGTCGGCGGATTCGAGAAATTCGCGGAATGGGGTCTGATACGATGACAACCACAAAAGAGATGCAGCTTGTCAGCATAGATAAGCTGGTGCCCTACCATTCAAGGTTCTTTTCAGTTTCCTTGCTGAACACATGCGCAACATTGCCGTTAAAAGTCAGGTGCACCTTGCTGCCCGCCGCAAAGCCCGTTGCGATGCCGTTGGTGGGCACGATGACGATGACGTCCTTGCTATCGGCGTTGATGTGCAGATGCACGGTTGCGCCCATCAGCTCGCTGACATCCACAGTGCCGCGGATGCCGGAATCGCTGAGCTGAATGTGATCGGGACGAACGCCCAGCACCACGCTCTGGGATTCCACATTGTTTGCGGCCAGCCTGCGCTGCTTCTCGGCATCCAGCTCCACCTCATAATCGCCGAGTTTGACAAAGTATTTGTTCGATACATTGACCAGCTCCGCGTCGAAGAAGTTCATCTGAGGCGTTCCGATGAAGCCCGCAACGAACAGGTTCGACGGATGATCGAAGACCTCCTGCGGCGTGCCGATCTGCTGAATGAAGCCGTCACGCATGATGACGATGCGATCGCCCAGCGTCATAGCTTCGGTCTGGTCGTGGGTTACATAGACGAACGTGGTGTTGATACGCTGGCGCAGCTTGATGATCTCCGCGCGCATCTGGTTGCGCAGCTTCGCGTCCAGGTTGGACAGCGGTTCATCCATCAGGAAGACCTGCGGGTCGCGCACGATTGCGCGGCCGATGGCAACGCGCTGACGCTGACCGCCGGACAGGGCCTTCGGCTTGCGGGTCAGATACTGGGTGATGTCCAGAATCTCCGCTGCTTCGCGCACCTTCTTGTCGATCTCCGCCTTCGGTACCTTCTTCAGCTTCAGGGAGAATGCCATGTTCTCGTACACCGTCATGTGCGGATACAGCGCGTAGTTCTGGAAGACCATCGCGATGTCGCGATTCTTCGGCGCTACGTCGTTCATCAGCTTGTCGCCGATCCACAGCTCGCCTGCCGTGATCTCTTCGAGACCCGCGATCATGCGCAGCGTGGTGGACTTACCGCAGCCGGACGGTCCGACCAGTACGATGAATTCCTTGTCCTCGATGTCGAGGTTGAATTCCTGTACCGCGACGACGCCTTCAGCGGTGATCTGCAGATTGACCTTCTTGACCTCTTCGCCCTTCTTCGGCTTCTTCTGCTTCTCGGTGTTCGGGTAGACCTTCTTCAGATTAACCAGACGTACCTTTGCCATACCATTCGATTGTAACTGCTCTGCCTCCGCAGGGAGCAGCCTCGCGGCCGCGTTTCGCGTGCCGCCTTACGACAGGTCTCCACACTGCCGCACCGCCAATCGCAGCGGATTGTTCTTTCCTCCTTTATTTTACCCGGCTGTGGCATGCTGTGGAGTGCCATAGTCGGGAAGAAGTCCAATCAGCCCACAAATACACAATCGAAAATGTAGGCGGACATGCCGCGGATGCCCATCATATCCTCCTCGCGGCGCAGCAGAATGTCCACGGCGCGCGAGCGCTCGCTGGTCACCTTTTTGCGGATCCGGGCAATCAGGTTCGCTTCGGCCTCGCCGCTCAGATTCCGGACCAGCCTGCCCGTGAGCAGTGCAACGCCGGAATCGGAAATGTTGATCGCGGCAGATACCCCGAAGGAGATGTATTCGAGCACCTCCGGATCGATGATGCCGCCGTTGCGGTGCATGCAGTCCCGCACCACCGCCTCCAGACAGCCCTGCTGACCGCAGGAGCACATGACCAATTATTCACCTTTTTTCCTTGTTTGATGTCTTGTCATCGAATCAATTATAGTGGGTTCCTAATCGGCTCGTCAAGTATGTTTCTAAATTGGCAGATGCTAGGGTGTATAGTCCACCATGTTTAGATTTCCTTACTTCCTCAGTGCAGTCCAATGTCTACAGGGGCGCCTTCTATTTTAGAATTAATGTACTTTTCGCAAACCATGTTTGCGTAGCTTGCTGAAATCATTTTGCTGATTCCAAAACCGAGAACCACTTGAAATACTACCGCAATCAACGGTGCCCATATAAACGCAGACTCAACCGTTGCGCATACCACCACCGCCGCAATCGGTATGCATTCCGTTATTAACCAGATGCCAGTCGCACGAAACAGCTGCATAAAGCTTATAAAGACTGCGTTGCGCAGAATCAGATGGTATCGTATCCGATAGGTAACGCACATCGTCGGAATCACCAGGCAGCACAGCTGCCAGAACAGCATTAAAATCATGATAAAAATGATCGAAAAAAAATAAAGTGCGCTGGTGCTTATCCGGGCAAGATAGAAGTTTAACAGGAGTATGCCCGGCGAAACGATTAAGCCGTTTGTGACTCCGAACATCAGCCCCTGCTTCCAGTTTTCCTTTAAGGCATATCGGTAATCCAGCGTAAGATCCGCCTGCTCGTCCCGTGCCCAGTTGCGCATTACATAGCTTCCCGCCAGTGTAAACGGGCCTGTGACCGTAATCAAAGGAAACATTACCACAGTGTATAAAAATACGATGGATTGAATCTGTGAACCGCCAACCGTTTCTGTCTGATTCAGAACGGCGAAAAGTCTGAAAATCATGATGGCGGTCCATGCAATGGCGGGAATCCAAGGGATGGTATAAATCAGGCTATAAGCCGTCAGGTTATCCCTACGCACCAGAAAGGCAGTTCTCAGCAGTTCCATACGCGTATGCGGAAGATAGTCTCTGCTGTAGTCCTTCTCATTCGGCATGCCGTGATCCTGTTGAAAAAAATGCCCTTTCAATCCTTAAACAACTCCTCTATGACAAATGCCCTTTTTTATGAATCATTAAGGAATCTCTGATGATTCAATCAAAGATTCCTTAAATACAGTTGCATGTTGCCTGCGGAAATCAACGCATCTCCTCAACGTTATGCGCCCACGGCAAACGGTTTAGATGTGTAGAACGTCCCTGCAATAGTTGCGGCAATACTGCGCTGTTTCGTAATTGCAGACCAGCGGATAATCCGCTTCCACGCAAAGCACGCCGTCATAGTTATGCTTCTTCAGCGAGCGAAGCACGCCCTGGAAGTCGACGGTTCCCTGTCCGAGCGCATGCAGACGGTGCAGCGGCCACTCGTCATCAAAATGCTCATTCGGATTCGCGTCCTTCAGATGCACATACTTAATCAGGTCGCCGTACTTGTCGAAGGCCTTGACGGCGTCCATTCCACCAAGCGTTGTATGGCCGGTATCCAGTGCCAGCTTCACAACATCGGTATCCAGATGTTCTACCATGAAGTCCACTTCGTTCTCGTGGAAAATGTGAGTCTGTCCATGCGGATGCATACAAGCAGTGACACCGTAGCTCTGGGCGATTCTGCCCATCTCGTTGAAGAGCTTCACATACTTCTTCAGCATTTCGACATCGGTCGGACGATCGAAGAATGGCTTATCGCGCCACATGCCGGGCTGAATGTTCAGGTGCTTTGCACCCATTTTCTGCAGGAACTTACAGGTGCGCTCGCCCAGCTCGAAATAGTAATCATCGCTGCCGCTTACCCAACTGTAGGAATGATACAGGTTCACCAGCGGAAGATTGTATTTCTCAAGAAGATCCTTGAGCTCGTTAATGTTGTTCTCGTAGAGGAAAATCGTAAAATTGAAATTTTCCAGCACATCGTATCCGAGGTGGGAGATGCAGCGAACTGCTTCCTCGAAGTGCGGCTTCGCGAACTCCGTCAGGTTTTCGCCGCGTCCGAATTCCTCGTTCATCCATGTCCAGACAGTGTAACCCAGCTTCATAGTAATTGCCTCCTTGAAATTCGTTCTATCCTTTGATGGCGCCTGCCGTCATACCCTCGATAAATGTCTTCTGCGCGATTAGATATACAATCACCAGCGGCAGTGTAACGCAGACCAGTGCGGCAAACATCACCGGCAGATTCGAATTGTAATCGTTTACGAAAACCTCAAGACCTAGCGGAAGCGTTTTGAGCGATGTCTTACGAATCATCACGCTCGCCAGCATATATTCATTCCACGTGTTCAGACCGCAATAGAC
Source organism: uncultured Clostridia bacterium (assembly GCA_934663625.1). Taxonomy (GTDB): domain Bacteria; phylum Bacillota; class Clostridia; order Christensenellales; family Aristaeellaceae; genus SFTH01. The sequence goes on from CAKUKP010000012.1 coordinate 6,256, forward strand.
AATCTGCGTCATGATTCCGGGCACGGTCAGCGGCAGAATTACCGACAAAAAGCTCCTGAACCTGCTGCAGCCGTCAATCATTGCGGCCTCTTCAAGTCCTCTCGGCAGAGAAATAAAGAATGATTTCATCAGGAATGAACCAAAGCTGATATTCTGTGCCGCATATACCAGTATAAGTCCGACCAGTGTATTATTGAGTCCCAGTTTCATCGAAACGCAGAAAATCGGGATTACCAGCACACCGTTCGGGATCATGATGCCCATCATCAAATAGGTGGAGATAAACTTCCTGCCCTTAAAGCGCATTCTGGAAATCGCGTACGCGGCACAGCAGTTGCACGGCAGAATAATCATCAGAAAACCACCGGTAACAATAAGGCTGTTAATGTACTTCTGACCCAGTCCGCCCTGCTGCCAGGCCTGCACGTAATTTTCAAAATGGAACACGGAGGGTATGCCCCATACATTCGTATAGAACTCATTACTGCCTTTCAGTGATCCGGAAATCATCCAGAGGATGGGATATATCGTAATCAGAACAACCAGCAGGAGAACGATATACACGACTACCTTTTCGATTATATCAGACGCATGCCATTTTTTCACGACATATCACTTCCTTATTCGTAATAATCATCCCGGGTCATTACTTTCAGCTGGAAGAACGCAAATACAAACACGAAGCAGAACAGAATAATGCTCATTGCGTTTGCTTTACCGAGTGCGCTGTTTGTAAACGCGGTTCTGACAATATAGGTCAATGCAACCTCCGTTGAGCTGTACGGACCGCCGTCCGTCATGACCTTTACCAGGTTGTAGTTTGTCATAAACGCGCCGGTAATCGACATGACGATATTCAGCACCAGCGTCGAGTTCAGCTGCGGAACGGTAACATGCCAAAACTTCTTCCATCTGTTGGCTCCGTCTATATCGGCAGCTTCATACAGATCCTTCGAAATACTCTGAAGACCCGCCATATATAAAACCATGTGGAAACCCATCCACTTCCAAACGTCAACTGCCATAATTGAATAGAGTGCAATTTTCGGATCGCTCAGCCAGCCCTGAATCCAGCCGGACAGTCCCATGCCTTCGAGCATCTTGTTCAGCAATCCGAAAATCGGGTTGTAAATCCATGCCCACAGGACACCGATTACAACATACGAGAAGGTTACAGGCAGGTAGGCAGATACACGGAAAAAGGACTTCATGAATTTTTGCTTGACCATGATCATGCCCAGACCCAGGCCCACAACATTCTTCAGAATGGTCACAAAGAACGCGTATATGACTGTATGCTTGATTGAAAGCCAAAATGTAGAGTCCTCAAAGGACCAAATATAGTTGTTAAAGCCGATAAACTTCATCGGCGAAATTCCGTCCCAGCGGAAAAAGCTTGTTACAATGCCGACAATGAACGGCGCAATAACAAAGACCGTAAATACAATCAGTGCCGGAGTGCACATTAAGTATGGGAAAGCTTTCTGCGATAACTGATTTCTGCGCCGCATTTCATACCCTCCTCATAATCTGGAGTTGCGGGAGGATATTTCAGATCCTCCGTCGGTCGGTATTCGCAAGGCTTTTGCCTTGCGAATACCGGAAAAAAAGTTATTTACTTGACCTCGTATGCAGGAACCTCTGCAAGCGTTACAGCTTCCCACTGAGCATCGGTCCAGTTGTTCCACCAGTCATAGGAATAATCCTCTTCCTTGACCAGACGGTTCAGAGCCTCCTGAACTGCTGCCGTTGCCTGTTCCGGAGTGGATTCGCCGGCGATAACCGCGGGAATCTGATTCTTGAACACCTCGTTGACTTCGGTGGGCCAGATCCAGTCGAGGAACGCAATCGTCAAAGGAGCAAGCTTCTCGCTGTAGACCTGGTTGTAGGGAGTGTCTTCGATTTCAACACCGTTTACAACGCGTGCGGAGCAGCCATAGCAGGACAGAACAATATTGACATTCTCGGGACGGGTGATAAACTCGATGAACTGCAGTGCAATGTCAACATTCTCCTGGCCGCCGAAGGTCGGGATGCAGAATCCATCATCCGGGCCGCCGCCGACAAGAGGCAGAATGCTTTCGTCGTCTGTGAGCGTCACGAAGGGAGTGGTACCGATTTCGAAATCAGTAACAATCTTCGTCACATTCGCATTTTCCCATGCGCCACCGAAGAACATTGCAACTTCGCCGCGGGCGAATGCTGCGCGCATACCTTCGCCATCGATTTCCAGGGATTCCATGCCGCAGATGCCGTCGTCCCAGAACTTCTTGATGTATTCAAATGCCTTCTGTTCCTCTTCGCCGTTGAAATCACGATTGCCCGAGAGGAACTCCTTGATGTTTTCAACGGAGTTGTTGCCGGAACTCTGTGCATATGCGGCCATGAACCAAATCGGCCATTGCGCGGGAGAAAGTCCCTGATGCAGCATGGGGATCATGTCGGTCTTCTCCGAAATCGTCTGTGCGACCGCAAGCAGCTCCTCATAGGTGGTGGGAGCTTCCAGACCCAGTTCCTCAAATACGGTTGCGTTGTAGTAAATCATGCAGCTGGAGCAGTTGCCGTAGGGAATGCCCCACAGCTTGTCGCCGAGCGTGTAGAACTCAAGCATGTTCTCCGGGAAACGATCACGAATCGGCTCAAGTGCTTCGGTCAGATCCATGATTGCGCCGCTGCTTGCCAAGAAAGAATTGACGGAGTTGCCGCCGCTGGCAATCAGGTCAACCTGCTCGCCGGACAGCTTCGCGGTCGAGATCATCGTCGGAATGTCGTTACGCTCGCCGGTAAAGCTGTAAACTACGTCTGCGCCGTATTCCGCTTTAAACATCTCGGCGATCTTCTGCCAGGCTTCTTCCTCACCCTCGTAGCGGCGAACGCTGCCGAGAACATGGAGAGTACGTCCCTCGAAAGGCAGTTCCTCAGCAAGTGCTGCGAATCCTCCGATCGATGTCAGTACGAGCACCAAGGCCAACAGGATACCCAGGGTCTTCTTCATGGTTTCGTCCTCCTTTATTAATCAACTATGCTGATTGAATCACTAATGAATTGCAATTGAGAAGAGTATAAGTCCTATTACGGAAAGCAGGATTCCGGAGAATAATACGATATATGTGCGCTTGCGTGCGCCGCGATACTCTCCGTAAACCAGTCCCCAACCGTATGACCACATTGAAAATGAGTTGGACATCGGCCACGAAATCGCAACACTGAGCGAAGGCGAAACGACCGCATTTACCACATTTCCTCCGTAATGACCAACCGACGAAATCGCGGCCATGCTGAGAATCCGCTTCGGCGGATGCAGGAATATACTGACCTGCTTGTGATGAATCAGCTGAATTCCCGAGTAAAACAGCGTTCCGACAAAAGCGCCCGTGCACATGATTGCAATGCCGAGCAAAGAATCCACACCGTTGGGATTGCTTACCGTCTTTGTTACGATCGATAAGCCAACCGGATAGGCGCTCGCCAGGAACATAATGTTCAGGATTGCAAGCGCAACTACCTTTCCGCGTCCCTTTTCCGGAGCCTTCTTCGGATCATCCGCGCCCTTAGGCTGCTTATCCCTGTCTCTCATAGTACCGGAGGTCTGGCACACAATTGCGGAACCGAGAAGTATAACCGTCGCAATAATCATCAGCGGTAGGTTTGTTCCCTCCGGAAGACCGCCCAGCAAAATCGAATAGAATGTTCCGAGCAAAATGCTGAATGTCGAAGATATCGAGGATGCCAGAATCAGACCGATCTTCTTAATCACCCACATCTTGTTCTGCATGCCCATCGAGGCCACTCCGCCGCACACAAACGCGATTGCGCACTTGAGCGGATTCTGCCGGATCTGCTGACCGATCAGGGAAGTGATCCATTGATTCTTCAGAAGGAGCAGTGCTCCCCACACCAGAACCAGTGAGAATGTGTAAACCCAAAGCATGTATGCCGAGAGCGGATACCCGTTCAGCCGCTTAATCGTCTGAATCCAAGATCCCCACATAAACGCACACAGAACGACCATCGCTATCGCGGTAGGAGTACTGAAAATAATCATATCTGCCTCCAAAAAACCCGTTTGAAATCAGTCAATCTTTACGGCTTTGATCACACGATCGGCAAACTCAATGTCCTTTCGGGCTTCCTCGGCGCAGGTGTCGGGCGTCTTGTCGTTGATGATACAATCGATGAAATGCTGCCACTCGCAGCGATAGGCTTCCTCAAAGGAGCTCACGACCGTCTTATCGACATTGATCATGGTGCCTTCTTCGTTCTCATTGAGATGCACCTTGGCCGGCGCGTTCTTCTGATAGGGCCACGGAAACTCAAGGCGCGCATTCAACTCCGGAGAATACACCTGGAAGGTTTCATCCCAGCTTCTGCGATTGGTTACAAACGCAGACTCGAACGCGCATTTGAATCTTCCGAAGTCTAACATGGCCGTAAGGTAATTGTTGCCGTCGACCGTTGCGTAGGGAACGGAATAGTCGTCGCCGAAAATGTTGCGCATCAGGATCGTATCATGGCTGCTGAGGCCGAGAATACGGCTGTAGGCGCGGATCAGATGCCTGCGCTCCTCGCCGATCTGCTCCAGCAGCGCCTTATCCTCTTCCTCGGAGGCCCGCTTTTTGATTTCATCCGTAAGATCTACCGCGGGAAACAGATCGTAGATCGTATTCGTGAAATCAAACGAACCAGCATAGTCGTGAACGCGCGCATAGGAAACATGCTCAAGTATTCCCTTGATTTTCTTTTGGAAATACTTGTACGCGGGATCATAGAATTTCATATAGCCTACAATCGTCTTGACGCCGTGCGCATGCGCGTTATTGATGATGTCGTCCGCCTGACGAAGATTGAAGGCCAGCGGTTTTTCGATATAGACATGCTTGCCGGCGGAAATCGCCGCCATTGCGGGAGCGTAGTGATCGCGGCAGCAAACCAGAACGATATCGATATCCGTGTCCTGAACCATGCTGTTAAAGTCCGTATAGACATGCTCCGCCGGAATGTGAAAACGTTCGGACACACCCTTCAGGGCAGCTTTTGAAATATCACAGATCGAATGCAGCCGCAGCATAGGAGAATCATTGATATACGGCATGTGCATAATCTGCGCAATCTGTCCGCATCCGATAACGCCGACATTGTAAATTCGTTCCATCTTCATCCTCCGCCTGTCCAGAATTATCGATTCTTATTCGGCTCTTATTTGTAGAAGAGAATGGTACCCTTCATGTAGCCGTCTTCCTTGTCACAGGCACGTCTGAACATAAAGTCCATCGCCTCGTCATCCTCGAAATACGCAGTGTGCGTGATGAACTTCGCCGGCTCGAAAATGCCGCGCTCTATCATCGCATTTACCCTCGGCACCATGTCGGCATAATGTGCGTTTGCAAAGGGAGAAAGGTTATAAACCGTCAGACCGTCCAGATGCCACTTCGGTCCGTAGAACTTGACTTCGCCTCTGTGGAAGCTGCCGATTACAAACTTGCCCGCGCGCTTGGTCATGGAATCCGCCAGCTGGAATCCGGAATCGGAGGCGCCGAAATCAATCACTACATCCGCTCCACCGTTTGCCTTGATTTCCTCGATGCACTTCTTACCTTCCTCGCTGTTCGGATCGAATACACAGCCGGGATTGTATTCCTCCGCCATCTTCCTTCTGTCCTCACGCAGTTCAAACACTGTAATCTTGCCCGCCTGAGACGCACGGGTCAATCCCTGAAGCGTAAGCAGACCCATATAGCCTGCGCCGACGAGCACCACATGATCTCCCATATGGATGTCGGTTATGTTCAGAAGGTTTACAACACAGCTCGTGGGCTCGTACACAACGCCTGCCCAGTCCGTTACATCGTCCGGCAGCTTATATACGCCATCCGCGCGGTTGATGAAGTATTCGCTCATCGCGTCACTGTTGCCGCCCGTTACGCAGAACACCTTGTCGCCCGGCTTCACATGGGTAACCAGTGATCCGACCTGTTCCACAATGCCCGCGCCTTCGTGGCCCATCACATAGGGCATCGGACCGGGCGCGTTTACTCCGCGGTACAGCCAGGAATCCCAGCAGCACAGTCCGCACGCCATCGTCTTTACCAGCACTTCATTCGCCTTGATTTCAGGAAGCTCTCTCTCCATTACCGTAAGCTCCATGTAATCTTTAACAAATACACTCTTCGTCTTCATTCCATATACCCCTTTCCTGTTCCATGTCTGATGTATCTTTGTGTCCGCAGGTTCAGAAATTGACACCGCCGACCAGAATCACATTCGCGTATGATGATGTCTCGCCCGTTCTGATTACGCATTTCGCACTCTTTAGCATTGCTTTCAATTCGGTATGCGGAACTCTGGTGATCTGTGTGCCGCTCAGTCCTGCTGCAATATGTTCCATTGTCGACGGATTGGCGTCGTCAATTTCGGAAGCGACAATTGCCGATTCCACAACCAGTTCCGACATTACCGCGTCAAAGACATCCTTAAAACCCGGAATTCCCGCCGTAACCGATACATCGACTACGGGAATTCCTGCCGGAATCGGCAGCCCGCAATCCGCGATGCACAGGTACTCGGTGTGCCCGAGCGCAGCAATCTGCGCTACAATCTGTGGATTCAGCAATCGGTCTTTCTTCACTCCTCATTCCTCCTATATTTGGCAATAAATGTCTCCGTCTCTTCTCTCGACGGCACGGAAGCCTGCGCACCCTGCCTCGTCGTTGACAATGCTGCGGCTGCGTTCGCAAACTCGATTACTTCATCGGTGAACGCTTCGGTTTTTGCCAGAGAAACCGCCATAGCCGCATTGAAGGTATCTCCCGCCGCCGTCGTATCGACGGGCAAAACGCTGAACGCCGGATAGGTCCGCACCTGCTCCGCGCTCTTCAGATACACGCCCTTATCTCCCATGGTCACAACGACACTTTCCACGCCTCTGCGCAGGAGAACAGCCGCTGCGGCATCAATCTGTTCCATTGTGTCCGTAGGCATATCCGTTAACATCTTCAGCTCGATTACATTCGGTGTCAGGTAATTAATGCCTCGAAGCACCTCATCCTCGATTCCGTCCTCCGGCGCCGGTGCAGGGTCAAGAACCACAATTTTCCCCAACTCGCGCGCCTTCCGGATTGCAAGCCGGACCGCATCATAGGGAATTTCAAGCTGCAACATAACGATGTCCGCGTTTTTAATGGCGTCCGAAAACGCTTCGACGGTGTCGGCATCGCATTTTGCGTTTGCGCCCGGTACGACAACGATGCTGTTATCACCTTCCGCGTCAACATTAATGAAAGCCATGCCCGTATTGATTCCTTCACAAACACGGACGGTGACACAGTCTACATTTACATCGCCAAGGTGCTCAATCATCTGCTTCCCTAATGCGTCGTCGCCGACAGCACTCAGAAACCGCACGCTGCCGCCCAACTTTCCGCAGGCATATGCCTGATTTGCGCCTTTTCCTCCAAAATTCTGTTGGTAGGAACCTCCGATGATAGTTTCTCCGCAGGTCGGCATGTGCGCCACATGTACCACATGATCAATGTTCGAGCTACCGATTACCAGTATATTTTTCATATGTTGTCACCTCGTTGTCTTTCGTCTCAAAAGGCGCGGCTGCAATCGGATACACTCCACGCTTTTCAGCGTTTCCTCAATAGCTCTGATAATCAAGTCCACCGATTTCCTGCCCATTTCTGTCGTTGGCTGTTGAACTGTTGTAAGCGGTGGATCCGTATACTGTCCATAAACGATATTGTCGTAACCGATGATTTCTATCTCTTCTGGTATCTTTTTTCCCAGCTCCGATAATGCCTTCATAGCCCCAAGTGCCATAAGATCGTTTGCCGAAAGAATCGCCGAATATTTAATGCCCGCTCTTTCCAAATTCAGCAATGCGTTATATCCGCTTTCAAGTGTGTAATCGCCCTGCTGAATCAGATTATCGGAATAAGGAATCTGATAATGCTTCAGTGCGGACTTATAGCCTTCCAGGCGCTCCGCAGCGGTCGATGTTGTTGCCGATCCTGTAATATAAGCAATTTTTGATGAGCCGTTTCGAATGAGTAGCTCACTGCACAGGTAGCTCGCTCTTCTGTTGTCTGCCAACACCATCGCGTTTTTTTTCATTCCGTCCACATCACGGTCAAGAAGTAGCACAGGCACATGATATTTTTCAAGCATTTTATGTGCTTCCGTGCTTTCAAGTATTGAAGACACGAGAATCATACCATCGATTTTTTTTGCAATCATCGCGGTGATGAATTTACCCTCTGCTTCCGCGGAAAAACCGGTATTTCCGAGAATCACCGCATATCCGTATTCCATCGCAGAGCTGCTAATCTCACGTGCTAGTTCGGAAAAGAAAGGATTCGTGATATCCGGAAGAATCAGACCGATTGTATGGGAACGAATTCCCGTGCGATCCGAAATCGATATTGCGGTATCGTAATTAATCTGTGCCAGTATCGCACTGACCCGTTTTCTGGTCTCCGGTCCTACACCTTCGCTTTTATTATTGATGACACGAGAAACTGTCGCCTTTGAAACTCCTGCCATTCTTGCAATCTCATCCAATGTCATCCTCAATGTATAACAACACTCCTCTTTGTACGGATCCTCGCTACGGATTTACGCCGCGAACGAATACGCTTCACCCCGATTCATAATCTTGTATACAACCATCATGATAATTGAGTAACATCGTTTCGTAAATATGCAAATCGTATGAAATTATGCGATCAATTATATGATATATAACCAATTTTCAATAGATACTCATTCCTTTAGTATTCGATTTTATGAGTAACCGTCTAAAGCTTGAGATATTTTTCCTGTTTGGATGTGAAGAAAAGGCATAGTAATAAACGAAACATCGTTTCTAAAAATGCATATGAAGCTAATGTGTTCCACACGACGTTTGAGAGAATTTGTGTCTTCTATTATCGCCCCATGTCAATCAGGCGTTTTGTACTTATCCATTTCTCTTATCCGTAAGCGCTCGATAAACCACGCCTGTCCAAAGTGAAGAAAAAAGGATACTATGTCTAAGAGAGTCGGATAGACTCTAACAGAATCCAATAGACAGGAATAGACATAGGATGCAGCGGATGGGAGTACGGGCGTTAAAACATGCGGCATTACTGCAGGAATGGTCGGCGCGTATCATGGAGTGCCGTTCAAGCGGAATGACAGTGAAAGCATGGTGCGAGGGACAAGGGTTCTCAATCAAGACGTATTACTATTGGGAAAGACATTTTATCGAACAGGCCGGACAACGGGGGACGCAGCCGATATCGAAACATTCCCGACAAGCTGAAGGACATCCTGACACAGCTTCATAACCGCACCGACGATAAGACCAACGGTTGATTAATTTGCCCACTGCGGATTCGTCCGTGGTGGGCATTTTTTCTTTACCCGCAAACCATAGGTATGTAGTTCATAAAGTGGGGTTGTGATTTTTCACCGCTATCATCAAAAACGGCGAAAAATGATAGCAAAATGAAAAGACCCTATTTTTCGAGCTATCAGACCTGCTATCATTTTGCTCATCAGCTCTCACCAATGATGGAAAAATGATAGCAGCAATGGCGTTTCCGGAGATGAACGTGCATCGCCGGAAACGCCATTGAATTATCTCGATTCAAATCCTGCAAATAAGCGCCCATCCTTTCGGATAAGCGCCATAATTTGCAATTTTATTTCTTCATTGCTTCTTCAACAGCCACGGCCACGGCGACAGTAGCGCCTACCATGGGGTTGTTGACAAAACCATCCGTATTCTTTTTGCACGCCCACTCCCGCGCCATCTCATCAATACGGGTGCAGTAGAACCCCCTGCCGTAGTCATTGTGCGGATTACCGATATGGATATCCGGAACCTCAATGATGTGATCCGTTCCGTGAAACAATTGAATGGAACTCATAAGACTGCGCCCCCATTATCACCGCGATGGTACATCATGATTATATCATCACAATGATAGCCTGTCAACAGTAGGCAAAAAAAGTCAAAAACGGATCGAGGTTCGCCCCCGACCCGTTTTCAATCCCACCTTTCGCATTCTCAATCGCGCCCGCCGCGTTTGCGCATATCGCGTTCGATTTCGTCCTTCCAATCGCTGCGGACGATGCGGTTTGCGCGCACATCGCTCACCACGTTTTCCAGCACCGAATAATTCAACCGCGTGCCCTCGGAATCGGCGCGATAGGTAACGGCGCGATCTTCGCCAATGCCATAGCGCGCGGCGGTCTGCACCGCATCGATGTTCGCGCCGAGGAACAGAAATTCCCAGCCGTACTTTTCCTTCTGTCGTTTGATCATCTGCCGCACCTGATCGGCGGTGTAGCGATGGCTGGCATTTTCCATGCCGTCGGTGGTGATCACGAAAATCGTGTGCTCCGGCACATCTTCGCGCCGCGCATATTTATGCACGTTGCCGATGTGGTGAATCGCACCGCCGATGGCGTCCAGCAGCGCCGTACAGCCGCCCACGCAGTAATCGCGCTCGGTCATTCGCGGCATATTTTCAATCGATTCGCGATCGTAGACCACTTCGCTTTCATTGGCAAACAGCACCGTAGATACCAGCGCTTCGCCATCTTCCCGCTTCTGCCGTTCGATCAGGCTGTTAAAACCGCCGATCGTATCGCTTTCCAAACCCGCCATTGATCCGCTGCGATCCAGAATGAAAACCATTTCCGTCAAATTCTTCTTCATGATGCGTACCTCCATAATGCGCTTCGTTTCGGTTGTTTTCCGTTGACAATTGCATTATAGCGGATGCGCACGATCAAATGGTCGCTTCGCAGGCGACAATTATTCTTATACGCCCAGCAGCTGCTGATCGAATTCGAACAGCGCCTGATTAATTTCGTTGATATCGTAATTGCCGGATCGAATGAAATATTCGATGATCACATCAAATTTATTGGAGCGCGATAATGCAAAGCCCGCCTTTTGCAAAAGCGCCTGCGTTTGATCCATATTCAGCTCCAACGCGATCGCCAGCGCCACGGCGGTGCGTTTTCCGGGGCGATAATGCGCATCGCCGCGAATCTTGGAAAACAGCTTTCGATCCACGTTCGCGCGCTTGTAGCACTGCGCATCGGTCATGCCTCGTTCATCGATCAGGCGCAGCACCGACTGCGAAAAGCTTTCGTCCAGCTCTTTCAGCATTTCCTCCAGCGATTCGCTCTGCATGGGCGCACTGTAACACGCATCGTATTCATACTGCGAAATGCGCCTGGAATTGCGCAGGTTCGCGTGCGCATCCGCGTACACATCATCGATAAACTGCCGGATATCGCGGTGCAGCCGCCGCCCGATGTTCATGCTTTCGCGATCGAAGATCACGATGTACACCTGCATATCGCAGCGCATCAGAAAATCGCTCACCTGATCGATGGCGATCTTCAGCGCCAGATCACGCGGAAAACCGTATGTGCCCGCCGAAATCAGCGGAAAGGCGATGCTCCGGCAATCGTTCTGCCGCGCAAGTTCCAGCGATTTTTGCCAGCACGCCGCCAGTTTTTCGCGCTCGCCCCACATGCCGCCGCGCCATATGGGGCCGACCGCATGGATCACATACCGCGCAGGCAGGTTGTAACCGCCGGTAATCACCGCATCGCCCACGGCACAGCCGCCGATGGCGCGGCATTCCGCCTCCAGCCCCGCGCCCGCCGCGCGGCGAATGCTGCCGTCCACCCCGCCGCCGCCCGATAATTCAGCATTCGCGGCGCACACGATGGCGTCCGTATGCATCTTCGTAATGTCCTGTCGAATAATTTCATAGGGCATGGCGCTCACCTCGCATGGATTTATTGTGTTTTAATTCTGCAATCGCGCAGTGATAATTCCATTATACGTAAAGCCGCATATACCTTCAAGTATTCTTACGCAAAAAAGCCCTCGAACGGTTTCGCTCAAGAGCCTTTTTGTTAAACTATACCACCAATTATTCTTCAATAATTATTGCCCTGCAGGGAGCCGCGCACGAATTCTCGATTCTAATCGGCAGCACAGTCAGTTTTACTCTTTCTTTGCTCACAGCCGCAAGGTTTTGCAGACAAGCAAGCATCAGAATGTTCTGTTCATAAAACTTCGGGAAGAAACCGGATGGGTTTTCCAAATCCTCCCAACACGATGTATCTGATCCAATTAAGCAAGGTTCCTTTTCTAGCAGCCACATAAACGCATCATAAGTAAAATATGGAGACATTGGAAAATGTTCCTGTGAAAACCATTTTTCATCTCCCCATCCTACACTCACAAGAATGGCATCGCCTTTTCGGATACTATTACAATTTGCACAGTTCAGAAGATCGTCAAGCTCAACCCTTATCTTCCCATTTTTATCTTTCTTTGCCGTTGTTATGTTGAGTACTACGCAAGGAACATCAACCAGCTTTTCCAGTGGAACCTCGTCTATCAGATAGCTGTTTTCATAACCGAGGAAATGGGCGGGCGTTTCAATATAGGTTCCGGTTAGCGAATGCAATCCCTCCACAGCTGTATAAGTAAAATCGCCAAATCCTTCCGTGTGTTCATGACGTTCTTCAATTCTGAGGGTCGGATACGGGTTCCCCCATTGCCACATTCTGTTGGACAACAAGCCTGTAATATCGATATACTTCATCTCTATACTCCTTTGCAGAAGACGGGAAGACATCGTCTTCCCGCCCATTCGCCCATGCAATTAAAACTGTTCCAATGTCCCGCCGTCTATCTGCTGGAACACATCATAGATTTTGGGAAGCCACGGAGTAGCTGGCGCTGCAAACCACTTTGAAGTAATTGCATCCCACCTCTTCCACACATCCATTTCGTAAAATACCTTGCCCAACTCATCGAAATCCTCACATTCCATATACAGAATCACCTTATTTCCATACAGATAAGCAACTTCTTTGTGAAGACCACAATCTCGCAGAGCCTCTAAAAACTCCGGCCATGCATTTTTATGAAATTCCACATATTCATCAAGGCATTCCGGCTTGATTTCTAAAACCTGACAATACTTCTTCATCTTTTGCTACTCCTTAAATACCTTATTCCGGAAAGTCAAATCCGCCCATGTATGCTACGCCTGCATCGCTCGGCTCCCACGGGATTGCATCTTCTATGTTTTCTTTGGTAACGAAAATCGCGGGGATATAGGATACTTTAGGCGCTTCATAGCCATTTACCGCCCACCAAAGATCTCTGAAGGCAATGTAACCCTGAAGAGAAACGGGCGCCGTTGCCGTACCATTCACTTCGCCGTTCTCCAACATCGGAAGACCGGTGGGACCGCCGCCAGTCGTAAAAATCGGAACCGTTCCAAACAAATCTGCATCCTTCAAAACACTGATTACGCCGGTCGATTGATGCTCGGTCGCACAAAATACAGCGTCAAACGCTTTGCCAGACTGAAGGAAATTCTGCATGTTGTTTACAGCCTGTTCCACAGTCCAGTCGGTTTCCATCTGACCGGCAATCTCCCAAGTTCCGCCAAATTCTGCCCTTGCATCTTCAAATGCATCAAGATAGGGTTCCGTAATGCCCATACCCAATGCGCCCAGACAAAGGAAGATTTTTGCATTCGGCAGATTTTCAGACCAATACTTGCCCAATGCCCATCCGCAGTCATAATATGATGTGTATACTGCGGAAACATAATCAAAATCACCTTCTGCCGGTGCAGCATTCATAAAGGTAATCGGAATGTCTGCCGCATTCGCCAGTTCTGCAATCGCAGCATCCAGTTCCGGCGTGATGGTGAAAACACCCAGCGCATCCACGCCCTTGTTAATCAGATCTTCTGCACCTGACAGTGCCTTTGCAGGATCGCCAACATCAGTCATAACTTCTACTACATTCACACCGCAACGTTCCGCGCCGTCTTTGAAACATGCAAAATTGTATTGTTCCCACTCATTTTCGATATCAAACCAAATGTACCCGAACGTCTTTTCTCCTTCCGCCTGTCCAACAACCGCCAGACTGAACAACAGTGCAAGTGTGATCACCAACGTTACCATTTTCTTCATTCCAGAATCCTCCTTTAATTTAAAGGCTTTTGCCTTTATTTACTCTTTTTAAACTTGTTGATGTTGGATGCTACGACGGCAACAACAATAATCAATCCTGTAATGATTACCTGCAAATGTGCATTGATCCCCACCACATTCATGGCATTTGAAATAATGCCCATTAATATACACCCCAGCAGCGATCCCGAAATCGTTCCATATCCACCGTCTAGGGCAACACCGCCCATGACCGCGGCGGACAAAGCCTGCATGGTATAATTATCGCCGACAGATGCCGTAATGGAATTCAATCTGGCGACCAACAGTATCGTTGCAAAGCCGCCAAATAATCCATTCAATGCATAAACGCTTATCTTATAAGCAACGGTATTTATACCGGAAAGAAAAGCATTTTCTTCGTTTCCGCCCAGTGAAACAATTCTGCGTCCATACCGAAATTTATTCAAAATCAGATATGCAATAAACATAAACAGCAGCATAATAAAGATCGATACGGGAATTCCATACAACTTCAATCTGCCAATTGCATCAAGCTTTCCTCCCATCGACATAAATCGCCCTTTTGAAACAAACAAAGACAATCCAGAAAAAACATAACTCGTCCCCAATGTAATAATCAAAGGAGGTGTTTTCGTTAGACTGATAATCATGCCATTTAATGCGCCCGCGAGAACACCCACGATAATCACAATTATCAGCGTCAGCCATATGTTGATTTCTTTTTGAATTGCAAGATAGGCCATTAACGATCCCTGAAAACTCATAATATTTCCTATCGAAAGATCAAAACCACCTGCAATCAACAGCAATGAAAAGGAAGCTGTCACAACACCTAGCACTGATATCTGTTGAAATACCGTCAGGAAATTGCTTATTGACAGGAAATTCTTATTTAGCGAACTTGCCAAAATCACAAGGCTAATGATGATTATAACCAAATAGAATCTTTGATCGGAAAGGATTTTTTTATAGCTTTTCTTCTCAATAGTTTTGTTTCCTGCGTTCATTTTTTCACACTCCAATTGCCTTCGCAATAATATTCTGTTCGGTCACGTCTTCGCCCTGAAATTCCGCAACGATCGTACTATCTCGCATCACCAAAACTCTGTCGCTCATTGAAATCAATTCTGGCAGATCAGAAGATACCATGATAATCGTTTTACCTTCCTTAGCCAGTTCGGAAACGATATCATATATCTCTGCTTTCGCGTTTACATCAATTCCCCGCGTAGGCTCATCGAAAATGATAATATCACTTCGAGTCAGGATCCACTTTGCAAGCACAACTTTCTGTTGATTTCCGCCAGAAAGCGATCTGACCTCTGCCAGAGGCGAACTGGCTTTGACTTTCATTTTCTCATATATTGGTTTTGCTTTTTTCCATCCTTTTTTTCTGTTATACCAGCGTATTCTGGATACACCCAAATCAACAAGCGATATATTATCCAGTATACTCATACGCAGATTTAAGCCAGATCGCTGTCTATCCTCTGTAATGAAAGCCATTCCCTGATTGATCGCCTGCCGCGGAGAATGAATATCAACTTCCCTGTTGCCGATTATCACTTTCCCATCATGTTTATCTGCGCCGAATATCTTTCGTACAAGCTCCGTTCTTCCCGCACCTACAATTCCTGCGATTCCCAGTATTTCCCCCTTCCTTACTTCAAAGGATACCGGCTTTGCTCCCGGTCTAATCGTGATATTCTTTATCTCAAGGTAAGTATCTCCGATGCCGTGCCGCTCTTTTCTATAGAATTTATCGATCGCGCGCCCAACCATATCGGTGGTTAGCTTGCTTACTTCTGTATCCCTGTTTCTATTGTCATATACATTGATCAATTCGCCATCGCGAATTACAATAATTCGATCGGATATCTCCGTTATCTCATCCAGATGATGCGAAATAAACAGTATGCCAATTCCATGGCTACGCAGCTTCTTTACCGTTTCCAGAACCACCCTGACATCATAATCATTAAACATCGTGGTAGGCTCATCCATTATCAGAATTCTTGAATTACGTTCCAACGCCTTCATGATCTTTACATATTGCTGCCCTGCGATGTCAAGATCGCGAATCAGTTTGTAAGGATCCAGCGTAATATTCAACAATTTCATGAGTTCTGCTGTTCGGGTGTATTGCTGTTTTTTATCGACAATCCCAATTTTATTTATGATCTCATGTCCTACGAAAATGTTGTCGATAATCGACATAGAAGGAACAAGTATGCTTTCCTGATAGATCGCATGTATACCCAATTCTCCGGCCTTTTCCGGCGTAAAGCCTTCATAGCTTTTCCCATCAATATGCATCGTCCCGCTTGTCGGACTGATTGCACCGGATAGAATTTTGATCAGCGTCGATTTTCCCGCCCCGTTTTCACCCACAATGCCGATAACCTCGCCCAGATTTATATCGAGCGTCATATTGTTCAGCACGGTGTTGTTTCCATACTTTTTTGTAATTCCATTGATACGAAGATACGGCTGTACATTATGTATCATGCTCATTGGCTGTTCCCCCATCAATAGCCAAAGCTATGAATATATTCACAGGATTCCACCAGTGCTTTATGAACTATATCCACGCTTTCTACGCCCTTTTCTGTGAATTCAACATCAATGCTTACCACAGGAGTATTTCCAAGCATCTTCAAAATCCTGGGTAAATCAATCTCGCCGCTTCCAAGCGCTGGGAAGTTCCAAACACCGACGCCGCCAATTTTATCCTTTAAATGCACAAGTCCAACATACTCCATGCAGTTTTCCAAATCGACATAAGGATCAGCATCCGAAAAGAACATGATGTTTGCCGGATCATAATTCACGTATGCATGTCTTGAACCGCTGTCCTTGATCACTTTTGCTATTTTAGTACCTGTATTATAGGTTGTCCCACGCGTTTCAAATGCAATATTGATACCATTTTTCCCACATTGTTCGGAAAGCTCATTGATACGATCTATCATCTGGGCATACTCTTTTGTGCTGTTTGGCATGCAATCTTGTGGCAATTCCGATACAAACCATTCCGAATTGAACTGATGCGCCAGTTCTATTCCTGCATACAAGCTTTTCATGCCTGCTTCTGTAATCATATTGGCGTGTCCGTCTACTGCCGCAACATTTATTCCTTTCACCTTCAAGTTCTCTTTAATCTCAATCAATTTTCCCTTTTCCATGTCTGGTAAAACATGTTCCGTCCATCCCTTAACGGCAAGTAACTCCACATTGCGAATACTGGTTTTCATAATTCCTTCGATTGCAGCATCCAGCGAAAATCCATGGTAAGTATTCGTACTGATTGCAAGCTTCACATTCGTCCCTCCCAACACATTTTTGTTCGTCTTTATAATTACAACGTTTGAATTTTATTTTATTAGTTAATACACCTGTTTGAAGCAGACGTTACGAAATCGGTTATATTAACCTTTTATGTCCATTTATGTTTACATTGCCAGACTATCCATAAGGAAAACGTTGTAATTCTTTATAGTTTGTATTCTACACCATATCTATCTATTTTGTCAAGTACTTACTGAATTTCCTTTAGAATAATTCTATTTTCTGAAATATCCTATTATAAATAGTCGCATTTTACAGAATTCATATTGAGCATGCCCTTCTGATTGCTATAAAATCTTGTACACATGCCGCATGTTCACTGATTGTTTGTATGTCACATATATCATCATAGCATTCTTCCGTTTTTTGTCATCGATATTTACAACGTTCTCATTATCTGATATAATTGTTCTGAAATAAAATTTGAGGATAATATAATGAGTTCAAGAATCACCATTAAGTCAATTGCAAATGAGCTGAATATATCGTTTTCAACCGTTTCAAAAGCGTTGAACAACGATCCATCTATCCGCGCTCAGACAAGAGCCCTCGTGACCAAAAAAGCCATCGAAATGGGATATCAGCCCAATCTCATGGCTCGCGGCTTGCGCAACAAAAGCTCGCGCTGCGTTGCTATCATACTAAACGGCTTAAATAACTCCGCCAACACGTATATGATCCATACGCTTGCTTCATTTCTATTGCGATATGACTATGCTACGATTATCTTTGAATCGCAGGTTAATCTTCAAACCGAAAAAAAGAATATTCAAGCCGCGCTATCACGCCTGCCGGATTGTATTATCATTTCGCCCGTTGCGCGAAATGATGAAAACCTTGCGTTGTTAAAAGGTATGGAAGACAGGGTAATCTATCTGGACAGTTCCAATGAAGACCAAACAGATGGATGCCATATCTCAGTAGATCATGAATCCGCCGGCAAGTTGGCCGCGCTCACCATATTAAACTATGGATATAATAATATTCTCGTTATGAGCGGGGAGGATAATTATCCCAGCTGCCATGACTTTATTTGTGGTATACAAATAGCCTTTCAGGAGAATCATATTCCATTCCATGATGATTCCATTGTTCGCTGTGTATCATCATTTTCTGCCGGACACGATACATTCGTAGAATATTATTTGAATAATCAAAATCGGTTCAAACAACGCCTCGGGATCATTTCCTTCTGCGATTCAATCGCCTTTGGCGTTTATCATGCCGCCAATGAATTGGGGCTGTCCATTCCAACAGACATCAGCATCATTGGCTATGATGATAACGAATTCTGTCTGCTGGCAAATCCGCCGCTGTCATCAATTCATTATCCTAAAGAAGAAGTAGTGAAATTGTGCTGTGATATGCTCATTTCTCTGTTTTCATCCAATGAATTGCCCAAAACGCACAGTATATTGCATCCCCATATCGTTGAGCGAAAATCAATACAAAGCCGGAAATGAACGGCCTTGAATTTCATTCCGGCATTGCTGCACCCCCAATATGGGAACAGATTCCAGACGCCATACGTCAGAACAATAAAACCTGTGGAAAAGGAGGAACATTTCATGAAAAAAAGCTTTGCCATCATCGCCCTGATTGTGATCATGGCGATCTGCACGACGGCGTTCGCCGCGGATATCCGCATGGCGCATACGATTGATCCCGCGCAGCTTACGGATTGCACGGTGCGCGCGGGCTTCAACATCGCCAACGTAACCGATCAATCGATCACCGCGAACATATTTGAAGAAGTTGTGTACGATATCGTGGATATCAGCAATCTTCAGGTGGGCGATACGCTGGAAACCGCCGACGGCGATATCACCGTTTCGACCATCGAAACCGATGAAAACGGCACGATCGACGTAAACGGCGGCCAATACGAAGAGGGCGGCGCGACGCTGTTTCCCGATCCGGATACGAACGGCTATCTGCAAACGGATTTTGAATACACCGCCATCGCGGAGCGCGGCACGGCGGTCATTCCGCTCGCGGATCAGGTAATCCTGAACGTATTCCAGATGGACGATGATTTCAACGTCGCCAAGGAAGGCTACGATACCGAAACCGTGTCTGCCGGAGAAGTTCGCGCGGCGCTCGCGCGCACATGCGAACTGATGGGCGATGATTTCTATCCCTACCAGACCACGATTCGCATCGAAAACGGCGCGGCGGTCGAAATCACCGTAGATTATATGCCGTAAACAGGGACAGATAAAAACAGTCGATACCGGATGCATTCCGCCCGTATCGCCTGTTTTTTGTGCTGCATTCCAATGTTCGCCGCAAAAAATGTTTCCTCGTCCCATTATTCGTTGTAAAAAGTGTAGCCAGACTGCAAAAGTTCGTTGTATTTTTTGTAATTCGCCCAAAACTCAAAAACAACGGCATAAAAAGTGATCTCCGCGTTTGATTTGCTTCAATCCGTGCATACTAATCCTGTACGCATCGCAATGCGTGAAAAAACGCCCGTCGGGCGCGTTTCCCTTCGGGCAACGATCAGGAGGATCTGAAGCATGAAAAAAATTATCGTTTGGGCGCTGGCGCTCGCGCTGCTGCTGGGCGTGGTCTCCATCGCAGAAGAAATCAGGGCAAACGGATACGACACCACGGCAGGTCGCATCTTTATCTGGAGCCGAAACGCCGTAACCGCCATTCACACCTGGGTCGGCAATACCGCCCACGCCGCCGTGAGCGCATGGAACAGCCTTATGCAAACGCCCACCGCAGAAGCCATCGGCGCATGGGTGAGCGACGCCGCCGAAACCGCCGTGGACGCATGGAACAGCTTCGTTCACGCGCCCCTGCCCGCCGAGGATTAAAGCCCCGCGTAAAACCGCACTGCGCCCGCGATTTCATCCGCGTTCGGATGTCCCTTCGCGATGCCGCCGATCAGCTTAAACGGGCCATAGGTATCGAATCCCCTGCAAAAATACACGCCCAGACACGCGCATCCCCGCGCTTCGGCGATGGCTTTCGCCGCGGCGCTGTGGTTTTCGCGCGGGTCTCCGGCGGTGTGCAGGAAAAACACCGGCTTTCCCGCGGGCAAATTTCGTTCCATAAATTGCAAAAGCTGCGGATAATACTTGCCGAAGGCGACGCCGGACGCAAAGCCGATTCGATCGCAGTTCGTAAGAACCGCCGTTTCGCGCGCGGATGCATCGATCAAATCCACATCGTACCGCGCCGCGATCGCATCCAGCAGCTTCTTCGTATTTCCATGATGCTCCGATACATAAGCGATCGCCGTTTTCATTTTTTCTCTCCCTTGCTGATAAATATCGATTTTCGATCCGCGCGGTAGGTACGCGCGGTTACATGGATCAGCAATTCCTCCACCGATGCGATCAGCCCCAGCGCGCACGCGATCCAGCCGTAAACGCGCGTCGCCGAAAGCGCGTGCATGTACGGCAGCAGAAATACCGCGCCGCCGGTCACCTTATTCATATAGGTGTGCAGCGCCGCAAAACGGCGGTATTTGATCGCCGCCGTCGCATACGCCGCCAGCCGCACCGCAAGTATCGCGCCCACCACAATCCAGATCGCCCGCGGCAGCGTGCGCCAGAGATCCGGAAAAATCCGGATCATCATCACGCTGTAAAACATCAGATCCGCGATGCTGTCCAACCGCGCGCCAAAATCGCTCGCCCCGCCGCCGCTTCGGGCGATCGATCCATCCACCGCGTCCGAAAGTCCGGCTAGCGTATAGATCGCATAAAACCACGCCGAATACACCGGCAGAAACAGCATCGCAATCGCCGCCGCCATGCGCGCCGCCGTAACCGTATCCGCGCTATTCCATTTATGTGCCGAACCGGCGTTTCCTTTCCTCGCCATCTTTCCCCTCCGCCGCCGTCAGGCGGGATTCCGATACAATTTAAAAAACTGCCGAATGTGCCGCTCGATCATCGCCATCGTTTCCGCTTCGCGATCCGGTTCGCGGTCGCACAGATTGATCCACACCGAAACCGGCAGGCACAGCTGCGCCGCCATCATTTCCGCATCTCGATCCAGCAATCGCCCCTGACGGATGCCCGCGCGCATCAGCGCCGTAAAATACGCAAGTATATCCGTATAATTCATCTTCGTCTGAATTTGCGCCAATGCGGGATTGCGAAACTGTTCAATCGTCAATAGCTTGCGCACCCTGCTGATCTGCGAATCGTGCAGAATATAGCGAATATGACCAAGAATTTCCTTCACCGCCGAATCCACCGTCACATCCCTGCCCGTTTGGGCAAGCGCATCCGCATCCGTTTTCTTCTGTACAAAAATGGAATGCTTCTGATACTGCTCCAATGCATCCTGCAGCAGCGCGTCCAGCATATCCTGTTTGCTGGCAAAATGGCTGTACAGCGAAGCCTTGCGGATGCCTACCGCATCCGCGATCTGCGCGACCGATGTTTCCTCATAGCCCTGCACCGAAAATAAATCGAGCGCCGCATCCAGTATCGCCTGTTTTGTGCCGGTTCTTTCCATAAATCCGCCGTCCTGTTCGATCGAGAATATTCTCATAGTTCTTCTATTATAGCTACCGGTCGGTAGGGTGTCAAGCCCCGCCGGACGGCGCGCCGCGCGATCAAAAATAATGTTAATGTTTATCGCACCCGCTTGACAACGCGAAAATGCGGTGCTATAATCTGCCCATATTTGAAATGAGGGGGCGCTGAAGATGATGAACCGTTTTGCATCCGCAATGAATGTATCTTCTCGCGCCTGCTCTCTCTGCGCGGGCTCTTTCTGCGCGGATAAGAATAACGCCATGCTGCTGGACAACGCGATTGCGCTGTCCATTTTTATTTGCCTGATTATTATTGCGATTATTCTGATTCCGGCAAGCATCCGAAACCCGCTGAATTGTTTCCTGAAGCTTTGAACCCCGCATCGATCGGGGAAACGAAGTTCATCAAGCGATCCCGCCGGTTTCGGCGGGATCGCTTTTTTCATAGATGATCGCACTTTTTCCGTCCGGCCGGTGGGAAACGCGCGAGGGCAAAAATACATCTGGAAGGAAGAACGCAATGCAGTTTTTGAATTTTGTTATGGCGCTCAGCCCGATCATCGTCGTACTGGTCGGCATCCTCGGTTTCAAGCAGTCGGCAAAGCGGGTTGCACCCGTGGCGCTCGTATGGACGTTCGTTCTGGGGCTCACCTTCTTCAATGTCACCGGCGCGACCTTCAAGGAAAGCATCACCGTGTTCGACGCGCTGATCTGGAAGGGCCTCAAGGAAGGTCTGAAGATCGTATGGATGGTATTCGGCGCGTTTGTGATTCTGAATCTTCTGCGCGATACCGGCGCGATCGAGGATGTAAAAGCCACGATCGCCTGCATCAGCGATGACCGGCGCGTACAGGCCGTGGTCATCGGCATGCTGCTTCCGATCTTTCTGGAGGGCGCGGCGGGCGCGGGCGCTCCGGCGGCAATCGCGGCGCCGTTCCTCGCGGCGCTGGGCTTCCACCCCGTAACGGCGATCGCCATGGCGCTGCTGGGCGACGCTACCCCCTGTTCATGGGGCGGCGCGGGACTGACCACGATCAACGGCGGCGCGGCGCTGGTGGACGCGGGCGTGAGCACCGTATCCCTCAATTCCGCGATGGTCGGGCGTATCCACATGTTCGGCGTGCTGGTGATTCCCTTCCTGATCGTATTTATGGCGTTCGGACGAAAGGGCTTCAAAAAAATCGTGCCCTATCTTACGTTCACGGGCGTTACCACCTGCGGCGTGATGTTCGCGCTTTCCAATTTCGTGGGCGCGGAGGTCACTTCGATGGGCACGGGGTTGATTTCCATGCTGCTCTCGATCGCCTATGTCAAGCTGGTGGGCGTAAAAACGCCGGATGAGTTCCGCAATCAATTCACCGCGCGCGAACGCAAATATTCCGCCTTCCAGGCGCTTTCCCCGTATGTATTTATTCTGGTGCTGCTGCCCGCCGTGCGCTACGGCTTCCCCGCGCTGGTAGAAAACGGCTTCGCCGTGATGTGCACGTTCGGCTACATCGTATGGGTGGACGTGGTGATCATGCTGTGCGGCTTCCTCGGCGCGCTTACGATGAAGGTGGGGCTGAAGCAATACTGGTCGGTATGCAAAAAGACCGCGAAGCACGTAACGCCCGTTCTGGTTACGATGAGCAGCCTGCTGATCGTATCCTACATCATGCAATCCCCGCACACCGGCATGATGAATCTGATCGCATCCGATACCGCGAAGGTAGTCGCCCGCCTGTATCCGGCGGCGGCGGTAGCGATCGGCGCGGGCGGATCGTTCATCACCGGCACCGGCCTCGGTTCGAACATCATGTTCGCCGATATGCACATGCAGGCCGCGCAGACGCTGGGCATGAACCCGATCACGATCTTCGCCGGACAGAACGCCGGCGCTTCACTGGGCAACATGATCTGCCCGAACAACACCGTTGCCGCCTGTGCGACGGTCGATGAAATCGGCAATGAAAATCAGGTCATGAAGCGCACGCTGCCCGCGTTCGCGGTGCTGCTGGTTCTGTATATGGCGCTTACGATGCTGTATACCTGCGTATTATTCCCGAATTTTGGCGCATAAGAAAGAAGGTTGATTCAAATGACGAAAAAGAGAGTGCTTGGCGTAATCGGCCTTGGCCATGTGGGCGCGCACGTCGCCTATTCGCTGGCGGTGCAGGGCATCGCGGATGAACTGGTTCTGGTGGATCAGAACGCGCAGAAGGTCGCCAGCGAAGCGCAGGATCTGCGCGATTCCGCGGCTTACCTTCCGCATCGCGTCACCGTGCGCGAGGGCGATTTTGCCGATCTGGGTGCATGCGATGTGATTGTAAACAGCGTGGGCAAGATCGAACTGCTGCGCGGCACGCACGACCGCCTGACGGAAATGGATTTCACGATCCCCGCCGTGCGCGGCTATGCGGAAAAGATCAAGGCGAGCGGCTTCGACGGCGTGCTGATCAACATCACCAACCCCTGCGATATCGTCACCCGCGAACTGGCGAATCTTTTGGGTCTGCCCCGCGGTCGGGTATTCGGCACCGGTACGGGGCTGGATACATCCCGCCTTTTGAGCGCGCTGGCGCGTCAGACGGGCGTGGATCACAAATCGATCACCTGCTATATGCTGGGCGAGCACGGCAACCAGCAGTTCGCCCCGTGGTCGTGCGTATCGTTCCGCGGCATGCCGCTGGACGAATGGGCAAAGA
This sequence comes from uncultured Clostridia bacterium, assembly GCA_934663625.1. Lineage (GTDB taxonomy): Bacteria > Bacillota > Clostridia > Christensenellales > Aristaeellaceae > SFTH01. The sequence goes on from CAKUKP010000012.1 coordinate 30,814, forward strand.
CCGATGCGCGCTTCCGCTTTGACCGCGACGCGCTGACCCGCGAATCCATCGGCGGCGGCTGGGTCACGTTCAGCGGAAAATACTGCACCGAATACGGCATCGCCACCACCGCCGCGCGCATGGCAAGCATCGTTCTGCACGATGAAAAAGCCGTCATGCCCGCCAGCGCGCAGCTCTGCGGCGAATACGGCGAGGACGGCCTGTTCGCGGGCGTGCCCTGCGTGCTGGGCGCAAACGGCGTAGAACAGGTGGTTGAACTGCCGCTGACCGATGCGGAGCGCGCAAAATTCCACGAATGCTGCGAGGGCATCCGCCACAACATGGAACATCTGAAGGAAATCTGAAGGAGGCAAAAACCATGAAAATCTCTGTAACGAAATGTGAAAAACGCGGCGTTATGCCGCCGGTTGAAAAGCTGGGCTTCGGCAATTATTTCACCGATCATATGTTCATCATGGATTACGATGAACAGAATGGCTGGCACGATGCGCGCATCGTTCCCTACGGCCCGCTGACGCTTTCGCCCGCCGCCACCGTTTTCCATTACGGCGCGGAGGTATTCGAGGGCATGAAGGCGTATCGCCGTCCGGACGGCGGCGTACAGCTGTTCCGCCCGTGGGACAATATCGCGCGCCTGAATCGATCCTGCGATCGATTGGGACTTCCGCAGCTGAATCCGGACGATGGATTGCAGGCGGTGCGCGAACTGGTGGAACTGGATCAGGATTGGGTGCCGTCCGAGCCGGGTACTTCGCTGTACATTCGCCCGTTCCTGTTCGGCGCGGATCCGAAGCTGGGTCTGCACGGCGTGCATTCGGCGATGTTCGTGATCATCATGTCGCCGGTGGGCAGCTATTTTGCCGAGGGTCTGAAGCCGGTAAAGATCATGGTGGAAACCGAGGACGTGCGCGCGGTGCGCGGCGGTACCGGCGAAGCGAAATGCGGCGGCAACTACGGCGCGGCGAACCGCGCGGGCGAGCGCGCCGTGGAAAAGGGCTTTTCGCAGGTGCTTTGGCTGGACGCACTTCAGCATAAATATGTAGAAGAGGGCGGCGGCATGAACGTAATGTTCAAGATCGCCGGCAAGGTGGTCACGCCGATGCTGACCGGCTCCATTCTGGATGGCATCACGCGCCGCTCCTGCATCGCGATGCTGAAAAGCTGGGGCATGCCGGTTGAAGAACGCTTAATCAGCGTGGATGAACTGGTGCAGGCCGCCGAAAACGGCACGCTGGAGGAAGCCTGGTGCGTGGGCACCGCCGCGGTCATTTCCCCGATCGGCGAAATCAGCTACCACGATAAGCCGTATGTGATCAACGATTTCAAAATCGGCGAAACCTCGCAGATGCTCTACGATCGCCTGACCGGCCTGCAGTGGGGCAAGGAGCCCGATCCGTTCGGCTGGACGGATCCGCTGCCGCGCAAGCAGGCATAATTCCACACAATTCCAATAGAAAAGCGCCGTCCAAACAACGGCGCTTTTTGTCATGCGTTATCAATACCTTATTCGATCCCCACTACCTTATAATCCTGATCCTCAACCGCCTTACGCAGAACATCATCGCTTACCGCGCCGTTCAGCGTAACGATCGCGGTGCCTGCGGTATGGCTGACCTTCGCTTCCGCCACGCCTTCGATGGCTTCCAGCGTTTTCTTCACGCGCGCCTCGCAATGTCCGCACATCATGCCTTCGATCTTCATGGTTCTTTCCATACTGATTTCCTCCTTCTGATTCCGTTTTTGTCCTCTTTTTTTGTGATCGTGCTTCGGCGAATGAATATCATACAGATTCAACCGAAGCGCGTTGGTAACCACGCAGAAGCTGGACAGGCTCATCGCCGCCGCGCCGAACATCGGGCTCAGCTGCCAGCCCAGCAATCCACTCCACGCGCCCGCCGCCAGCGGGATGCCGATGACGTTGTAGATAAACGCCCAGAACAGGTTTTCGCGGATGATCTGCAGCGTGAGCCGGCTCAGGCGGATCGCGGCGGGCACATCCTGCACGCGGTTCTTCATCAGCACCACATCGGCCGCATCGATCGCCACATCCGTGCCCGCGCCGATGGCAACGCCCGTATCGGCGGCGGTCAGCGCCGGCGCATCGTTGATGCCGTCGCCCACCATCATCACTTTGCCCTGCCGCTTCAGCTTTGCAATCGCCTCGGCCTTGCCATCGGGCAATACGCCCGCAACCACATCATCCACGCCCACCTGCGCGCCGATGGCGCGCGCCGTGCGCACGTTATCGCCGGTGATCATCACGGTGCGCACGCCCATGCGCGCAAGCTGCGCGATCGCTTCCTTCGCATCGGGGCGGATGGTATCCGCGGCGCAGATCATGCCGATCAATTTGCCGCCGCGCGCGAAGAACAGCGGCGTTTTGCCCTGCTCCGCGCACGCCTCTGCCGCGGCGCGCACCGCATCGGAAATTTCCGCCATCGTTTCGATATACTTCAGATTGCCACCCGCGATCGCCGCGCCGTCCAGCACGGCGGTAAGCCCGCTGCCGGTTTCGGTGCGGAAATCCGTAACCTCCGGAATGGGCTGATCGCCGCCCGCCGCCAGAATCGCCTTCGCCAGCGGATGTTCGCTGCGCTTTTCCAGCGCGCACGCGATGGTCAGCAGTTCATCGCGCGTTACGCCATCCTCCGGCAGAATATCCGTCACCCGCGGTTCGCCCGTGGTGATCGTGCCGGTCTTATCCAGCGCGACGGTATCCGTGCGGCCGGTTTCCTCCAGCGATACGGCGGTTTTGAACAGGATGCCGTTCTTCGCGCCCATGCCGCTGCCCACCATGATCGCCACCGGCGTCGCCAGACCCAACGCGCAGGGGCAGCTGATCACCAGCACCGATATGGCGCGCGCCAGCGCATAACCGCCGCTTTTGCCCAGAATCAGCCATACGATCAGCGTAATCAGCGCCACGGTGATCACTGCGGGCACGAATACGCCCGATACGCGATCCGCGATCTTTGCGATCGGCGCCTTGGTCGCGGCGGTATCCTGCACCATCTGAATGATGCGCGAAAGGGTGGTATCCTCGCCCACGCGCGTCGCCTGACAGCGGATGTAGCCTGTCTGATTGATCGTCGCGGCAGATACGGTATCGCCCGCCGCCTTGTCCACCGGCATGCTTTCGCCGGTCAGCGCGGATTCATTTACGCTGGTAACGCCCTCGATCACCACGCCGTCCACCGGAATGCTGCCGCCGGGACGCACGATGAAAATATCGCCCTTTTGCAGCTGATCGATCGGCACGGTTTCCTCCCGTCCGTCCACCCATTTTACCGCCGTGGACGGCGCGAGCTTCATCAGCGATTGCAGCGCATCCGTGGTTTTGCCCTTGGATCGCGCTTCCAGCATCTTGCCCACCGTAATCAGCGTTAAAATCATCGCGGCGGATTCGAAATAGAAATCATGGTAGTGGTGCATCGCGGCGGTCATATCGCCCGCCATCTGCGCGCCCGTGATCGCCAGCAGCGAATATACGCTGTACACGAACGCCGCGCCGCTGCCCATCGCCACCAGCGTATCCATGTTCGGCGCGCGGTGAATCGCGCCCTTGAAGCCGTTTACAAAGAACTTCTGATTGATCACCATCACGATGGCGGATAACATCAGCTGCACGATGCCCAGCGCCGCATAATTGCCTTCGAAGAAAGCGGGAACCGGCCAGCCCCACATGCCGTTGCCCATCGAAATGTACATCAGTACGATCAAAAAGCCCAGCGACCACCAGAGCCGCTTTTTCATCTTCGCGGTTTCGGTATCCTTCGGCGCTTCCGTCTGCGTTGATGCTGCCTTCGCGCCCGCGACGCTCGCGCCGTAGCCCGCCGCCTGCACCGCCGCGATCACGGCTTCATCCGATGCCGTGCCCGATACGCCCATGCTGTTCGTGAGCAGGCTCACCGAACATTCCGTCACGCCGTCCACGGCGCGCACGGCCTTTTCCACGCGCGTGCTACACGCCGCGCAGCTCATTCCCGTTACATTGTATTTCTTCATTTGAACCTTCACCTCGATTGCCCGAAGCTTTTCAATTACATCATTTTTTTCAGTATGCCCAGAAATTCATCGATCGTTTCATCGCGCCCCGCCAAAATATCATTGCGGACGCAGGTGCGCATGTGGCTTTCCAGCAATTCACGGCTGAACGCATTCAGCGCCGCGGTCGCCGCCGCCGTCTGCGTCAGGATATCCGCGCAGTACGCATCGCGCTCCAGCATTCCGCGGATGCCGCGAATCTGCCCTTCAATGCGGTTTAAGCGCTTCGTGAGCGAATCGATCTCCGCCTCCGTGCGCTTTTTCGTGCGCCCGCAGCTGCATTCACAATCCATAAACCTCACCTCCGCACGAGATTATATACCCCCATAGGGTATATGTCAATACAAAAAAAGCATCTGCGCAAAGAATTTACGCAGATGGCTGATTTTATTCTTTCGCCCTGTTTATTTTTTCCCGCCCTCGACCACATCGCGCCCATGGAACACCTGCGGGATGGTGGACAGGAGAATTTTCATATCCATCGCGGGGCCGAATTTATGTACGTATTCCACATCCCAGCGAATCTTATCGGCGCTGGAGGTCAAATCGCGGCCATTGATCTGGGCAAGGCCGGTAATGCCGGGGCGCACGTTGTACGCGCCGAAGCGCACGCGCATGCGATGGATTTCCAGTTCGTCGCTGATCAGCGGGCGCGGGCCGATGATGCTCATATCGCCCTTCAGCACATTCCAGAGCTGCGGCAGTTCATCCAGCGAGGTTTTGCGCAATACGCGCCCCACGCGGGTAATGTACTGCTTCGGGTTGCGCACATCGTTGGTCGCCAGATATTTCGGGGTATTTAAATACATGGTGCGGAACTTATAGATCTGAAACTGCTTTGCGTTCATGCCCACGCGATAATGCGTAAACAGCACCGATCCGGGATCATTGATGTAAATGCACAGCGATATGATCAGCATCGGGATCAGCAGCACGATCAGCGCGATCAAAGATACACAAATATCCACCGCGCGCTTCACGAAGCGATAACCCCACTTGGGGCGCGGTGCGTATGTAAGATCACGCACGGCGGATTCGGGAATCCTGCGAATCCGCTTTCCGGAGGCCTTCAACCGATCCAATACGGCCTGCGGTACATCGAAGCCGTAATCATCCCTGAGGGCGCTGTTTCTTTCTTCCATAAGTTCCTCGAAGCACTATCAAAGCGGCAGCTGCATTTGCCACTGCCGCTCCGATAACGCATTGAAATGTGATCAGTCGTCGTAGAGCTTGTGCAGGAATTCGTTATCCGCCACGCCGGTTTCGGGCAGGCCCAGCAGCTTCTGCGCCGCCATTACGGCGTTCTGCGTGTTGGTGCCAAACTTGCCGTCTACCTTTTCATCGGCGTCCAGCAGACCCATGCGCTTCAGCTTGCCCTGCAAACGCTTTACTTCCTCGGTATGATCCTTAATGCCCTTGCTGAGCGCATCATATTCCACGGGGTTGGGATCGATGATTTCAAACCAGTATACCTGCGGCACGCCGTCCATATAGGCGGTCACCACCATATACTTCATGTGTCCCTGCTGCGCGGAATAGGGATAGCGCTTGTACAGCGTGGTCGTGCGATCGGAAAGGATCGCCACGCCGGTCTTGCCGCTGATTTCCTTATCCATCAGCTGATAGCCCTGTGCGGTTACATCATCGCTGTCGCCGCGCAGCGTAATCAGCAGGAAGTTCTGGGGGATGATCTGAATCACGCCGGAATAGCTGTTCAGCGTGATATCGAATTCCACCGCCGCCTCATCGCCCTTCAGGCTGAAGGAATCATAGTAATGCTCCTCAAAATAGGAGGGACGCTTGTATGCGTTTACCTTCATCGTGAGATTCACGGTTTCATAATCGGTGTCTTCCACGTTGCGGCGCGCGGAACCATCGCGCTTCACCTGCGTGTTGAAGGTTACGGATTCGCCGTAGGGCACGATGATGGGCTGGTTGCTCGCAGACTCGGCGGCCGGTTCCTCGGTGGCAGCCGTTTCTACCGCCGGTTCGGGCGTCGCAACCACAACGGGCTGCGCCGTTTCTGCGGGCAGAATGCTGGAAGGCACGGAAGCCCCATCGGTGGTCGCGGCGGAAATCACGCCGACGGCTTCGGGCGCCTGCGTCGCCGCCATGCTATCGCTTTCAATGGGCGCCTGCGTCGCGTCGGGCTGTGCGAACGTGATCTGTTCGGGCGCAACGGTTTCGGGCGCGTCCGTCGGTTCGGCGGTCGGCTCGGGCGTAACATAGATGATCTGCGGCGTTACCTCCGCCGCGGGTTCGGGCGTAATATACACCGTTTCCGGCGTCGCCGCTACCGTGGGCGCGGGCGTGACATAAATCACCTGTACCTCCGGCGTAGGCTGCACCACGGGCATGGCGGTCTGGTCATTTGCGCCAAAGAATACGGCGTGCAGCACAAAACCGACGATCAGACCCACGATCGCCGTAACGATACCCGTCGTCCATACCTTTTTCTGATATCTTGCGCGAATTCTGCGTTCGCGCTGCTTCCAATTGATCTGCTGCGTAGGCATGAATGGTATCCTCCCTCGGAACGCATCGGTTCCAATTGCTTATCGTAATACAGCCTACATTATACAATTTGAAATCGATCATCGTCAAGCCGAAAACGACCGATTTTGCAAAGTTCATTTTAGATTTACAACCATATACCGATCTTGCCCAATTATATCCGCGCTTCAGGGCACGATTTCGCCCTCGGGCTGCGAAAAATCCACGTTCGGCAGCTCATCCAGCGATTCGATGCCGAAATGCTGCAAAAATTTATCCGTAGTCTTGTACAGAATCGGTCTGCCCAGCGCTTCGCGGCGGCCGCATTCCTCGATGAAGCCGCGGTTCAGCAGCGCCTGCACCGAATAATCGCATTTCACGCCGCGCACCGCTTCGATATCGCCCTTGGTTACGGGCTGGCGATAGGCGATGATGGACAGCGATTCCAGCACCGCCTGCGATAGCGGCTGCTTGCGGATGGGCTGCAAAAACAGCTCCACCTGATGCGCGTATTTCGGGCAGATGGACAGAAACACCGTATCGCCGCTCCGGTTCAGCTGTATGCCGCGCCCCTCCAGCTGCAAATGATCCCGCAGCTCGGAAAGCGCGTCCTCCAGTTCCGATACGGTCAGATTCATGCTGTGCGCCAGCACGTCTACCTGTACCGGATCGCCGGATACGAACAGGATGGCTTCAATAATCGCGGTCAGATTTTCATATCGGGTTTGTGCTTCCAAGGGCTTCTTCCTCCGTAATTTCAAAGACGGACAGCGCGTTCTGATACGTGCGCTCCGCCAGCGCTTCGGGCGAAACGCCGCGAACGCACGCCGCGCAGACAAGCGTATGCGTAATGTACGCGGGTTCGTTGCGCCTGCCGCGCAGCGGAACGGGCGCCATATACGGGCAATCCGTTTCCAGAAGTAGTCGGTCGGCGGGCACATTTCTGCACACCTCGATCAGGTACTTTGCGTTCTTGAACGTCAGCGCGCCGGACAGGGAAATGTACAGCCCCGCATCCAGATAAAACCGCGCGGTTTCCCAATCGCCGGTAAAGCAGTGCATAATGCCGCGCAGCCGTCCGCCGTTTTGCAGATGGCGGGAAATGATCTCGCGCGCGTCCTCGTGCGCTTCGCGGATATGCAGCTGTACGGGCGCGTTTAATTCATCTGCCAGCATAAGCTGGCGCGCGAACACCGATCGCTGCACCGACCGCTCGGACAGATCATAATGGTAATCCAGCCCAATCTCGCCCAGGCATTTGAAATTGGGCAGGTCGAGATAATCGCGGATCGTTTCCTCCTCCGCCGCTGTGTACCGGCTGGCGTTGTGCGGATGCGCGCCGATGGATCCGATCAGATCATCATGCGCATCCACGATCGCGCGCACGCGCGCCTGATTGGGCGTTTCCTCGCACGGGTCGGCGATCACGTTCGCGCGGCGCACGCAGGCGGCGTGAAATTGATCGATCACCTGCTCCAGATCCTCCTGAAACGCCTCGTCCGCGATGTGGCAATGGGTATCAAATATGCGCATATTCAATCGCTCCACAATTCATGGGTCAGCTTGCGCGTAAACAGCTTTTCGATGGCGGCATGCGCATCCTCGCCGTTGTACAGCACATCGTACACCGCTTCGCAGATCGGCAATTCCACATTGTGCCGCCGCGCCAGCCGAACCAGCGCGTCCACGGTGTAATAGCCCTCCGCCAGCTGATCATACTTTTCGCCGCGCACAAAGCTTTCGCCGAACTGGCGATTGTGGCTGAACTTCGAAAACACGGTCGCTTCATAATCGCCCAGATGGCAAAGTCCGTAGGCGGAAAAGCGATTGCCGCCCAGCGCGTCGATCAGGCGCGCGATTTCGCTGGTGCCGCGGGACATCAGCGCGCCCTTCAGCGTAGTCAGCTTCAGGCCGTCCAATATGCCCGCCGCGATGCCGATTACGTTCTTCGCCGCCGCGCCGATTTCATTGCCGATCAGATCGCCGCCGTAATAAAAGCGGATCAAGCTGCTGGAAAAGCGCTCCACCAGCAGTTTTTTTACCTCTGCATCCGCGCTGTCGATCACCATGCAGTTCGGAATTCCGGCATAGAATTCCTGCACGTGCCCCGGCCCCAGCCACACCGCCACGCGGCAGCTGGGATCGGCGTACTGCGCGGCGATTTCGGATAGGCGCATTCCGGTTTCCACCTCGATGCCCTTCATGCACAGCACGTAGATTTTGTTTTTCAGCTGCATGGTCTGAATCTTCTGCATCAGACCGCGCAGCGACTGGCTGGGCACGGAGATCACGATGACCTCCGCGTCCCGTACACAGTTCAGATCGGTGGACAGGTGAATCTGCGGGCGCAGCGTCAACAGATCATTTCTGCGCTCCGACAGAAACCTTTGCATGTGCGGGCTGCTCTCGCGCCCGTACAGCGTTACCTCATGACCGATTTTGTCCAGATACCAGCAGATCAGGGATCCCCATCTGCCGCAGCCGATAATCGATATTTTCATGTTTGCGTTATTTCTATTTCCTACTATATTCCATTTGGAAAACCTTAAGTGATCGATGGTTAAATGAGGGAACATGCACAGGAGCGAATTTTTCGTCAGGCGCGCTTGCGGAAATCGCAGGAATAGCGGCGCTATTTCAAGATTTTCTCAAGCGATGAATGGCGGAAAAGGTGCCCTGTGCTTGTTCTCCGAATTAATCAGCGATTACTTCTCTCAACCGATTTCGCTGCCGGGGGCAACTTCGCCGTCCACGGTCAGCAGGCGTACCCGTCCGTCCGGATCCTCGGCGCACAGCAGCATGCCCTCGGATACCTCGCCCGCCATCTTGCGCGGCGCGAAGTTATTCACCATCACAACGGTCTTGCCCACCATTTCTTCGGGCGTGTAATATTTGGCGATGCCGCTGCACACGGTCTTGGTTACGCCGTTGCCGACGTCCAGCGTTTCCTTCAACAGCTTTTCGCTCTTCTTCACGCGCTCACAGGCGATTACCTTCGCCGCGATCAGGCGAATCTTCATAAAATCATCGAAGGATGCGACGGGCGTTTCTTCCTTTTTATCTTCCTTCGCTTCCTGTTTGACCGGCGCGGCTTTCTTCTCCGCGGGCTTCTTTTCTTCTTCCTCCGCGGGATTCAGCGCTTCCAGCTCCTTCTTAATATCCACGCGCGGGAACAGCGCCGCGCCCTTTTCCACCTTCGTTCCGGGCTTCAGCGCGCCGAACCTCTGCACAGATTCCCACGTCATCAGTTCGGGGTCGGTCACGCCCAGCTGCGTATAAATCTTTTCGGGCGTAGACGGCATGGTGGGATAGATGTACACCGCGATGGCGCGGATGCATTCCGCCAGATAGTACATCACCGTCCTGAGCCGCGGCAGACCTTCTTCGCTCTTGCACAGCACCCACGGCTGATTGATATCGATATAGCGGTTGCAATCGCCGATCAGCTTCCAGATTTCGGAAAGCGCCACGGAGAACTGCAGCGCGTTCATCTGCTTTTCCACGATTTCGGGCAGATCTTCAAAGCGCTTGCGCAGGGCGATACCGCTTTCGTTTTCCTCGCCCGGCTCCGGCACGATGCCACCGAAGTATTTTTCGATCATCGCCACCGTGCGGGACACCAGATTGCCCAGATCGTTTACCAGATCGGCGTTCATGCGGGTCAGCAGCGCTTCATTGGTGTAATTGCCGTCCGCGCCGAAGGGCATTTCGCGCATCAGATAATAGCGCAGGGTGTCCACGCCGTAGCGCTCCACGATGGGCGCGGGATATACCACGTTGCCCTTGGATTTGCTCATCTTATCGTTGCCGAACAGCAGCCAGCCATGACCGAATACCTGCCTGGGCAGCTCAAGTCCCAGCGCGTGCAGCATGATCGGCCAGTAAATCGTATGGAATCGCACGATTTCCTTGCCCACCAGATGCACGTCCGCCGGCCAATACTTATTAAACAGCTCCGGATGATCGGTGCCGTAGCCCAGCGCGGTAATGTAATTGGAAAGCGCGTCGATCCAAACGTACACCACGTGCTTGGGATCGAAATCCACCGGCACGCCCCACTTGAAGGAAGTGCGGCTCACGCACAGATCCTGAAGTCCGGGGCGCAGGAAATTGTTCAGCATTTCATTCGCCCTCGACGGCGGCTGAATGAAGTCGGGATGGCTTTCGATGTATTCGATCAGCCACGGCGCATATTTGCTCATGCGGAAGAAATAGCTCTCCTCGCGCACCTTTTCGGTAGGACGGCCGCAATCGGGGCAAAGGTTGCCCTCCTTGAGCTGCGTGGGCGTCCAGAAGGCTTCGCACTGCGCGCAGTACTGCCCTTCATATTCAGATTTATAAATGTCGCCCTGATCATAGAACTGCTTGAAGATCTTCTGAACCACCTTTTCATGGCGTTCATCGGTCGTGCGGATGAAATCATCGTATTCGATGTTCATCAGCTTCCAAAGATCCTTCGTTTCCGCCACGATCTTATCCACGAACTGCTTCGGCGTAACGCCCTGATCGGCGGCCTTGCGTTCGATCTTCTGGCCGTGTTCATCGGTGCCGGTCAGAAAATAGGTATCGTAGCCGGTCTGCTTCTTGAAGCGCGCCATGGTGTCCGCCGCCACGGTCGTATAGGTGTGACCAATGTGCATGTTGCCCGATGGATAGTAGATGGGCGTTGTGATGTAAAACTTCTTCTTTTCCGGCATTCTGGAATCCTCCTTATATACAACCTTCGGTCTGATCAATCATGTCCCAAAATAAACGCCCCTCAACGCGTGAGGGGCGCAGATTGCGCGATACCAACCCTGTTCACCCGAATTGCTTCGAGCCTTATGCCCATAACGCGGGCGCGCGCCGCACACTACCTTTCGCATGCGAAGCTCCGGA
>CAKUKP010000013.1 GCA_934663625.1 uncultured Clostridia bacterium
GCGTGACGAATATCAGCGAAGGTGCGTTCAGTGATTGCGGCAACCTGACGAACGTTACAATCCCCGACAGCGTAACCCATATCGGGGATAGTGCGTTCAACTATTGCAACAGCCTGAAAAGCATTGTAATCCCCGACAGCGTGACCAGCATTGACAGGTGTGCGTTCCGCAACTGCGGTGGTTTGACGAACATCATAATCCCTGATGGAGTAACCTGCATCAGTGACTATGTGTTTTCCTATTGCAGCAACCTGACGAGCATTACAATCCCAGATAGCGTAACCAGCATCGGTCGTGATGCGTTCTATGACTGCAAACTGACGAGCGTCGAAATTCCCTACGGTGTGACCAGTATTGGAAATAATGCATTCGGTTATTGCAGCAGTTTGACAAGCATTACGATTCCGGCGAGTGTGACCAGCATCGGCAGTGGCGCTATTCCGAGAATTGCGTTGCTCTACTGCTATGCAGATTCCTATGCGGACAAATGGGCAAAAGAAACCGGTAAGATTGGCAATATATGCTATCTAAGCGATATTGCGATCACGCTTCCGGAAAATATTTCCATTGTGCGCGGCGAAGAGAAACCGCTGGAGTATACGATTGTTCCGGACGGCGCTTGTGATGTTTTCTGGACGAGCGATGATCCCACCATCGCCGCCGTTTCTGAAAACGGCGTGGTCATCGGCGTTTCTACAGGCGTGACGACCATTACGGCAACCGTTAAAAGCGGCAAGAGCGCACGCTGTACCGTGACCGTGGCAGCTCCGGCGATCATTGCATCCGGCGATTGCGGCGCAGCGGGCGATAACATTCAATGGGCGCTCGATCTTGGAGGGCTTTTGTCCATTACCGGCAGGGGTGCGATGGAGGATTATTTGGAACGGTATCATGATAAAGCGATATCTTCAACCGCCCCTTGGAATGACCACCGAAGTGAAATCAAATCGGTGATCATTTCTGAAGGCGTGACCAACATCGGCAATAGTGCGTTCTGCGGCAGCAGCAATCTGACGAGTATTGTAATCCCAGACAGCGTGACCAGCATCGGTCATGATGCATTCACCGAATGCATCAGCCTGACGAGCATTACGATCCCCAACGGCGTGGCCAGCATCGGCAGTGACGCCATTCCGAATGCAACGCTGATCTATTGCCATGCGGATTCCTATGCGGATACCTGGGCCGCAGAGAATAGCAGGATCGGTAAGGTACGCCGAAAGATCATCGCATCCGGCGATTGCGGCGCGGGAGGCGATAACCTTGTCTGGACATTGGACTGGGACGGCTTGCTTTCTATCTCCGGAACGGGGAAAATGGCGGATTATGACGGCGATGAATTCAATAGTGCGCCGTGGCGAAATTACAGTGCAGACATCAAATCCGCCGTCATTGCAGAAGGCGCAGCCTCCGTAGGCTCGCTTGCATTTTATACATGTGAAAATATTACCGATATAAAATTGCCGGATGGGATAACTACCATTGGCAGGGCTGCCTTCAGTGATTGTACCCGCCTTGAAAACATCGTCATTCCCGACAGCGTAACCGTGATACACAGCGGCGCATTCCAAGATTGCGCCAGCCTTGAAAGCATTGTGATTCCCAATAGTGTTAAAGATCTGGATACCTGGTGGCTGTTTGGCGGCTGCAGCAAGCTTACCAACGTGACGCTGCCCGAGGGCATTACCTATATCGGCGGCGGAACATTTGAAGCCTGCACTGGTCTTAGGCATATTGAAATTCCCGCAGGCGTAGAACGCATCATCGATTATGCATTCGTCGACTGCACAAATCTTGAAAGCGTCGTATTTAATGAGGGGATCACGGAAATTCTTAACGGCGTGTTTCAGAATTGCACCGGTTTGGTCAGCATCCGGATTCCCGATGGCGTAACCAACATTGGATATCACGCATTCTACAATTGCACCGGTCTTGAAACGATCGTGATTCCGGCCAGCGTTACCATCATCGGCGAAGACGCTATACCCGATACCGCGCTGATCTACTGCCATGCAGATTCCTATGCGGATACGTGGGCGATGGAGAATGGCAGGGGCGAGAACGTGCGCCATATCGGCGATTCTGCGACCGTCGCGCAACTGCCGGCGGGGCTTACCGAAATCCGCGATGAAGCGTATTTAAATACCGCCGTGGAGATCGTGCGCCTGCCGGAAAGCTGTATAAAAATCGGTGCGCGTGCGTTTGCAAATTGCACGCAGCTTCGGCACATAGAAATTCCCGCGATGAACATCGAAATTGCGGACGACGCATTTGCCAATTCGCCCAACGTGGTAATCCATGCGCCCGCGGGCAGCGCGGCGCAGACCTACGCCAGGGCGCACGGCATAACATTCCTCGCGGACTAACATCTATCTATATACATCGGGCTGTGGAAGAAGCATTCGTTCTTGCACAGCCCGCTTTTTCATCTTTAACCCTTCGCAATTCATTTGCGCTTGACAGGCGCGGCCAAAAGGTGTATGCTATGCCCATACTCCCCCCCAGTATATAAAGGAGGCGAAAGCGCCATGGAAAACACGGGTTCGGGCAAGAAAGTACATCGCAGCGAGGAACAGAAAAAATCGCTGGGCGTTCGTCTGCGGCGAATCGAAGGGCAGGTGCGCGGGCTGGAACAGATGCTGGAAAACGATGCGTACTGCAACGATCTGCTGCAGCAATCCGCCGCCATACGCGCCGCCATCGATGGATTCAATCAGGAGCTTTTGAGCAACCACATCCACGGCTGCGTCACGCGCGGCATTCTGGAGGGCGATCAGGCGATCGTGGACGAGCTGGTAAAGACCATACGCAAGCTGATGAAGTGAGGAATGAACATGAACAGCGTATATGAACAGGCGATGGAATGCTACAAAAATCATCAATGGCAGCAGGCGGAAGCGCTTTTTATGCAGGCGGAGGGCGAAAAGAACGTCGCATCTTATTTGAAAAAGTGCCGGCAATTTCAGAAATTTTCCGTCGGGCAGATCGTTTCCTACGGTCAATTCGAGGGTAGGGACATTCGGTGGCGCGTAATGGATGAACGCGGCAACATGCGCCTGCTGCTGTGCGATGGGCTATTGACCGAACGCCCCTATCAGGATCTGTACGTGGATACATGGTGGGAAAACAGCGCCCTGCGGAAATGGCTGAACGGCGTTTTTGTGAAGGAGTGCTTCGCGCCGGAGGAGGGGCGAAACATTCTGAACGTGCGCGTGGAAACCCCCGCCAGCGAGGAATATTATACCAACGGCGGCAATCGAACCATGGATCGGGTTTTCGTGCTCAGCAAGGCGGAGGTGCTGCAATACCTGCCGGAGGTAGAGGATCGCAATCTGGGGCACTGGTGGTGGATGCGCACGCCCGGTTCCAGCCTGCTGACCACCGCGATCGTCTATACCGATGGCACGTTTTACAACGGCGGCGTAAACGTAAGTTCGCATAACGGCGGCGTTCGACCGGCGATGTGGGTGCTGCTGAAGGGATAAGCGGGATTCACAATTCCTTTTGCAGTTCTGCGTAAAACTGTCCGAGATTCACGCCGTCCACCAGCCCATGGTGCGCCAGCAGCGTGACCGGCAGCATTTGCCGTCCATCTGCATTGCGTTCATATTTGCCCCACGAAATGCGGGGGTTGGAATCATCGCCGGTGGGCTGCACCAGCGCGGTATAGTGAATCCAAGGAAAGCAGGTAATGAACAGCATCGAATCCGGATCGCCGTCCTCGTTGATTTCGGCGCGCTGCACGGCGGCGGCGCGCGCCTGCGCGGCATACTGAAAATAAGCGTCGCCGTCCAGATCGTGGCGCAGCGTGCAATAGCAGTATGCGCCGCTGTCCAGCAGTTCGATGTGCGAAGTCGGGCAAATATCGTACTCCCATACCTCGCCATCGATGATCCGCCTGCGCAGCTCCGGCACGCGATTTGCGGCGCGGGCGGCGGCATGGATCATGGCGGCATAGAAGGATCGCCCTTCGCGCCTGCACGCGGCAACAAGCTCGGCCGCATCCACATTGACGGTCACGCCCACGAACGGGTTCGCCATGCGCAGGAAATATTCAAAATGCGCGCGGCGGGGGCTATTGCGCATATCGATTTTATGCTTCATAAGGCTTCCTCCGGATTCAATCTGCATTCATTGTAACCGGCGCGCGGGCATATGTCAACGGCGTTGTTAAATCCCGCGCCGAAGCATTGACGAAAGCGCGCAAGCGTGCTAAAATAACGCTAAAGGCATTGAAGGAATCCCGTTTTGCGCATCGTTGTTCGCAGAGAGGCGCGCGCAGGCTGAAAGCGCGCTGTACAGCGGCGAAACGGCACCGATCCAGAGCCGCAGCGCAGCCACAAGCGCCGCCGTTTCGCCCGCGTTACAGGGTTCTTGAGTGAAAAATCAAGGTGGAACCGTGCTGATCATTGGCACCCTTGGAAACAATCCGGGGGTGTTTTTTATACCCCTGACCGCATCCGATCTGAAAAGGAGAAACGCACAATGAAGATTATCTACAACAACGGCGTAGTCGCGGAATGCCCCGAAGAGGAAAAGCTGCACGTAATCCGTCATACCGCGGCGCACATCATGGCGCAGGCGATTTCCCGCCTGTATCCCGGCGCGGATTTCGGCTTCGGCCCCGCCACGGAAAACGGCTTCTTCTACGATGTCGATCTGGGCGATCGCAAGATTGCCGATGAAGATCTTGCCGCCATCGAAGCCGAAATGAAGAAGATCGTGAAGGAAAATCTGCCGATCAAGCCCTTCATCCTGCCCCGCGAGGAGGCCGTGAAGCTGATGGAGGAGCGCGGCGAAAAATACAAGGTGGAGCATATCAAGGAATTGCCCGAAGACGCGGTCATTTCCTTCTATCAGCAGGGCGATTATATCGATCTGTGCGTGGGTCCGCATCTGTGCTATACCAAGGCGCTGAAGGCGTTCAAGCTCACGCAGTCCTCCGGCGCATACTGGAAGGGCGATAAGAACAACCGCATGCTCACCCGCATCAACGGCATCGCCTTCGCCACGCAGGATGAACTGGACGCGCATCTGAAGCTGATGGAAGAGGCCGCGCGCCGCGATCATCGCAAGATCGGCAAGGAAATGAAGCTGTTCATGCTGCGCGAAGAAGGCCCCGGATTCCCGTTCTTCCTGCCCAACGGCATGATTCTGAAAAATACGCTGATCGATTACTGGCGCGAGCTGCATCATGACAACGGCTATGTGGAGGTTTCCACGCCCCTGATCATGAACCGCCAGCTGTGGGAAACCAGCGGCCACTGGGATCATTACAAGGATAACATGTATTCCACGCAGATCGATGATGAAATCTATTGCATCAAGCCGATGAACTGCCCCGGCGGCGTGCTGGTATACGCCAGCGAACCGCATTCCTACCGCGAACTGCCGCTGCGCGTGGGCGAGCTGGGCATTGTGCACCGCCACGAACTGAAGGGCGCGCTGCACGGCCTGTTCCGCGTGCGCTGCTTCACGCAGGATGATGCGCACATCTTCATGCGCCGCGATCAGATCACCGATGAAATCACCCGCGTGGTACACCTGATCAATGAAGTCTACACCAAGTTCGGCTTCAGCTACTTCGTAGAACTGTCCACCCGCCCCGAAGATTCCATGGGCTCCGATGAAGATTGGGAAGCCGCTACCAACGGCCTGCGCGGCGCGCTCGAAAAGCTGGGCATGGATTACATCGTGAACGAGGGCGATGGTGCGTTCTACGGCCCGAAGATCGATTTCCATCTGCGCGACAGCATCGGCCGTACCTGGCAGTGCGGCACCATCCAGCTGGATTTCCAGATGCCGCTGAACTTCCATCTGGAATATACCGCCGAAAACGGCCAGAAGGAACGCCCGATCATGATCCATCGCGTATGCTATGGCTCCATCGAACGCTTTATCGGTATCCTGACCGAGCATTACGCCGGCAAGTTCCCCACCTGGCTCTCCCCCGTGCAGGTGCGCGTGATGTCCGTTTCCGAAAAGAGCGAAGATTATGCCCGACAGGTATATGATCGCCTGAACGCCGCGCATATCCGCGTTGATCTCGATACCCGCAGCGATAAGATCGGCTACAAGATCCGCGAAGCGCAGCAGGTGGATCGCGTGCGCTATATGGCGGTTATCGGCGCGCAGGAGGTTGAACAGGGCACCGTTTCCGTCCGCGATCGCGATACCGGCGCAACCGAAACCATGACCATCGAAGCGCTGCTCGCCAAGCTGAACGAAGAAATCTCCACCCGCTTGTCTTAAGCGCAGTGCGCTTAACCCCGGCAACTGCCGTGTTATAAATGACGAACTCTTGCCTCCATAAATTCAAGAGGCAAGAGTTCTTTGTTTCTATTCTGTTCGGACTTATTTCTAGTTCACGTTTTGAAATCCACTGATTCAAGATTTCAAAACTCATGTGGGCTGAGCCCACTTGCAGCAACTGCCGTATTGGGAATGACGAAACTGTGCCCCCATAAGTTTAAGGGGCACAGCTTCTTTGTTTCTATTCTGTTCGGGCTTATCTCTAGTTCACGTTTTGAAATCCATTGATTCAAGATTTCAAAACTTACGTAGGTTTATAGTAGCAGGTTTATTCGTAACCTTGCCTTCCTCTGATGAGGAAGGTGGCAGCGGCATTAGCCGCTGATGGAAGGAGAGATAACGTACCTATCGAATTACGCTGGTTTGCCGGTTCTGCGAAATGGGTTCTCTCCCTCAGTCATCGCTGCGCGATGCCAGCTCCCCCATCAGGTGGAGCCAAAAGAACGGTCGTTCCCCTTGCCTTCCTCTGACGAGGAAGGTGGCAGCGCGACTTGTCGCGATGACGGAAGGAGAGATAACGTGTCTATCGAATTACGCTGGTTTGCCGGTTCTGCGAAATGGGTTCTCTCCCTCAGTCTGTGCTAACGCACAGCCAGCTCCCCCATCAGGTGGAGCCAAGGAACGAGTTGATTTCGAATCTGTAAGGTAAGCTTTGATGCCTTGAATTTATGGGCATCAAAGCGTGGTTTAGTAGTTCGCAGCAACAGGACAGAAACACAGAATCCACGACCCTTAAATCTATGGGGTCGTGGATTCGTCTTTTCCAACGCGGCAGCAACTGGCAGCGGGCACAGCCCGCCTGCTAGCGGGTAGATTTGTCGTAGGGGACGCCTTCCGCTTTGGGCGCGCGGCTGCTCTTGGAGGTGAACGCCAGTACGATCAGGGTGATCAGATAGGGCAGCAGCCGGTAGAAATGGGGGCTGATGCCGAGATTCTTCAGGAAGAAGAACTTTTCGCCGGCAATGGTGATATACAGGCTGTCGTAGGAAGCCGCGATGCACTTGAACAGGCCGAACAGCAGCGCCGCGCCTGCGATGGGCAGGGGTTTCCAGTTGCCGAAGATCATAACCGCCAATGCGAGGAAGCCGAAGCCCGCCACATCGCCGGTGGACGCGCAGTTCGCGGTGGTCATGGCGAATACGAAACCGCCGATGCCCGCCAGCGCGCCGGAGATCAGAACGCCGGTATAGCGCATTTTGTACACATTGATGCCGAGCGAATCCGCCGCCTGCGGGTTTTCGCCGCAGGAGCGCAGGCGCAGCCCGAAGCGGGTCTTGTACAGAATGATCGAAAGGATCACGTACAGCAGGATGCAGATATAGGTGGCGAGGTATACCTTGTTCAGGAATGTATCGCCGAGGAACCCCATTTCTTCATTTCTGCCGTAGCCAAACATGGATTTTTTGATCATGAACCAGCTGGCGGAATCGCCGCTGTGCATCTGCAGCG
Source organism: uncultured Clostridia bacterium (assembly GCA_934663625.1). Lineage (GTDB taxonomy): Bacteria > Bacillota > Clostridia > Christensenellales > Aristaeellaceae > SFTH01. The sequence goes on from CAKUKP010000013.1 coordinate 7,762, forward strand.
TGTTCTGATTGGCGATGATGCGGATGAAGAACAATACCAGCGCGGGCGCCATCAGGTTCAGCGCAGTACCGCCGATGGTCTGATCCGCGCAGAGGTTGATCGCCGCGAATGCCAATAACAGTGAAAATATCGCGCTCATGATCGCCGTAACCAGCATGGTCAGGCACATGAATCCCTGTAGGGCGAGCACGTTGCCCGCGGCCTTGGCGGCGTCGAATACGCCCGCGGATTGCATGATGTTCACGAACAATACGCCGATGAACGCGCCGAAGATCATAATACCTTCCAGCGCCAGATTGATAATGCCGCTTCGTTCGGCGAATACGCCCGCCAGCGCCACGATCATCAGCGGCACGGCGTAGATCAAGGTTTGTCTGATCAGAAAGCTCATGATTTCTTCGCCTCCTCCGAATGTGCGTTTTTGCGCGCGCGGCGCGTGCTGATCTTTGCCAGCCATAGCTTGATCATCAGCGAGAACGCGGACAGATACACGATTACGGCGATGATCACATCGGTGATGTATTCATTGTAGGAAGTCAGGTTCGTCAGCTGCAGACCCGCGATATCCAGCATGGACATGAACATGCCGCTGAAGATCACCGCGATGGGATTGCTGACCGCCAGCAGCGCCACGGGGATGCCGTTAAATCCGGTGGCGGGCAGGCTCTGATAGGTGCTCCAGTAAAATTCGGTATTGCCGGACAGATAATACAGCGAACCCGCCGCGCCCGCCAGTGCGCCCGCAATCGCCATCGAAAGGATGATGTTGCGGCGATCGCGAATGCCGGCATAGCGCGCGGCATAACGATTCAGACCGCACGCGCGCAGCTCGTAGCCCAGCGTGGTCTTGGTCAGCATGATGTACACCAGAATCGCCAGCACGATGGCGATCAGAATGCCGCCGTTTACCTGGCTGCCGGGGAAGATCTTGTCCAGCCCCATCTTGGGCGTAACCACGCCGTTGCCCTTTACATAGGTCATCACACCGTCCACATTGGTCAGCGCATAGCTGGTGGAATAGATGTAACCGGTCTTGGTGCTCTCCACCAGATTCTTCAGGTTCGAAGCATCGAACATCCAGGTGACCAGATTTGCGGCGATCCAGTTCGTCATGATACAGGCGATGACTTCGTTGATGTTCAATAGCGCCTTCAGCGTGCCGGGAATCATGCCCCACAGCGCGCCCGCCGCCATGCCGCCGAAGAACGCCAGCAGCCAGATGATCCAAACGGGGATATTGTCGGGGGAGATCGAAAGCGCGATAAACAGCGTCGCCGCCGTGCCCATCAGATACTGACCGGGCGCGCCGATATTGAACAGACCCGTTTTAAACGCCACCGCCACCGAAAGACCGGTGAGAATCAGCGGCATCGCGCGGAACAGCATATTGCCGATGCTCGCGGGATTGAAGCCGAAGGTCAGCACGCCAGACGCCGTGCGCCCCGTGCTGAACAGACCCAGAACCACCAGCCGAACGCCTTCCCATGCGCCCTTGGCGCCGATGGTTTTATTGCACAGACCTACGATGGTGATTACCACCGCGCCCGCCGCCAGACCGATCAATATCGACAGCAGCGAGGCCAGCACGGAACGAATGCCATCGCGCTCCATCAGCGGGGTACGATTGTGCTTGCTCATACCAGTTCCTCCTTGCTCTGCCGCTTTGCGCCCGCCATGTACAGGCCCAGTTCCTCGACCGTCACCTGCGAGGGCAGGAACTGACCTACGATTTCGCCTTCATACATGACCAGAATGCGGTCAGAAAGATTCATGACCTCCTCCAGTTCGAGCGAAACCAGAAGTACGGCGTGACCCGCGTCGCGTTCCCTGATCAGCTGGCTGTGAATGTATTCGATCGCGCCCACGTCCAAACCGCGCGTAGGCTGCACGGCGATGATCAGCGGCAGATTGCGATCCATTTCGCGCGCGATGATTGCCTTCTGCTGGTTGCCGCCGGACATGCTGCGCGCCATCGTGACTGCGCCCTGGCCGGAGCGCACATCGTATTGATCGATCAGCCGGTTCGCGTATTCGCGCACCGCGTCGAAACGGATGAAGCCGTGATTCTGGAACTGCGGTTCGAAGTACTTCTGCAGCACCAGATTCTGCTCCAGCGTATAATCCAGCACCAGACCGTGCTTGTGTCGATCCTCCGGAATGTGGCTCATGCCCGCACCGCTGCGCGCGCGGATGGACGCATGCGTGATATCGCGCCCGCAGAGCGTCACATGGCCGGATTCGGTCTTTTCCAAACCGCTCAGCGCGTGTACCAGCTCGGTCTGCCCGTTGCCGTCGATGCCCGCGATGCATACGATTTCGCCCGCGCGCACATCGAAGGATACGTTGTGTACCGCGTCCTTTTTGTACATGCGGCTGGCGACGCACAGATCGCGCACGCGCAGCACCGGATCGGCGGGATGCGCTTCGTCCTTTTCCACCACCAGCTGCACAGGACGGCCGACCATCATGCGGGAAAGCTCCTCCTGCGTGGTATCGGCAGTGTTCACCGTGCCGATGTATTTGCCCTTACGCAGTACGGTAACGCGATCCGATACCTGCATGATTTCGTTCAGCTTGTGCGATATGAACAGGATCGATTTGCCTTCCTTGCGCAGACCATCCATGATCTGCATCAGCTCCTCGATTTCCTGCGGCGTGAGTACAGCGGTGGGTTCATCGAAGATCAGTACCTCGTTATCGCGGTACAGCATCTTCAGAATTTCCACGCGCTGCTGCATGCCCACGGTGATATCCTCGATCTTTGCGTCCAGATCGATCTTCAGCCCGTAGCGATCGGAGAGCGCCTGTACCTTGCGCCGCGCCTCCTTCTTCTGCAGAAAGCCCAGCTTCGTATCCTCCGCGCCCAGTATGATGTTGTCCAGCACGGTAAATACGTCGATCAGCTTGAAATGCTGATGCACCATGCCGATGTGCAGCGCCGTCGCATCGTTCGGATCGGAAATCTTTACCGGCTTTCCGTCCTTGCGAATCTCGCCCGATTCCGCCTGATACAGTCCGAACAGCACGCTCATCAGCGTGGATTTGCCCGCGCCGTTTTCGCCCAGCAGCGCGTGAATCTCGCCGCGCTTCAATTGCAGCGTGATATCGTCGTTCGCCTTGATTCCGGGAAATTCCTTGGTGATGTGAAGCATTTCAATTACATATGGATTCGCTCCATCCATGCCTGCATCCCCCCTTCTCATCTATTCCGGATCCTCAATCCGCTATTACCCTAATTCTTATTATAGTAAATTTTTGTGTAAATGGCAAGAAAAAAATGCACGCCGCATAACGCGAAGTGCATTGGATTGACCGATGGTATGCTGCTGTGCACATTTCAGCCGGATAATAGAATCGCGCTCTTTAGTATCCATAAACACGCACCGTCCTGTCGATATGCAGCAGACTATCCGGCGCAAGCGGCGCTTCCACCACGTCCACATTCATTTGCAGCAGCTCGGCAAGGGTCGCCTGAAAGCCGCTGATCTTGAACAACGAAATGGGCGATTCCGAAAATTCAACCAGAAAATCCACATCGCTATCCTCTTTCGCCAGCCCGTTTGCATAGGAGCCGAATAAATCCACGCGCTTCACAGGATAATGCATCGCGGCTTCCGAAACGGCGCTTCGAATGGCGTCCATGCTCTTCATGGCGGTACCCCCTTTGCGGTTGATTCTGTTTCTATTATACCCAAAAAAGCTGCGCGATTCAAGCGGATTTACCGCCTCACGCGGCGCTTTTTGCGTTTGCCGGCGAATGGGCGGTTAGCGTGATCAGCACCATCGCCGCGCCGATGATCGAAAGCGCGCCTCCAATTGATCGATCAGCTGCCGATCCGCCGGACAGAAATCATATTCGGAAAATTCCGCCGGAAGCACCCAGCGGATTTCGCGGTGCTCCAGCGCCGCGGGCGCGCCCGATTGGATGCTGCACGCCAGCAGGTGCAGATGCACGCATACATCGGGATAGGCGTATTCCACCTGCGCGATTTCCGCGCCCGCGCAGATGTCGATCGCCAGTTCTTCGCGGCATTCGCGAATCAGCGCTTCCTGAACCGTTTCGCCCGATTCGATCTTGCCGCCGGGAAATTCCCAGCCCAGCGCGCGCGCCTTCGTTTCCGGACGCTGGCAGATCAGAATCCTGCCGTCCTCGCGCGATATCATTGCCGCCGCCACTTCCAGCATAATTGCACCTCAATTAAGAACATTTCATAAAAACGGACGCTCCCGCAGGAGCGCCCGTTCGATTGTCAAATCGGCTGCGCAGAACCATCTGTTAAATCAAATTCAGCGACTGTAAAATCAAATTCAGCGACATGCGCGGTGAATTTGGTTTTTTCCGAAGCAATGCGTAGGAAAAAACAATTCCTACAGTCAGGATTCCGCCCGGAAAATCGTGAGATTTTCAGGAATCCGCAGTCCTCTTCCTACTCGACAAAATCGTGAGATTTTGGAGAAAGAAATTACAGATCTTCGCCGTCGATCGCGAATTCATCAGCTTCCGGAACGGAATCCAGCGCTTCGTCTTCGAGGACTTCGCGGATGGACAGGCTGATGCGCTTGGCTTCGGTGTTGACGTCCAGAACCTTTACGCGAACGATATCGCCAACGTTCACGGCGTCTTCAACCTTCGCGATGCGGGTCAGCGCGCACTGGCTGATGTGTACCAGACCATCCAGGCCGGGCTCCAGCTCAACAAACGCGCCGAAGGTGGTGATGCGGACAACCTTGCCCTCTACGATGGAGCCGACCGGATACTTTTCACCGGCAACGGTCCACGGACGGGGCTGGGTCTGCTTGTAGGACAGGGAAACGCGCTCGCGCTCCGGATCCACGTTCAGGATCTTCACATCGATTTCCTGGCCGACGGAAACCACGTCGGACGGATGCTTTACGCGACCCCAGGACAGATCGGTAACGTGTACCAGACCATCGATGCCGCCGATATCGACGAATGCGCCGAAGTCCGCCAGACGGCGAACGGTGCCCTTCACGATGGAACCGACTTCCAGATTGTTCCACAGTTCCTTCTTGCGCTCGGCCTCTTCTGCAACCAGAACGGCCTTGCGGGAAGCGACGATGCGCTTCTTCGCCTTGTCGATTTCAATGATCTTCAGGGTCATCGGCTGGCCGACGAACTCATCGATCTTTTCTACATAACGCAGGGACAGCTGAGAAGCGGGAATGAAGGTGCGGACGCCCATCACGTCTGCCAGCAGACCGCCCTTAACGGCTTCCTTGCCAACGCCTTCTACGAATTCGCCGGCTTCCTGCTTGGCAACGATTTCTTCCCAAGCCTTGCGGTTGATGATGTTCTTCTGGGAAAGCAGCACGTTGCCTTCGCCATCGTTTACCTTCACAACCTCGACTTCGATTTCATCGCCGACCTTGACATCGGTAGAGGAAAGATCAGATTTCTTTACCAGACCATCTGCTTTGTAACCAACGTTGACGCATACTTCGTCATCCGTGATCTGTACGACGGTGCCGGTAACAACCTGGCCGGGGCGGAGCTGAACAAGCGTCTTTTCAACGTCTTCCATAGACATTGCGGCCTGTTCCTGGGTATCTTCGAGTACTTTCTTCTCGATGTCGTTCATTCTTGCAACAACCTCCTTAATTATACAATCCGGTGTGGATGCACCGGCTGTAATCCCAATGATGTCGGATGCATGGATCCGTATATTTGCAAGCTCTGCGGCGGTTTCTATGAAATAGGAACGTTCGCAATAGCGCTTTGCCAGATGATACAGCTTTTTGCTGTTGGAGCTTTGCCTGCCTCCGATGATGATCATCACATCCGCGCGGGATGCGATCTGTACGGCTTCATCCTGCCGATCCCGCGTCGCGGGACAGATGGTGGCATGGTAATCCATGTACCGCACGCGTTTGCCGATCAATTCCTTCAAATGATCGCAGACTTCGCGCACCATCGTGGTCTGTGAAACCACCAGCGCGCGATCCATTTCCGGAAGCGCGTTTATATCCGCTTCGGTCATTACGGTGTAGCCCATGCCGTTTGTCCAGCCGAGGATACCGGCGACCTCCGGATGTTCCCGCTCGCCGATGACGATCACGCGGATCCCCGCCGCGCTGGCGTCCGCCGCCATATCGTGAATGCGCTTCACGAAGGGGCAGGTGGCGTCGCGGATATCGCAGCGCTTCGAAAGAAGCCGGTCGATCTCCGATCGCCCTACGCCGTGGCTTCGAATTACCACGCGCGCGCCCTCCGGCACGGCTTCGGTATCCGGTACGCTGACCACGCCGTCCCGCTCCAGCTCCGCAACCATCTGTGGATTGTGGATGATGGGCCCCAGCGTGATCGCGGGCGCGGCGGCAGCGGCGGTTTCCACCGCGCGGCGCACGCCGAAGCAAAAGCCCGCATGGCTGGCGAGGATGATCTTTGCGCCGCGTTCAGAATGATTTTCCGAATTGTTCAACGGTTCGCAGACCTCCTATACCGCCAACTGTGCGTCCAAACGCCCGTCGGCTGTGCGAAAATCTAAAATTTCCGCTAACGTGCGTTATTCGACGACGTGAGCGGAAATCCTGCAAGATTTTATGTTTTTACTGTATTTTTACATGTAAATCAGGTGTCATTCGCGTCCGGCTCGCGCAGCGCCCATACCGCGCCCTCGATCTGCTTTGTCGCGCTCTCCAGCGTGTTCTGATCGCAGCGCGTTCCATGCGCGGAAAGATCCAGCGGCGCGCCGAAGTGAATGTCCGAATGGTGGAACAGCCGGTAAGGACCTGCGATGTAGCACGGGATCACCGGCACGCCGCCGCGCAGCGCGATCATCGATGCGCCGGACAGAAACGGGGTCGGCGCGTTGGTTTTGCTGCGCGTGCCCTGCGGGAAGATCACCAGCCCGCTGCCCTCGCGCACCACCTTCATCGCCGTGCGGATGGAGTTCAGGTCGGCGTGGCCGCGATCGACCGGAAATGCGCCCAGCCAGCTTAAAAACGTGCCCACGATTTTGCTTTTGAACAGTTCCTTCTTCGCCATGAAGAACAGCTTTCTGCCCGTCGGAATCACCGTGGAAAGGAAGAAGGGATCGCGCGCGTGGATGTGATTCACGCACAGCACGAAGCCGCCCTGCGCGGGCAGATTTTCAACGCCGATGGCGCGATGGGGGAACAGCACCGCGTATATGGGCGACATAATCGCCTTTGCAAGACCAAACATAAAACCGCTTCTCATAAAACGGGTCGCCTCTCCAATGGTATGTATTATTGCGGACGTTCGATCGCCGCGCGGCACAGCGCTTCCAGCGCGTCCACGGATTGATCAAAGGTCAAATTCGAAGTATCCAGAAGCAGCGCGTCCTCCGCCCTGCATAGGGGGGATTCGGCGCGATGGGAATCATTGTAATCGCGCAATACGATATCGTCCAGCACCTCGTGGAACGGGGGCGTTTCGCCCTTTGCGCGCATTTCGGCGTACCGCCGCTCGGCGCGAATCTGCGCGCCGGCGGTCATGTATACCTTCAGCGTGGCGTTCGGTAGCACTACGGTGCCGATGTCGCGCCCATCCATCACCACGGGAATATCGCCCGCGATTTTGCGCTGGAGCTCCACCATGTAAAGGCGCACCTCGCGCACGGCGGAAACCGCCGATGCGGCGAGCGATCCCTCTGGCGTGCGGATGGCGGAGCTTACGTCCTCCGCGCCCAGAAACACGTGCTGCGCGCCGTTCAGAAAACGCACGGAAATATCCACGTCGCGCACGGTTTTCGCGATCAGGTCGATCTGATCCAGCTGATTCTTCCGCAGATAGTAAAGTCCGATGGCGCGGTACATTGCGCCGGTATCCAGATACATCGCGTTCAACCGCGCGGCAACGATCTTTGCAACGCTCGATTTGCCCGCGCCTGCGGGGCCGTCGATGGCGATCGAAAACGGCTTCGTCACTGGATGTGCCCTCCCGCCAGTTCTACGATGGCGTGCGCGTACAGCCGCACGATGGTGGTCAGCCGGTCGATTTCGATGTATTCATCCGCGATGTGGCAGCAATCCTCCTGATCGGGGAATACCACGCCGAATGCCACGGTGTTGGGCATCATGCGGGAATAGGTGCCGCCGCCGATCGCCAGCGGCTTCGCGTCCGCGTGCATGATTTCGTTGTATACCTTCAAAAGGCCGCGCACGATCTTGTGCTCCGCGGGCACGTGCAGCGGGGTGTGGTGCGAAATGCAGGATACGGCAAAGCCGTAATCGGATGCCGCCATGCAGATGTTGCCCATGATATCGCTCTCCGTCGCGCACAGCGGATAGCGGATGTCCAGCGTGATTTCAAAGCGCTTGCCATCGAAATTCACGATGCCCATATTGCAGGACAGGTGATGCGAAAGCTCGTCCGCCTGCTTGATGTTCAGGGAAGCGCCGTCCGGCTCCAGACCCAGCTTTTCCGCCGCGAAACGAATCGCCTCGCGCGATCCGCCGCCCGCGTTCATTTTGTTCAGCGCAATCAGCACGATGCCGCAGGCGTTCAGGCCGTTCTCCGGCAGCGATCCGTGGCTTAAAATGCCGTCCGCGCTGATGCACGCCGTGCCGTCGCCCAGATCCTTTGCGCGCAGCTGCCAGTTGTTTTCCTTCGCGATTTCCTCGATCTGCGCGTTGATGCGGTCAAAGCCTACTTTTCTGTAATCCACAACCGCTTCGGCGTAGGCGGGCACCACGTTCGGACGCTTGCCCGCGTGGATGGAAAGCACCGGAATATCCGCGTCCGCTTCGCCCTCGCAATCGCGGATCAGCAGCGCGTTCACACCGCCCTTTTCGATGTTGATCAGCGGGAATTCCGCGTCCGGCGAAAAGCCGTAATCGGGCATCCTGTATTTGGATGCGTAATAGCGCATATCGCTCATGCCGGTTTCTTCATCGCAGCCCAGAATCAGGCGCACGCCGTCCTTCAGCGGAATGCCGCATTCCTTCACGGCGCGCATGGCGTACAGCGCGCACAGGGCGCTGCCCTTATCATCGATTGTCCCGCGGCCAAAGATTCTGCCATCGGCAATTTCGCCGCCGAAGGGATCATGGCGCCAGCCCTCGCCCGCGGGCACCACGTCCAGATGCGCCAGCATGCCCATCGTTTCTTCGCCGCCGCCCATGGAAATATCGCCCGCGTAGTAATCCACGTTGCGGGTTTCAAAGCCGTATTTCCTGCCCGTTTCCAGCGCCAGATCCAGCATGCTCGCCACCACGCCGCCGAAGGGCTTGCCCTCCTCCGGCGCGCCCTGCACGGAAGGGATCGAAACCCACTTCTGAATATCCGCGATCAGTTCGCCCTGCAATTCGTCAATGCGCTTGTCCAGCATCGTATAATCAATCATGGGATACCTCCGAATCATTATTATAATCGGTTCTATCTGTTCTTATTGTACACATCGCGCGCAATTTGTCAACGGGGGAACGGCGCTATGAATCGCATTCGGCTACGTAATCCGCGGCTTCCGCGAGCGGGATATCCATCTCCCGCGCGATGCGGGCGATATCTTCAAATTCCATTTTTTCGCGCGTTACGCCGTAGCCGCGGGAAATTTTTTTATGTACGCCGCCGCGGGGGGTCGAAACCGTTTCCACCGTGCGCGACAGGGTATAGCGGCGGTATGCGCATTCGCGCACGCCGATCGTGGTCGTATGCCGGAAGATCGCGCGGACGACGCTTTCCCGATCCGCTTCGCGGCACAGCGCCGAAAGCACAACGCCGGGACGGGATTTTTTCATCTGCGCGGGCACGGTATAAACCTCCAGCGCGCCGGATGCAAAGATGCGCTCCTGCGCATACGCGATGGCTTCCGCCGTCATATCGTCCAGATTGCAGGAAAGCTCATAGATCTGCTCCGCCGGTGCGTCCTCCGTTTCGCCGAGGAACGCGCGCACGCAGTTCGCCGCGGGGAAATCCTTTTTGCCCATGCCGTAGCCGATGCGGCGCGTTTTCATCACCGGCATCGCGCCGAAATCCGCGGCGAAGTGCGTAAGCAGCGCCGCGCCGGTGGGCGTGCACAATTCGCCCTGAATCGCGCCGCCGTAGATCGGCACATTCTGCAGAATGCGCGCCGTCGCGGGCGCGGGCACGGGCAGAATGCCGTGGGCGCACTTCACCTGACCGCTGCCCACGTGTACCGGCGATACGATCACGCGATCGGGGGCGAGGCGCTCCATCAGCAGGCATACCGCGGCAACATCCGCCACCGCGTCCATCGCGCCGACCTCGTGAAAGTGAATTTCCGAAACGGGCACGCCGTGCACCTGACTTTCCGCATCGGCGATGCGCGCATATACTTCAGTGATATCTGTGCGCACGCGTTCGGAAACGGGCAGCGCTTCGATGATGTGCGAAATGGAATGCAGATCGCTGTGATGGTGCGCGTGATGATGATCATGCTCGTGCTCGCGCTCATGCGCGCCCTCTTCTTCGCCGTGTACCTTTACAGATACGTGCGTTCCGCGCACGCCGCACTTTTCGCATGCTTCGGCTTCGTAGGTAACGCCGTGCAGCCCAAGGGCGTTCAGTTCATCGATCAGCTCCGCCGGGTTCGGGAATAATTCCAGCAGGGCGGCGGTCAGCATATCGCCCGCCGCGCCCATGCCGCAATCCAGATATAGCGTTTTCATGTTATTTTGTCTCCATATGGTTGATCATGCCCGCCAGATAGCCCGCGCCGAAGCCGTTATCGATGTTCACCACGGATACCCCGCTGGCGCAGGAATTCAGCATCGACAGAAGCGCGGAAAGCCCGCCGAACGAAGCGCCGTAGCCCACGCTGGTCGGCACGGCGATCACCGGACAATCCGCCAGCCCGCCGATCGCGCTGGCGAGCGCGCCCTCCATACCCGCCACGGCGATGATCACGCTCGCGTTCATGATATCATCCAGGTGCGCAAGCAGCCGGTGCACGCCGGAAACGCCCACATCGTACAGGCGAAGCACTTCGTTTCCGTGCACTTCGGCGGTCACCGCGGCTTCCTCCGCCACGGGAATATCGCTGGTTCCGCCCGTGGCGATGACGATTTTGCCGATGCCGTTCGGGCGCGGCAGCGAACCGATGATGCCGATGCGCGCCTCCGCGCGGTAATCCAGATCGATCTCGGCGCGCACCTCGTCTGCCGCCTGCTGACTCAGGCGCGTGATCAGGATGGTTTTTTCGCCGTGCCTGCGCATCTCCTTCGCGATGCCGATGATCTGCCGCGCGGTCTTGCCCGCGCCGTAGATCACCTCCGGCGCGCCCTGCCGCACGCCGCGGTGCAGATCGATCTTGGCGTAGCCGATATCCTCAAACGGTTCCTTTTTCAGGGCGAGCACCGCGTCATCGACGCTCATATCGCCCGCGCGCACCGCATTCAGAATTTCTCGCACCTCGGTTTTCATTTGCGTACCTCCAAATCCAGCAGAACCGCCGAATAATCCCCGCGCAGCGCCGACAGGATGCGTTCGCGGTTTGCAAGCGCCATGTTCAATTGATCATCGCGCAGCTGAAGCTTCGCCGCATCGCCCATGCGCCGCACGCGGAAATCGCGAAAGCCCATTGCGAACAGCGCGCCCTCGGCGCGCTCGGTCGCCCGCAGCTTTTCCAATGTGATCGCATCGCCCGATGGAATGCGCGTGGCGAGGCACGCATAGGCGGGCTTATCCCAGGTAAACAGCCCCGCTTCCTTCGAAAGGCGGCGGATTTCATCCTTGGTAAGGCTGCACATGCGCAGCGGCGAAAGCACCGATAATTCCTCCAGCGCGCGCACGCCGGGGCGATCGTTTACATCGTCGGATGCGTTCGTTCCGTCCAGCAGCACGGAAAATCCGTCCGCCGCCGCCTGCGCGCGGATCGTTTCGAAGATGCGGCGCTTACAGAAATAGCAGCGGTTCGGCGGGTTGGCGGTAACGTTCGCGTCCGATAATACGTCCACGCGCAGCACCTTCAGCGCGGCGTGCATATCCTCTGCAAGGCGCAGCGCGTCCTCCAGTTCAAACTGCGGCTGAAAATCCGATTTTACGTAATACGCCTGCACCGCACGCGCGTATCGCGTCGCGGCGTAGAGCAGATATGCGGAATCTACGCCGCCGGAAAAGGCGATGGCGACGCGCGGATACCGCGCAAAAAAATCATTCAGCGTCATGTTGAGCTCCATTCTCCCGCGCGGCTTCCGCTTCGTGCAGCATAGCGTACACGTTCTCGGCGGCGGTTTTCGTCATGCCGTCCACCGCGCAGATTTCATCCAGCGTTGCGGATTTGAGCGCTTCCACGGTTTGAAAATGCCTGAGCAGCGCGCGCTTGCGGCAATCCCCGATGCCCGGCACCCCGTCCAGACGGGATGCGATCGAAGCCTTGCCGCGCAGCTGCCGGTGATGCGTGATCGCAAATCGATGCGCCTCATCGCGCAGGCGCTGAATCAGATGCAGCGCGTTGCTGTGGCGATCCAGAAAAATGCGCTCGTCCGTATCGGGCAGTACGATTTCTTCGATGCGCTTTGCCAGCGCGAACATCGGAATATCCAGCCCCAGCGCGTGCATCGCGTCCTGCGCGGCGGCGAGCTGCCCGCTGCTGCCGTCGATCAGAATCAGATCGGGCAGATCGGAAAACCGGCCCGTGCGAATATCGCCGCCGGACTGCGTAAGTTCCTGAATCTCGCGCAGCCCGTGCGACAGGCGGCGCGTGATCACTTCATGCATGGAAGCGAAATCATTCGCGCCCTGCACGGTTTTGATGCGATAGATGCGGTATTGATCGCTGCGGCACGCGCCGTCGATCATTACCACCTGGCTGGCGACGGATTGCGCGCCCTGCGTATTGGAAATATCGTAGCCCTCGATGCGGCGCGGATAGGCGCCCATCATCAGAATATCGCCCAGCTCCTGCGCCGCGCCCTTCGTGCGGGCGTAGCTGTCCGCCGCGCGCTTATCCAGCTTTTCCGCCTGATCGCGCAGGTTTTTCAGCGCCATGCGCACAAGCTTCGCCTTGTCGCCGCGCATCGGATGCATCAGATATACGCGGCGGTGCGCCGTTTCGGACAACAATTCCGTGATCACATCGCGCTCCGGCGGTTCGGCGGACAGAATGATCTCGTGCGGCGGCACGTTTTCTTCGCTGTAGTATTGCAGCATGAACTGCGTGATCGTATCGCCCGCGGCTTCATCGCCCGCGCCCTCCAGCGTGAATGTTTCCGAACCGATCAGCCTGCCGGATCGGATGTACATCACGTTCGCCATCGCGTCCGCATCGTGCGGCAGGATCGCGATCACATCGCGATCGTCCTGAGATGTGGATATCGCCTTTTGCTTCTGCATTACGGCCTCCACGGCGCGGATGCGATCGCGGTACAGCGCGGCGCGTTCGTAATTCATCGTCTTTGCCGCCTGCGTCATGCGCTCGGTCAGCGCATCGATTACCGGCGAAAATTTGCCGTTCAGGAAATCGATCACGCCGTGAATCTGCTTCGCGTATTCCTCTTTCGTGATCAGATTCGCGCACGGCGCGCCGCATTGCCCCACCTGATGGTGCACGCACGGGCGCTTGGGCTTGGCGGGATCGATTTTCAGATTGCACGTGCGCACGGGAAATACGCTGCGCACCACGTCCAGCACCTCGCGCACGACGGTCGCGCCCTGATAGGGGCCGAAGTATTTCGCGCCGTCCTTTTCCTGTTTGCGCGTAAGCTCCGGACGCGGAAACGGATCGGACAAATCGATGCGGATATAGGGATAATGCTTATCATCCTTCAGAAGGATGTTGTAATGCGGGCGGTAGCGCTTGATCAGATTGCATTCCAGCGCGAATGCTTCCAGTTCGCCGTCCACCAGAATGATATCGAAATCATCGATCTTTTCCACCATCGCGCACACCTTCGGCGTGTGGTTTTTCGATGCGTGGAAATACTGCGATACGCGGTTTTTCAGATTCTTCGCCTTGCCCACGTAGATGATTTCGCCCTGATGCTTCATCAGATAGCATCCGGGCGAATCGGGCAGGTTGGAAATCTTCCATTCCAGATTCGCGGTCAGCTTCACAGGCACACCCGCTTTTTCAAAAGCGCCGCGCTCGCGCAGGTCAGGCCGCACATGGCGGCGATATTAAACGCGATAACGGGGAGAACCTGCCGGAAAACCTCCGCGCCGCTCGCCAGCGCATCATAATTCCCATCGCGCAGCAGCGCGGGCAGCAGATAATATTCAGCCGCCATCAGCGCGATAAACAGCGCGATGAAGAACAGGAAGGTGATAAAGCCGTGCCCCTTGCCGCTGCGGAACAGCGTGGCGGAGATCGTGGTGGCGAAATAGCCCAGCGAAACCAGCATCAGAATGTTTACAAGCGTGCTGATCAGCGCGGCGAGCATCAGCGCCGTTACCTGTTCGGGATTGACGCCCGCCTGTTCCGCCAGCGCGCGCAGGATATTGTAATAGCCGCGCAGCGCGAGGCGCGATCCAAAGATTTCCGCCAGCACGCCGGTGATCGCGAAATAGCTCGCCGCCAGCATCAGCGCCGCCAGCAGCAGGGAAAAGATCAGCTTGCCGAACAGAATCGTATAGGTGCTGTGCGGGGTCAGCATCAGAAGATAGCCCGTTCTGTTCTTCAGCTCCGCCGAATAGGCGGAAATGCCGCGCGCCAGCGTGTATACATATGCCGCGCCCGCGAACAGCATCAGAAGCACAAGGGAAACATATTTCATCCATTCGCGGTGCAGCGCGCCGCCCAGCAGCGAAAGCGCGTACAGCGCCGCCGCCGTGATCAGCAGCGCAAGCAGGCTCGCGCGGGTTTTGATAAATTCATGCTTGATGATCTTCAGCATTGCGCATCGCTCCTTCCGCCGAATACCTCGCGGTACATATCCTCCAGATTTACGTTCGCCACGCGCTCATCGCGCACCAGCGCGCCATTGCGCAGGCACATCGCGCGGTTCGTGACCGCCTCCGCCTGATGCACCAGATGCGTGGACATCAGAATGATGCGGTCGTCGCGCCTGCGCTGCGCGATTTCATCCATCACCCAATCGCAGGTCAGCACGTCCACGCCGTTGATCGGCTCATCGAACATCGTAATGCGCGCGTCGCGGGCGAGCGCCAGTGACAGGCGCAGCTTGGCGCTCTGGCCGGAGGACAGCGTGCGAATCTTCTGCCGCATATCGATCTGGGCGCGATCGATCAGCTTCGCATATTCGTCCCGATCGAAATCGCGGAAGAAATCGGCGTAATATTTGCCGGCGTCGCGCGCGGTCATATAGCTGTAAAAGTAATTTTCCGTGGGCATGAAGCATATGCGCGCCTTATCGCGCGTGCACAGCGGTTCGCCGTCGATGCAGATATCGCCCGAATCGGCGCTCATCAGCCCCGCGATGATCTTCATCAGCGTGGTTTTACCGCTGCCGTTCGGCCCCAGCAGCAGGCATACATCGCCGCTGCTCAAGGTAAAAGATACGTTGTCCAGCGCCTTCGTGCCGCGAAAGCGCCTGCACAGATTTTCAATCCTCAGTTCCATGAATAGCTCCTTTTATCCGATATATTGAATGGCGTATTCCAGCGCCGTTCTGCCCAGCACGGTGGCGGCCTGACCGCCCGCGCCGCCTTCCTCCACCACCACCGCCACAGCGTAGGGGTGATCATCATCGTAGATAAAGCCCGTGAACCACGAATCCGTGGCCTTGGTCTTATCATCGCTGGTTTCGGCGGATCCGGTCTTGCCGCATACGGTGTAGCCGCTGATTCTGGCGCGGGAAGCCGTGCCGGATTCCACCGTTTCATACATGTATTTCGCGATCAGGTTCGCCGTATCCTCGCGCATTACCTGCCGGTATACGCCGGATGCGCCCTCGCGCACAGTCGCGCCGTCGGCGGATGTGATCTTCTTTACCAGATACGGCTGCATCATCGCGCCGCCGTTCGCCACCGATCCCGCGATCATCGCCATGTGCAGCGGGGTTACCAGCACATCGCCCTGGCCGATGCCCGCCCATACGATGCCGTTCTGCCCCTCCACCGATTCGGGGAAGCGCGAATTGTAGATCATGAAATCGCCGAACTTGAAATTTTCGTTGAAGCCGAACTGTTCCGCCGTCTGGCGCAGCCGATCGACGCCCAATTGATAGGCGAGCTTGCCGAAGGTCACGTTGCAGCTCTTCTGAAACGCCTGTTCCAGCGTGATATCCCCGTGCGCCGTCCGGCCGGACATGCAGTTGATGAACCCGCCGGGATATTCCCATGTGCCGGAGCAGGTGAACAGCTGGTTGATCACGTTCGGATCGTATTCCAGCGCGCTGGCGAGGGTGATGATCTTGAACGTGGAACCGGGCATATACAGCCCCTGCAGGCAGCGGTTCAGGTACGCGGTATCCTCCACCTGCGTCTGCTGGCGGTTGGAAATCGCTTCGGGATCGTAATCCGGCAGTGATACCATCGCCAGGATTTCGCCTGTCTTGTAATTGATCACGCACGCCGCACCGCGGTAGCCTTCGGGGAACGACGCCGATATCGCCGTCTGCAGAAGCGCGTCCACCGTGATGGAAACCGATCCGCCGGTGGAACCCGCGGTATTGGTAATCGCGTCCGTCAATCGATCGCGGATCGATGTGGAGATCTGCAGAAGATTCCCCGCGAAAAACGCCTCCACGCCCGTGCCGGACATGCCGGCGGTATCGCCCACGGTCTGCGAAAGGGCGCGCCGCGCGCTCTCGCGTTCGGCGTATTTGCGCGTGCCGTCGGATAGCGTGGTCGCCAGAACGTTGCCGTCGCGGTCGGTAATATCGCCGCGCAGCGCGGTGGTTTTATCGCTTCGCGTATTGTGAATGTCCGAAGCCCATACCGATCCCTGCGTATAGGTGGTGTAGCCGAACCAGCTGACCGTGATCAGAAAGCAGATCAGAATCAGCATCCCGACAAAGCGCATATTGCGCCGCAGCTCCTTCACAGATCCACCTCCCCACGCAGCGCGATCTTATCGATGTCGCGCGCTTCGTCCTCCGCGTTCAGCGAGGATATGCCCAGCAGCACGCCCATGGAAAAGAACGTCGCCACCAGCGATGATCCGCCGTAGCTCACCAGCGGCAGCGTAACGCCCGTCAGCGGCAGCATTTTGGTGTTGCCGCCCACGATCAGAAGCGTTTGCAGCCCCAGAATCGCCACCAGCCCGAACGCCGTCAGCGAATGAAAGCTGGTGCGCGCGTTCATCGCCACGATCAGCCCGCGCAGAATGATCAGCAGATAGATTGCCAAAAGACCGATGCAGAAGATCAGCCCGAATTCCTCGGCGATGGATGCAAAGATAAAGTCCGAATGGTACAGCGGCACGTTGCGCGGCATGCCCAGCCCAAGCCCCGTGCCGAACAGCCCGCCGGAGCCGATGGCGATCAGCGCCTGCACCAGCTGATAGCCCACGCCCTGCGCATCCTGCCACGGATTTTGCCAGATCGCCACGCGGTCGCGCACGTAGGGCATCGTCTGATAGGCGATCACCGCCGCGCCCGCGCCCATGCCCAGCCCCGCCAGCGACAGGAGCGCGTTCGAGGAAGCCGCATAGTACATGCACACCGTGGTTAGAAAATACAGAAGCACCGCGCCCAGATCGCGTTCGGACAGCAATATGCCGCAGCACACCGCCGCATAGGCGATCGCGGGCAGGCAGCGGGAAAATCGCGGGCGGTTGGCAAAGCCCGCCGCCAGGATCACGATCAGCACCGGCTTCATAAATTCGCTGGGCTGACCGGAAATCGGCCCCAGATATACCCAGTTGCGCGCGCCCTGATACCATTTGCCAATCGGCGCGGGCGCCCACGGCGCGAGCAGCGCGAGCGCGCACAATATCATCAGCCATTTGGAATTTTTCTTCCAGTTGGAAAAGCCGCGGATCAGCGCAGCGCCGATAAACATGGCGATTACGCCCGCCAGCGCATAAATCGCCTGCGTGCGCGGCGTTTCTTCGGATTTTGCGATATCCGATAATGTAATGATGCCGATGCTGCACAACAGCAGCACCATGATCAGTATCGCGCGATCCACCGGCCAGAATCTGCCCATGATGTTTACAATCAGCGCCGTGCCGATCGGCAGCGCCGCCGCCAGAATCAGCGCCTGCACGCTGATCGCGCCGCCCTGCAGGGAAATCAGCAGCATGCTCAGCGCCTGAAACAGGCATACCGCCGTCAGCAGCAGCCGCGTGTTCGACCGCATCAGCGCCTTGCGCATCCGTTCTACCTTTTTTTCCGTGCGCATACCGCCAATCCTCCTTTCGGCAGGGAATGCCTGCATAATTTATTTGGGATACGTTCCATCGATGAACGCGGAAATCATCGTATTCGTGAGCGATACCGTGTCCGCAGGCGTTTCCATCGCGCTGCGCGCGTACCAGCCCGCCAGCGAAAGCTCCTCGGTATCCATGGTGATCGCGTCGTCGCCGTCCAGATCGGCAAAATATCCGATCAGCAGATCGCAGTCCACGCCCCACGGCTGGGTGGCGAAATAGCGGATGTTGCGCACATGCACGCCCGCTTCCTCCATTACCTCGCGCCGCACGGTGTCCTCGGCGGTTTCGCCGATTTCGCAGAAGCCTGCGATCAGCGCGTAGTTCTTGTAGGCGCGCCCGGCGTACTTGGTTAAAAGGATCCGGTCGCCGTGCGTCACGCCCACGATGATCGCGGGGCAGATCTTCGGAAAGATCGTATTCCCACATTCGGGGCAGGACAGCATCCGCAGGCGCGCGCCGTGCATCGTTCGATGGCCGCAGCGCCCGCAGAATCGGTTGTCGCGGTACCAGATGGCAAGGTGCAGCGCCGTCATGCACGCATATACCGTTTTCAACGGCTGCATTCGGCGCTGGGCGCGCACGTTCACGTATCCGTAGCCTTCCGGCAGATCGCCCGCGTAGTCCGCCAGAAAATAGGCGGTTCCATCGATATTAAATAAATAGGTAGTTTCTCCGACCTGTCCGCGCATCTCGGACAGCTTCGGAAGCTCAATGGTATCGCCGATGATCCGCAGCAGAATCTCGCTGCCGCGGAACGTGCACAGGATCGAATCCGCCGTCGGATTCGTCCGGCTCGAATATTGATTGTCCAGCTTCTGCGGAAAAATATCCTGTATCATCGTGTGTCGCCTCGTTCTCTTCTGTGCCCATATCATCCGAAAATCCGCTCGCCGGATTCGATCGGAAAAGCTCGTCCGCGTCGAATACATCCTCATCCGTACCCTCGTTCTGATGGCTCCTGCGATCCCAGATGCCGAAATCCGTAAGATCGCGCCGGTGGATTCTGCGCTCCAGTTCTTCGGGCAGCTCATTCGCCTCGGTCAGCACCAGCATCAGCCGAACGCCGCCGATGCGCAGTATATCGCCGTCGTGCAGCAGAATTTCGCTCGCCCACGGATCGCGGTTGCGGCGAATGCGCGCGTTTGCGTGCCCGCGCACGTACAGCCCGCGCTCCGTCATCTGGTATACGGCGTGCCGGGCGCGAATGCTGCTGTGGCGCACGCGAATGTCCGCGCTGGGCGATGAACCGATCGATCCCTCCAGCGTGAGCGGATACCGCATGCCGGTGCGCGCCCGTTCGCTCCCGTCCACCACCAGCATTTCGCCGATGATGCCCGTTTCGGGGGACAGGCGGCGCAGCTTCGCCGCGCGGCGGCTGTCCGTCAGCGCGCCCCGCAGCGCGCGCAGCACGATCAATAGCATCAGTCCCGCGAACACATATCGCATGCCCATCGCCAGCAATTCGTATGCGCTCGCATTCATGCCGCCGCCTCCCTTTTTTACACATTCCCAGTTTATATTATACTCATTCAACCGGCAATCGCAATTATTGGCAGGCGTAAAAGCCGTTTTTTTCATAAAAAGTCGTAATTCGGACAAAAATTCCGCCCGCGATGCTGGTATAATAGGCTGTGTATATAGTATTTCATTGTACGAAAGCGGGATGCGCATGCAGCTTACCTTTGCCAGCTATCTGATCGTATTGCCCCTGGTATTTCTGGCGGCGCTGGTGGACGCCATCGGCGGCGGCGGGGGATTGATTTCGCTGCCCGCGTATACGCTGGCGGGACTGCCCTACGGCATGGCTTCGGGCTGCAACAAATTTTCGGCGTGCTGCGCCACCATCGCCGCCACGGGGCGCTTCATCCGCAGCGGGAAGATCAAATGGAAGCCCGCGCTGTGCGCTGTTGCGGGTTCGCTGCCCGCGTCCTATCTGGGCACGCGGCTTTCGATCGTGCTGGGCAATGGATTTATGAATCTGTTCATGATCTGCGCGACGCCCGTCGTGGCGGCGCTGGTGCTGCTCCGGCGCAAGGCGGAAGCCCGCGATGTGCGCATCACGAACGCGCGGCTGGTTCTGTGCTTTCTCGGCGGCGCGCTGATGGGGTTTTACGATGGCTTCTTCGGCCCCGGCACGGGCACGTTTCTGATTCTGATGTTCAATTGGGCGGCGGGCATGGATATGGTGTCCGCGTCCGCATCATCCAAGCCGGTGAATCTGGCGAGCAATATATCCTCGCTGATTACGCGGCTGGCGGCGGGACAGGTGATCTTCGCGCTGGCGATTCCCGCCACCTGCGTAAGCGTCGCCGGCGCGTGGATCGGATCGAAGCTGGCGCTCACGCGCGGCGCGAAGCTGATTCGCGGCGTAATGCTCGCCGTGATGGCGCTGCTGATGGTCAAGCTGATCATCGATCTGGTTGCAAAATAATTCTTGTGTTTCCTGTTTGATACGGGAAAATCCGCCGAGAATGATTACGAAAGCAATTTCGGAATATGGAGGCAAAAATGATCAGAAGATTTTTATCGCTTATGTTGATCGCGGCGCTTGCGCTCGCGCTGTGCGGCGCGGCGTATGCCACGGCGATCGATGAATCGCTGTTCGATAACGCGCCGGAGCGCACGCCCGCGCCCACGGCGGCGCTGGTGAACGCGAAGGAGAGCAAATTGACCGACGACGGTATGCTGCGCGTGTGGCTGCGCTCGCTGGGCGCGCCGGAGCGGCTCACATTAACGATCGCGGGGCCGTACACCATCGAACATGATTCGGGCTTCCGCTTTGAGCGCGACGCGCAGGTGGTGCTGGCGGTATCGAACGGCGAAATTTACATGAGCGTCAGCGGGCTGACGATGCGCATGGGTTCATCGGTCACCTTCACCCGCCAGGCGACGCAGCAGCGCGTAAACGGGCTGTACATCGAAGAATCGCGCGTGCCGGAAAACCTGTTCGCGGGCGATCTGACGGTCAGCGTGGAAAATGATAAGCTGCGCGCGGTGCTCAATATCGATGTGGAAAGCTATCTGCTGGGCGTGGTCGCCTATGAAATGAGCGATTCATGGCCGCTGGAGGCGCTGAAGGCGCAGGCGGTGGCTTCCCGAACCTACGCGCTCAAGCGCAAGGCGGGCGCGGCGAAAACCGATCGCGATTATGATCTGGTGGACACCACCGCCGATCAGGTGTACAAGGGCGAAAATCTGGATTATGTAAATGTCGAAGCGGCGGTGGAAGCCACGCGCGGCGTGGTGCTGACCGAAAAGGATGATTACATCACCGCGTTTTATACCGCCAGCAACGGCGGCGAGGTCGCCCTGCCTTCGGATGTGGGCGTGGGCAGCGATTCCGCCTGCTTTGAACGCAAGGCGGATCCCTACGATCTGGCGAACCCGAACAGCCTGGTGGGCGCGATCAGCTTTGCATCGGATCTTTCCGATTGCGAAGCGCTGAAGAATATGCTTCAGGAAGCGCTTACCGCGTGGGCGCAGGAAAATAAGCGCGAAGCGGAAAATCTGCAGGTGGATCGCATCCTGTCCATCGAACCGGCGGAGCCGGATCCCGCGGAATCATCGATGTACAGAAAACTTCGGTTCACGCTTTCCGTCACCGGCGAATCGGAGGGCTATGCGCCCACAGATACCGATATCGGCGCGCCCGTGCCCGCCACGGGCAGCGCGGACGCGGATGCGGCGCTGCGCGCGATCGATTATATCCGCAGGCTGGAAAATGGATCGGCGTATCAGATGCAGAACGGGCGCTTTGTATTGCCCGATTCCGTAACGGTGGATCTTTCCGTGTACGATCAGATCAAGAAGAATTTGAATATCGGTCTGAACGGAACGGATATCGAACTGGTCAGCGTAAAGGCCGAGGACGAACGCTTTACCATCGAAATGCGGCGCTACGGCCACGGCGCGGGCATGAGCCAGCGCGGCGCGCAGCGCATGGCGGGCGTGGAAGGCTTTGCGTTCGATGCGATACTTTCGTTCTATTATCCCGGCGCGGATATCGCGCGCATCAAGCTGAACATTCCGGAGCTTACGGCGCTGGAATCCCTCGGCGCGAGCGTCGGCTTTGAACGCCCGCAGCCCACGCCTACGCCCACGCCCGCGCCGCTGCGCGCGCTGAATAAGGGTGAATATTACGCCGTGGTCGCGCTGGGCGATGCCGCCTCTGCGCTGAACGTGCGCGAATCGCCCGGCACGCAGTATGCCATCGTGAATACCCTGCCGGAGGGCAGGCGCGTGATCGTACTGACCGAGGCCGATGCAAACGGCTGGGTGGAGATCACCGCGGGCGATTGCGACGGCTATGTGAAACTGGAATACCTGAAGGCGGAATAAACATGATCCAGATTACAGCGCGCAAAGCTCTGCTGATTGCGGCGATTTTGCTGATCGCGTCGGTTTTGATAACCGGCGCGTTTGCGCTGTCAATTCACAATACGCTGTTTTCCGCCAATCTGAACGGCGCTTCGTTTCAGTTCAATTACCGGCCGCCGGTCAACGGCGAATACGCGCTGTATCTGCATTCGCAGGATGGCGGCGAGGTATCCGCCACCGCCTGTCTGTTTGAGGATGATGCGCTGATCGCGGAGGGCAGTGGTCGGGGCGAGATGTTTACCTGCCGCCTGACCGCCGGGCATCGGTATACCGTGCGCGTGCAGGGCGCGGGCATGGCGATGATCGAAGTGGCGCGCCGCGCGCACAGCCGGTGCGTTGCCGATCCGATGGATATCGCGGATGATTATCAGGGCGGCAAGATGATCGCCCGAAAATTCGATGCGCACTGGTATCGGTTCACCGCGCGCGCGGACGGCAGTCTGGCGATCGTGTGCATTCCGGAAAGCGAAGATATCGCCATGGACGGCATGATCACCGATGCGAACGGCACGCGGATCGCGCAATTTGATCTGCTGGGCGGATCGGGGCTGTGTACGCTGGATGTACGCGCGGGCGAAACCTATTGTATTCGCCTGTCCTCGCCGGAGGGCGGCACGGGCTATTACTGGCTGAAGCTGTTTCCCGCCGAAAAAACCGATCAGGCGCTGGAATTTGCGCAGGAACGCTATTCCGCCACGGCGGGCAGCGTGCTGCGGATCGCGGATCAGATCACCGGCGCGCCGCTCTTGTGGCGGTCGGACGATCCGGAAATCGCGCGCGTTTCGCAGGCGGGCGAGGTGTACGCGCTGCGGGCGGGCACGGCGAAGATCATCGCCTACGGCGCGCACGGCAGCGCGGAATGCAGCGTGGATATTACGTTTGTGCCGCTGGAAGGAATTGCGCCGGTGCAGAGCGAAATTGAATTGGCGGCGGGCGAGGATGTGAAGCTGCAGCTGACCTATACGCCCGCGAACGCATCCGATAAGCGCGTGTACTATCAATCGGACGATCCGTGCGCCGATGTGGATGAGGATGGCACGCTGCACGCCCTGTCCGAGGGCGAAGCCAATATCCGCGCGAGCAACGGCGAAGGCACGGTTTCGGCGGTGTTTCATGTCACTGTCACGCCCGCGCCGGTGCGCTATCGCGCGCTGCTGGTCAGCCAGCAGGATTATCCGTCCTCCGTCGGCGCGGTGCGCGGCGGATCGGAAGAATCCGTGCGCGCGCTGGAATCGCTGCTCTCCACGATGCGCATGGATGCGGATCAGGCGTACGCCGTGCGCACGGAATATGATTCCTCCCGCGCGGAATTCATCGCGGCGATTCGCGAAACCTTCGAACGCGCGGCGGATCAGGATGTTTCGCTGATCTACATCACCTGCCACGGCCATTACGCGGGCGGCATGAGCTTTTTTGAATTTACCGATGGATCCCAGCTCAGCGCGCGCGATCTGGAGCGCGAACTGCGGCGCGTCAAGGGGCGCGTGATCGTGCTGCTGGATTGCTGCGCCAGCGGCGGCGCGATCTATACCGAATGGACGCGCGGCGTGGAGGATGCGTTCGCCGATGGCCCCATCACCGGCAGCAAATACCGCGTGATCTGTTCGGCGGCGCAGGATCAGGACAGTTACCGCATCGCGCTGAACGAAAGCGCGCAGGCGGGCACGATGACCACGGCGTTCGTGCGGGCGCTGTGCGACGGCGCGGGCTGGAGCATCGATCGCGGCGCGCGCGGCACGATGGGCGCGGATCTGAATTACGATGGCGGCGTATCCTTTGCCGAGCTTGCGCTGTATCTGAAGGCGCGCGTAAGCTGGTATCTGCAGATCACATCCGATCTGACGGGCGCGGAATACGCGCAGGATGTACAGGCGATTCCCGAGGGCGATCCCCTCGTACTTTTCAAACGATAAAAATGGAGGGAAAACAGATGAAGTTCAATGCGGAAAAGGTCAAGAATGATATCGTCGCGTGGATTCGCGATTGGTTTGAGGCAAACGGCAAGGGCTGCAATGCCGTGCTGGGCATTTCCGGCGGCAAGGATAGTTCCGTCACGGCGGCGCTGTGCGTGGAGGCACTGGGGCGCGATCGCGTGATCGGCGTGCTGATGCCGAACGGCGAACAGTTTGATATCGATGTGTCCCGCGATCTGGTGGCGCATCTGGGCATTGAAAATTACGTGGTCAACATCCACGATGCGTATACGGGCATGATGAACCAGCTTGCGCAGCTGGGCGAAATCACTGCGCAGACCACCTGCAATCTGCCGCCGCGTCTGCGCATGGCAGCGGTGTACGCCGTGGCGCAGAGCCGGAACGGCCGCGTGGCGAACACCTGCAATCTGTCCGAGGATTACGTGGGCTACGCTACGCGCTACGGCGATGGCGCGGGCGATTTTTCGCCGCTTTCGCATTTGACGGTGCAGGAGGTCAAGGCGGTCGGCCGCGCGCTGGGTCTGCCGGATAAATTCGTGGAAAAGCCGCCGATCGACGGCCTGTGCGGAAAGACGGACGAGGATAATCTGGGCTTCACCTACGCCGTGCTGGATCGCTACATCCGCACCGGCGCGTGCGATGATGCGGAAACCCGCCGCAGCATCGATGAAAAGCACGCGCGCAACCTGTTCAAGCTGCAATTGATGCCCGCGTTCGATCTGCCGCAGGCGGATTGCTCGGTCTACGAAGATTGAATATATGAAGATTAAAAATATCCTGATCGCGCCCGATTCGTTCAAGGGCACGCTGGATGCATATGAGGTGTGCGAAATCGCGCGCGACGCGATTTTGGAAATCAATCCGAACGCGAATGTGCGCATGCTGCCCATGGCGGATGGCGGCGAGGGAATCACGGATTGCCTCGTGCGCCTGCTGGGCGGCGAAATGGTGGAAATCCCCGTAACGGGGCCGCTGGGCGAAACCGTGCGCGCGCGCTATGGAATGTTGCCCTCCGGTGCGGCGGTAATCGAAATGGCGCAGGCGGCGGGGCTTCCGCTGCTGGGCGGCGCGCGCGATCCGCTGCATGCAACCACGTATGGCGTGGGCGAAATGCTGCTGGACGCGCGTGCGCGCGGCGCGCGGGAAATTCTGCTGGGCATCGGTGGCAGCGCCACCAACGATATGGGTATCGGCATGGCGGCGGCAATCGGCTTTCGGTTTTTGGATGCGAATGGAAAATGTGTGGAACCGGCTGCCGCGAATATGCGCGCGGTCGCGCGCGTGCTGCCGCCGGACGCGCCGTTTGATCTGCCCGTCACCTGTGCGTGCGATGTGGATAATCCGCTGCTCGGCGCGCGCGGCGCGACGGCGGTGTACGGCCCCCAGAAGGGCGTGACCGCCGATACATACGATATTCTGGAGCGCGGGCTCGAAAACCTGATCGGGCGCATCGATCCCGCGATCGCCGATATCCCCGGCGCGGGCGCGGCGGGCGGACTGGGCGCGGGCGTGATCGCGTTTCTGCATGGCAGGCTCGTCCCCGGGGCGCAGCTGGTGCTGGATGCGGCGCGGTTTGATGATCTGCTGGCGGATACCGATCTTGTGATCACCGGCGAGGGCAGAATGGATGCGCAGAGCATAAACGGAAAGGTGCCCTGCGCGGTGGGCATGCGCTGTATGCGCGCGGGCGTGCCCTGCGTGGCGGTGTGCGGATCGCTGGGCGAAGGCTGGGAAAACATGCGCGCCTGCGGCGTCTGCAGCGCCGTCGCCTGTACGCAGGATACGGATATGGATCGCATCCGGCGCACGTGCCGGAGCGACCTGCGCAAAGCCGTCCGGCGCATTCTGGAAAAGTACTGATCCTGCGCGCGCACGGGGCTGCTTCAACAAAATTTGACATTCAGTTGATCTTGAGTTTCCATTGCCGCGGTATAATGAAGGTACAAATTGCAAGGGCGGAGGCCGTTCGTACATGAGCGACAGCACGAACAAGTATCAAAAGAAAATACTGACCATCCCGAACCTGATGTCCCTGTTTCGGCTTCTGCTGATTCCGGTGATCATCTGGCTGTACGTCGAAAAGAAGGATTATCGGGGCACGCTGATCGTTCTGATCCTGTCGGGCATTACCGATGTGGCGGATGGTATCATCGCGCGCAAATTCAATATGGTCA
Organism: uncultured Clostridia bacterium; assembly: GCA_934663625.1. Lineage (GTDB taxonomy): Bacteria > Bacillota > Clostridia > Christensenellales > Aristaeellaceae > SFTH01. Next base: position 34,468 of record CAKUKP010000013.1, read on the forward strand.
GCGATTTCGGCAAGGCGTTCGATCCCGTCGCGGATAAGCTTACGCAGGCGGCGATGCTGTTCTGCTTCGTTTCGCGCTTTCGCTATATGATCTATCCGCTGATTCTGCTGGTGGTGAAGGAAGTCTGCACGGCGATCACCGGCCTGATCTCCATCAAACGCACCAGCACCGTCAAGGGTGCGGTATGGCACGGCAAGCTGACCACCGTTTCCCTGTATGCGATGATGGCGGTGCATCTGATCTGGTACAATATTCCGCAAACGGTGTCCGTGATCATGGTTTGCGTGTGCATCGGCATCATGCTGATGTCGTTTACGCTCTATACCGTGCAGAACGTCAAGGCGATCATCAATAGAGCCTTTGATAAATAATATCTGCCGCAGAATCGATCTGCCGCAGAGCCGAGAGGTGCGTCGTGGGTTTACGGAAATGCTTCTGGTATCTGATTTCAATCAGCGTATTATCCTTCTTTGTGGGCAGAGCGCTGCCCAAGAAATGGTTCCGTGCCGATTGGTTCCCCTATCGGGCGTTTTCATTTGAAAACAACGGCAAAATTTATGAAAAGCTGCGTATCCAGAAATGGCAGAATCGCGTGCCGGATATGAGCCGCATTCTGCCGTTCATGATGCCTGCCAAGCGCATTACATCCAATTCCAGCGAAAAAATGCCCCGAATGATTCAGGAAACCTGCGTGGCGGAGTTCATTCATTGCATGAACAGCCTTGCGGGTCTGTATTGCATCGTGATCTGTCCGGAAATCGAAGGCTGGATTACGTCCTTTTTCTATGCCACGGTGCTGAATTTCCCGTTCGTGCTGATTCAGCGGTACAATCGTCCGCGGCTCGTTGCGCTCTATGCGCGGATGCGGCAGCGGGAGGAGCGCATCGCAAGGCAAAAGGCGGCGAATTCGATCAATGAAAATCACCCGCCCAAGATGGCGGCGCTGATCCTCAGCGGCAATACCGGCGAAGGGCACAATTCCTGCGCGAAGGCGATCGCGGAATATTTCGAATCGCAAAATCAGCGCTGCGTCGTGCGCGATGGACTGGCGTTCATTTCGCCCGTCGCATCGAAATTTGCCTCGTGGGGGCATTCCTTTGTGTATCGCCATCTGCCGCTGGTTTTCAAATACGGCTATAAGTGCGCGGAACGCCATCCCACCGTATTTCATAAAGGCTCGATCGTGTACCGGCTGATCACGCGCGGCGCGGATCGCCTGTATGCGTATATCCAGGCGGAAAAGTTCGATTGCGTGATCTGTACGCACGTGTTCCCCGCGCTGGTGCTCACGGAAATGTGCAGGCGGCATCCAACCGAACTGGCGACCGGCTTCGTCGCCACCGATTATACGTGCAGCCCCAGCGTGAAGGATAGTGCGCTGGATCGCTATTTCATTCCGGATGATATTCTGACCGGCGATTTCGAAAGCCCGAATATCCCCGCGGAAAAGCTGGTGGCGAGCGGCATTCCGGTGCGCCAGATGTTCTATCGCGCGCGCAGTCGGGAAGAAGCCGCCGCGATTTCCGGAATCGATCCCGCGCATCGCCATCTTCTGATGATGTGCGGCAGCATCGGCTGCGGGCCGATGCGAAAGCTCCTGCGCAAGCTGCAGCCCACCCTGCCCGAAGATTGGGAAATTACCGTAATCTGCGGCCACAACGAACGCAGGATGCGGTCGCTTCAGCGCAGGTACAAAAATGCGCGCAACGTGCATATTCGGGGCTTTGTCGATGATATGGGCGCGATGATGGATTGCGCGGATCTGTATCTTACCAAGCCCGGCGGCATCAGCGTGAGCGAAGCCGCCGCGAAGAATCTGCCGATGGTGCTGATCGATGCGGTCGCGGGGTGCGAAGAATACAATCGCGCGCTGTTTATCCGCCGCGGCGGCGCGATAACCGGCGCGAATGCCGAAGCGCTCGCCGATGCGTGCCGCGCGCTCACGCGCGATGCGGCGCGTCGCGGCGAAATGGCAAACCGCCTCTGGGATCTGGCGAAGCGCAATTCCGCGCAGATCATATACAATACGATGAAAAGCCTTACGGAGTACACAGATGACGAAGAAGGAACGGAAGAATCGCTGGCAGCCTGCGATTGATTATCGAAAGCTTCGGCTGCACAACCTCACCGGCAATGAATTCAAGCATCTTTTGCTGCTGCTGTACTGGCCGGTGTACGGTCTGCTGTTCATGTTTGTAGAACGGTTCTACGCCGTGGATCATTATACGGCGATGTATTGCCGGCTGGATGATCTGATCCCGTTCTGCGAATGGTTCGTGATCCCCTATCTGTTCTGGTTTGTGTATATGATCGGCATGATCCTCTATACGCTTCTGTATGATATCGATGCGTTTCGGTATATGATGCGCTTTATCATTATCACCTATTCGATCACGATCGCCATTTATCTGATCTGGCCCACCTGCCAGAATCTGCGCCCCGCCGCGTTTGAACGCGATAATCTGCTCACGCGGTTCATGGCGCAATTCTATCAATTCGATACCAATACCAACGTCTGCCCGTCCATCCATGTGCTGGGCACGATGGCGGTGCTGCTGACCTCCTATCATTGCCGCAGTACCAGTACGCCGGGCTGGAAAATCGCCTTTACGGTCGCTGCGGCTCTGATCTGCGCATCCACCGTGTTCTTAAAGCAGCATTCGATTCTGGATGTCGCCGCCGCGTTCGCCCTGTGCCCCGTCCCGTCCATCGCCGCCGCCCTCGCGCGCGGCAAGCGCAGTCAATGCGCCGGAAATTCATAAAGAAAGAGCCGCTGCAGATTTTTGTTTCTGCAGCGGCTCCTTTGCGTTTCCTCGGCTCCCTCTGGGAGGGAGCTGTCACCGAAGGTGACTGAGGGAGAGAGCGTAGCCCCTACCCCTTACCCAACCTCCAAAACAACATCCTCGTCGGCGTGCGCGCCGGTATTTGCATAAACGGGGCGCAGAATGATTTCCGAAGCGCCGTCGGGAATGACGAATTGTCCGCGCAGCCGTTCGATCCCGTTGGGATCATCCAGCAAATCCAGCGCCATGTACATTTCGCCATCGCGGCGCACCCAGATTTCATAATTAAAAGCGCAATCCGCGTCCAGATTCAGCGGGGGCACATAATAGCCATCGTGCTTTGCCCACGCCTGCCGCCAAGCTTCCGGAATGTGGTTTTCGATGCTGATCTGCGCGTAAATCGGCGTCATCCGGATGGAAATATTTGCGGTGTGGTTCGGGAATACCGACGTTTGATGATACGTCGTTTCCTGATAATCGCCGCCGCGCGGAATTTCAAAGCGCACCGTGCGCGTTTCCGTTTCGCCGTAGCCGATGTAGGTCTGCAAATTGCCGATTTCCCCTTCGTAGCACAGCCAGGTGGGGCGCATGTATACGCTGCATTCGATCTGCAGCGTCTGCTGATCGTGCGCGGCGGCGGGAAGCGGCGTTTCGCATTCAAAATAGCGCTGCGATGCGCCAACACGCTCCCATCTTCGATCCGTTGCGGGCTGCAGGCGCGTAACGTCGGATTCGATGGTGCTGCCGTCCCAGCCGGTTTCGTGACTCGGCGCATCCGGAATCCAAACGCCGTCGCCCATCCACACATCGTACCAGAAAACGCCCGCCCAGCGCTTATCCTCAATCCGATCGCGGATTGCGCCGAGGATTTCGGGCGAGAACCGCTGCTCCGCGTTGATATTTTCAACGCGAAGCTGTTCAACGCCGTCGATGGTTTCCGTCCATTGGGCGGGATGCGCCTGCGCAAAGCGCGGATCGTCCCTTTCGAAAAATTCTATCGCACCGTCGCTTTTGAGCATCCAACCGATCGCCAGCTGTTCTCCGTTGTAATAGGATTGCTCCAGCGTAAGAGACGCCGAAGCGTTGGAAAACTGTACCGTCTGACTGGAATTCTGCCGGTTCGCCATGCCGTCCAGCTTTTCATAATCGGTCTGCGGGCTGCCCGCGTAGCCCTCGGTCTGCATTCGGGAAAAGGCAGATTGAAATAGTCCGGTTGCAAAGCCGATCGCGGTCGTCATCAGAATCAGTATGGCGGCGATCACGGCGATGCGCCGCGCCTTTTTAAATTTGCGCATATCGTTCTCCTCTCTGATCGCTTTGAACGCGCGCTCCATGCCGCGTTCAAAGCTTGCATCCACAGGAGGAAACGCATCGTTCATCCGTCGGTTCATGGCTCTATTCCTCCTTTAACTGTTCTTTCAAAATGGTTCGCGCCCGCTGCAGGCGGTGCTTGATCGTTCCTGTCGGAACGCCCAGAATGCGGGCGGTTTCGGCGATCGTGTATCCGTCCACGTAATGTAAAACCATAGGCAGTCGCAATTTCAAATCCAGGCTTCGAAGCGCGTTGCGCAGCGCCGGATCGGGGCTTGCGTCGCGCGGCGCGGGGATGGATTCGTCCAGCTCTGCCGTGGGCGCGTATTTTCTGCGCCGAAGGATGTTTTTACATTCGTTGATCGCGATGCGCGTCAGCCATGCTTCAAACAACGCCGAATCCCGCAGCGTTCCGCGCCGCCGCCATGCCTTGATCAGCGCTTCCTGAATCGCGTCGTCGCGATCCGCCCTTTCCGACAGGAGGGCATAGCATATGCGAAACAGCTTCTGCGTACATGCGCGAACCCGCTGTTCAAATTCCTTTTCATCCATCGCGGCGCTCCTCCTTTGTGAACTTGTCGATCGATCAACACCTGTAAGACGTGTTCAGCGGTGCATTTGGCTCACGTTTGGAAGCAGATTTGCAATTTTTAACCTGACCGCTTCGCTCCAAAATCAAATGCTTGACGCGGCGGCGCATTTGTGCTATAATATCCCCTGTCAAGTTTTCCGGTGGCAATAGCCTGAGGGATCCACCTGTTCCCATACCGAACACAGAAGTTAAGCCTCAGCACGCTGATAGTACTTGGCTGGCAACGGCCCGGGAGGGTAGGTCGCCGCCGGATTCAATGGGGACATTCGAAAGAATGTCCCTTTCATCTTATATGGATGGTTGGATGCAGGAAAGGAATTTCGGAAAATGCAGCGTATCGCAGAATTTCAATTGGTCAGCCGCGCGCAGTTCGATGCCGCGTGGGATTTTCCTGCGGCGAACCCGTATGATGAACTGATGCTGCCGCGCCGCGCCACGTCCGGTTCGGCGGGGTATGATATTTATTCCCCGCTGGAATTCGATCTCGCGCCCGGCGAAGTCATCAAGCTGCCCACCGGTCTGCGCGCGCGCATCGAACCGGGCTGGGTGCTGCTGCTCCTGCCGCGCTCCGGTCAGGGCTTCAAATATCGCCTGCAATTGTACAATACGGTCGGCGTGATCGATTCCGATTATTATGGCGCGGATAACGAAGGCCATATCTTCGTGAAACTGATCAACGCCAATCGAGAGGGCAAAACGTTGCACGTCAAAAAGGGCGAAGCCTTCGCGCAGGGGCTGTTCCTGCCGTTCGGAATCACCGTCAATGATGAAGCCGACGGCGTTCGCACGGGCGGATTCGGCTCTACCAGCAAATAAAATAGAATGTTTTCACCTTCGGCGCATACAGTAGCGCCGGAGAACAGACCTCTGCTAAACGCCGCAACCGCAGGGATTTTCTGAACAACTTCTTACGAAGTTGAAATCCCTGCTTCCATCGTCAACAAGGACTGCAAAATCGGTTACATACGTCTATGTATGCGCCCTCATTTGCAGTCCTTGTTTCCTTGTCTTGCGGCGTTTTTCAGGGTCTGCAGTCTGTTGACTTTGTCAACATCCTGACCTTCGGCGCATATTATAGCGCCGGAGGTGTTGTTATGCTGGCGCGCAGGTTTTGGAAACGGATCGGGTTTTATTGCGGTGCAGGACTGATGATTGCGATGATCGCGCAGCCGCAGATGTGCGTGGATGCGGCGCAGCGCGCCATGCGCATGTGGTTTGAATCGGTCGCGCCTGCGCTCTTTCCATTTTTGGCGCTGATGCCGCTGATTACGGGCGATGCGGCGTGCGCGGCGTACAATCGCCTGTTCCGCCGCGCGATGCGCCTGTTCGATCTGCCCGGCAGCGCCGCGCCCGCCGCGGTGATCGGCATGATCGCAGGTTCGCCGGGCGGTGCGATGGCGGCGCGGCGCATCGGCGATGGCGCGGGGCTGAACGTCGGCCAGCTTCGGCGGCTTCTGCCCGCGATCACCGGCGTAAGTCCCGCCTTTCTGATCGGCGGCGTGGGCGCTTCCGTGCTGGGCAGCGCGCGGCTGGGCGCGCGTCTGGCGCTGGTGCAGGCGGCGGCGCAGCTTGCGCTGATGCTGATGTTCCGCATATGCGTGGCGGATGATCCCAGCCCTCTGCCCGCGCTCCCCGCTTCCGAAAAAACGGGCGCGGTTCGCAGCGCGGTGGAGGCGATTCTGGTCGTGTGCGGCTATATGGTGGTGTTCGCCGTCGCATCGGCAGCGCTGGTCGGCGGTACGATGCTCACGGCGTTTGCGGATCTGCCCGGCGGGCTTGCACAGCTCGCGGAGACGGAACTTTCGCTGAAACCCATGCTGGTCGGCGCGGCGATCGGTTTCACCGGCGTGTGCATCTGTGCGCAGAACGTGCGCGCGCTTCGGAGCACGGGAATCGGCTGGCGCGATGTGCTGCTCTGCCGCGGCATGTGCGCGTGCCTGTGCGCCATCGGCGCGCGCTGCGCATGGATCGAAGCGGATAATGTGGGATTCTGTCCGGATGCGTTCGCGTTTTCGATGCTTTGCGCGCTGCTCTGCGCAGTACCGGCGCTGATTTATCTCACACGTACTTTTATTCTTAACAAAGCGAAAAATGCGTCGCAGTAGGGCGATTTTGCCCGTTTTATACAACATGTGGGTGCTTTGCATCCAAAATACGCCATATCTGGTGTTTGAAAAAACAGAAAAAAAGGAAAATTAGGGCTTGACAAACATGTGCCCATTTGGTATAATAAATCCTGCGTTGAGCGAGAGTACATCAAACAAAGCGCGTCGATCCTTGAAAACGATACAGTGAAGAAATGTAAATCAGATTGACATCGGAAGATGGAGATCGAAAAAGAACAGTCAGATTCTGAGAGAGTAAACGCGATCTTGAGGGACGGAG
>CAKUKP010000014.1 GCA_934663625.1 uncultured Clostridia bacterium
CTCCAGCGCTTCCACGATGCGGTTTACATTGACCTCGGCGTCATCATACTTCGCCTTCATCGTGGAAATGCTTTCGCGATGCTTTTTGAAAAAGCCGAAAATGCCCTTGGATTCCTCTTCATCCACATCGAAGCCGCGAAGCTCCGTTACCAGCTGCGCGATCTGATCGCCGATCGTATCCAGATCCTTGGTCTTTACGTTCTTCAGCGCGCTATCGGAAAACTGGGAAATGTTCTGCTGCGCCGCCGCGCCGTAGGAAAATACGACGTTCGAATCGGTAACATCGATCTGCTTTGCAAATTCATCGATCGTTTTCTGTTCTTCGGGCGTGAACTGCTGCGTTTTCTGCGCGTCCTCCTGCACCTGCCTGGCAACGGCCTCCGCTTCGGCTTCTGCCTGCGCTTCGGGCGCTTCCTCCACGGCTGCCGCGGTATTCATAACGGGATTCAGGGTAAGCTTGATTTCATCGGACATTTGATGTTTCCTCCCATTTCTTCATTCAATTGTTTGCTTCGTAATTCCGGTTGTGATTATCTTCCGGACTGCATCGTAATTTTCGAATCATCCGCGCCGTTCTGTTCGCCCATCGCGCTGCGGCCGATCAGTCCGTCCGCGCGCATCAGCGTTTCCAGCACATCGATATCCGTTTCGATATCCAGCGCCCGATCGCCGTATAGATTATCCAATTGCTTTTCAAACGCATCGGCGATCATCGAAAGGCTCTTTCGGATACTTTCCATCGCGCGCGCCATATTTTCGCTCACGGGCGTTGTATCGCGCATCAGGCGATAGGATTGCATCAGCTTATCCGCCGTGGGCAGATAATAATTCATGAATTTGCGCACCGCCTGCATCTGCTTCGGATCGCGCGCCAGAACGCCGAATATCGCCTCGCCCGCGTTCGTCATGCGATTCAGTGCCGCGGAAATATCCGCATCCGGAATTTCATCATTCGCCGCCTTCAGCCGCGCAAGCTGCGATCTGCCCTGTTCGATCATCGCGTCTACATTGCGATCGCCGGACTGAACCGCTTCGCGCCCCGGAAAGAATTTCTGCGCGACGAAATACGCCGCCGCAGAAAGCGCCGCCGCGATTGGCCAGAACCATATCTTCAGCAGCATTTTGGGGCAGATCAACCCCAGCAGCAGCCAGACCGCCGCCGCGGCGTAGATCGGGATCGCCGATTTGATCTTCTTTTTCATGCATAACTCCTCTAGTTCAATACGATGGATACGGGGCAATGATCGCTGCCCAGGATTTCATTGTGAATTTCAGCTTCCTGAATGCGATCGCGGATGCGGTCGGACACGATGAAATAATCGATGCGCCAGCCCGCGTTCCGCTCCCGCGCCTGAAAGCGGTAGCTCCACCAGCTGTATTTTACCGTATCCGGATGCAGATAGCGATAGCTGTCGGTAAATCCGGCGGCCAGAAGCTGGGTCATTTTGCCGCGTTCTTCATCGGTAAAGCCCGGATTTTTGCGATTCGATTTTGGATTTTTGATATCGATTTCCTGATGCGCCACGTTCAGATCGCCGCAGAGCACCACCGGCTTTTCCGCGTCGAGCCGCTTTAAATACGCGCGAAAATCATCTTCCCACTGCATCCGGTATTCCAGCCGCTTTAAACCCTCCTGCGCGTTGGGCGTATAGCAGCACACCAGATAGCATTCCCCCAAATCGCAGGTAATCACGCGCCCCTCATGATCGTGCAGATCGATTCCGATGCCGCAGGTTTCGCTCTGCATGGGCACGCGCGAAAATACCGCCGTGCCGGAATAGCCCTTTTTATCGGCGCTGTTGAAAATCATATGATAGCCGGGCATTTCAACGTTGTATTGCCCCTTCTGCATCTTGATTTCCTGCAAACAGATGATGTCCGCGTCCAGCTGCGCCATGCTTTCATAAAAGCCCTTGCCAATCACCGCGCGCAATCCGTTCACATTCCAGGAAACCATTTTCATAAAACGTAACATCCTCCTGCTGTAAACTGCACCATTGGTGCAGTATAATTATAGCATAGATTGGCGTAGTTTTCCACTACTTTTTTGGAGGGATACAAATGCTTTCACTTGCAGAAAAATTGCAGCTTGCGGAGCGCGCCGCGCGCACATCGGGCGAAATGCTGCTCGCCCATCCGCACACACCGGCGCGCCATAAGGCCGAAAATGATTTTGTCACCGAAATGGATATCAAGAGCGAAGAACTGATTCGTTCGATTCTGTTATCCGAATGTCCGGAGGACAGCTTTCTGGGCGAAGAAGAGGGCGAGCAGGGACATTGCCGCGGCCGCTGGATCGTAGATCCCATCGACGGAACGGCGAACTTCTTCAAGGGCTTCCCCACCTATACGATCTCCATCGCCTACGAGCTGGACAGCGATATCAAGCTGGGCTGCGTGTTCTGCCCCTATACGAATGAAATGTGGACGGGGCTTGCCGGCGGCGGCGCATACTTAAACGGAAAGCCCATTCACGTATCGGATGAATCCGTTCCGCGCAATTCGTTTCTGCACATTTCCTTCTGCCACCGCGTGGATTGGGCGAACGATTATGTGATGGCGCGGCTGCACGCCGTGACCCGCGCCTACAGCGATCTGCGCAGAACCGCATCGGCGGCGTATGATCTGTGCAGCGTCGCCACCGGCCGCGCCGAGGGATTTTTTGAACTGTGCATTCACAATTACGATATCGCGGCGGGCGTGATCATCCTGCGTGAAGCGGGCGGCGTGGTTACCGGCTGGCGCGATGGCGAAGATGCGCTGATTACCGGAAACGTGCTGGCGACCAACGGCAAAATTCATGAACATCTGCGCGGAATTCTGCTGTCCGGCGAGCATTCTTCGCTTGACAAGCACATGCCGCTGTGCTAAAATCAGGTTGCATTGAACGGGAATAGTAGGTTCCAAGCCGCCCAAGAGAGCGTTCGTCACGGGCTGAGAGCGAGCGCGGCTGGGATGGAATCGAATGTGCGCCCGGGAGCATTTTTCCGTAATGGAAAACGGATCCGGTCCGTTATCGCCGAGGATGAGTTTTTACAGAGTGGAACCGCGGCCACGCCTCTGTTGGGAGGTGTGGCCGCGTTATTTTGAATCGGGAGGGATTCATCATGAAAACGATGTACGTATACAACACGCTGACCCGCAAAAAGGAACCCATGATCCCCGTGCACGAGGGCAAGGTGGGCATTTACGCCTGCGGCCCCACGGTGTACAACTATTTCCACATCGGCAATGCGCGCCCGTTCGTGATCTTCGATACGCTGCGCCGCTTCCTTACGCATCTGGGCTATGAAGTGAAGTTCGTGCAGAACTTTACCGATATCGATGATAAGATGATCCGCCGCGCCAACGAAGAAAACACCACCGTAGAAGCGATCGCGGAGCGCTACATCGCCGAATATTTCAAGGACGCCGCCGCGCTGGGCGTAAAGCCCGCGGACGTACACCCGCGCGCCACGAAGCACATCGGCGAAATCATCGGCCTGATCAAAAAGCTGGAAGCCAAGGGGCTGGCGTATCCCACCGACAACGGCGATGTATATTTCGATACGCAGGCGTACCGCGCCAATTATGGCAAGCTGATCGGTCAGAATCTGGATGATCTGGAATCCGGTGCGCGCATCGAAGTGGGTGATATCAAGCGCCATCCGATGGATTTCGCCCTGTGGAAGGGACAGAAGCCCGGCGAACCCGCGTGGAAATCCCCGTGGGGCATGGGTCGCCCCGGCTGGCACATCGAATGCTCCGCGATGAGCATGAAGTATCTGGGCGAAACCTTTGATATTCACTGCGGCGGCGTGGATCTGATCTTCCCCCACCACGAAAACGAAATCGCGCAGTCCGAGGGCGCAACCGGCAAACCGTTTGCGAAGTACTGGATGCACAACGGCCACATCAATGTGGATAATAAGAAGATGAGCAAATCCGCGGGCAATTTCTTCACCGTGCGCGATATCGCAAAGGAATATGATCTGGAAGCCGTGCGCATGTTCCTGCTGTCCGCGCAGTACAGAAGCCCGATCAACTTCAGCCGCGATCTGATTATGGCGGCGAAGAATTCGCTGGATCGCATGTACACCGCGCGAAACAACGCGCTGTTCATGCTGGAGAGCGCGCCGGAACGGGAAATGAACGAAAATGAAATCGCCTTCATCGAACGTGCGAAGCAGTACGTCGATAAATTCGATGATGCGATGTGCGACGATCTGAACACCGCGGACGCGCTGGGCGTGGTATTTGAATATGTGCGCGAAATGAACACCATGTTTACCGACGCGAACGCGCCCTGCAAGGCAGTGCTGGAGGAAGGACTGCATCAGCTGTCCATCATGACCGACGTACTGGGGCTGCTTTCGAAGGAATACGATGCGACGCCCGAAGATATCAAGGCGCTGGTGCAGGCGCGCGTGGAAGCCAAGAAGGCAAAGAACTTCGCCGAGGCCGACCGCATCCGCGCCGAGGTGCTGGAAAAGGGCTACGTAATCGAAGATACCGCCAAAGGCCCGAAGGTTCGCAAAGCGTAAGCCATAGACGAATCAAGGGACGGAGCAGTTTATCGCTCCGTCCCCATTTTAGTTTCACCATTATTCGCCGTAGATTGTATTGAGCTGCTCTCCCAGCGCTTCGGCAGTGATTTCGCCGTTCAGATAGGCGTTGATCGCTTCGCTTCGGCGATTTCGTGCTGCGTAACTCATATCGGATATCCAGACATCGCCGGCAGCGTATCTACAATCCATGATTTGCGCCATGGTCACCATTCCGCCGGTGAAGGCGGCAAGCTCCGCCGCCGGCGTTTCAAAATCATAGCGCAGGCGATCGAATTTGTAATTTTCATCCGTTTGAATTGCGGCGCGCAGGTAATCATACGCCGCCTGTTCTGAATCGGTGTCGGGATTTATGCGCACGATCCTACAGGTCGCACGGCTGACCGGCGTATCATCCGCATGAATCTTCAGCGTGTGCTCATCGCAGAAGTCAAACCGGTACAGCGGATCATAATCCCCGCCGCCGGATAAGCTGATCAGCGGCTGTTCTTCCATGCTCCAGCCTTCGTATTCGCTGTATTTCAGCGCGTCAAAATCTATATCTGCATAGGCGGTCAGCGCGCTTCTGAAATCCGCGCCGCCAAAATCCATATCTGCGCCGCGCGATTTCCAGCTGCGGGCAAATCCGTCCGCCAGAAGTGCCAGAAGTCCCTGCCGCATGTTCGGATCGGGCGCACAGATTTCAAATTCCGCCGCTTCTGTGCTGCGCGAGAACGCACCCAGCTTTTCCAGCAGCTCCAGCCACGTTTCGGGATAATCTCCGAGGTTTGCGCGATCCCAGTTGATCGGGCTGATCGCCACATCGGAATAGATGGTCATTCCGCGCGGAATGCCGATGTACGCGCCATCCTTCGTAACATAGCTTCGCACGCCCTCTGGCATTACGTCGATCTCGGCGCGCAGCGCTTCATCCGCGATGGGCATTCCCCAGCCCGCGTCCTTCAGGGCCGCGTCCGCTTCGCTATCAAGCGCTGCGATATCCGCCTTCGCTTCGCCGGAAATCAGCTGCTGTGCGTACAGCGCGGGCGTATCCGCATTCGAGCCTTCCGCGTAGAGCGCCTGCAGCGCGGGATCCTCCGTCAAGGTAAGCGTTGGATTCTGTGCGCGCACGTCCACGCTTAAATACGTATCGATTCCCTTGCCCACGATCAGCTCCGTTAAATCGTCGGGCGCTGTATCGAGATCGAACACCTCGCAATACGTCCCGCTTGCTTCGATGATCACATAGCTGTTCTGACCGATCAGCGCGCCGCGCCCGCCGGTTCCGCCGGTAATCGCCGCGCGGCGGGCATTCGAGATATCAAAATGCGCGGCCGCGTATGCGGCGCTGTCCAGCTGATAGTGCAGCGTATCGGTTTCGGAATCATAGGCATAGCTGTTCGGATGCTGTTCGGGATCAAATTCCGCCATCCTCGTATAGCTGTCATCCGCTTCGATGCGATAAATGCGCGCGGGATTTTTTACGGCGACATACGCCGCGCCATCGCCGAACAGCCGGTAGCAGAGATCAATCGCACTGCCCGTGGGCGATTCCAGTTCCGTAAGCGCATAATTTGAAAGATCGATGCGGAACAGCCGTTCGCTGTAGTATTTTCCGCCAAATCCGAAATAGCCGTCTGGACTCGTACTGCAGGTCGTGGTAAAATAGATGCTTCCGTTGCCGGACGTAATCTGATCCAGACGGCAGTTCTTTGCATCTTTCACAAACAGCATATCGCAGTCCAGTACGGCGAGCGGCTCCACGGTAAACGTTCCATCCTGCGAAAGCTGAATGCGCCCAAGGCCGATCGCATCAAAATATCCCCACGATGTTTTGTATGCGCCCGTATCGCCGCCTTCGACCACATCCTCATCCATGACAAAGCCCTCGTCGTAGAGCGCATAGATCGTTCCATCGGTCACTTCAATGTTCATCAGTCTGCGCGCGCCCCTGTCCCTCCAGGTATAGCGCACCGGCTCCGCTTCTGTGCCTTCGCGAAGCGAGAGCGCCTCATGATTTTCCACCAACAGCAGCCGATCCTCATAAACCGTGCCATCGGTAATTTCGGCAGGAACGGGATCGGTAAAGAACCCATCATCCACCTCCGTTCCCGTCAGCACGCCTGCCGCCCACGTGCGTGCATCCTGCGAAAGCGCAAGCGCCATGCCCGTACCGATGGCAATAAGCACAACGATACAGGCAGCCGCGCGCAGCGCCCGCGGAAGCGAATGCGAAAGCACCGATTTCGTCCGTTCCCTGCGCATTCTGCTGGAAAGCTTCTTTTCAAATTGCCGCATATTCGGCGCATCAAAAACATTCTGAATTTCTTTGCGCATCATGTTCATTTCCTCCTGTTCGATCTGTTGAAAAGCGAGGTTGAGCTGCGAGGTCAGATTTTCTTCCGCCAGCGCTTCCGCGCTGTGATCCGGTATGTATGCGTTCCGCTTCATTGTGCACCCTCCTTCTTCAGAAGCTGAAGTACCCTTTTTCGCGCCCGACTCAGCGTTGATCGGACGGTATCCGCCTGAATTCCCAGCAGCGCGCCGATCTGCGCATCATCCATGCGTTCATAGTACTTCATGCGAAGCGCCAGATAATCCCGCTCCGGCAGACTTTTCAGCGCCCGTACCAGCGCCTGCACCTGCTCGCGATACAGGATGGATGCATCCACGGGTTCGCCGTCGTCCGGCAGCGTGCGCAGGTATTCCTCCGCATCGCCTGCATATCGTTTTCCTTCCCTTCGCAGCTGACCTACGGCCTCATTGCGCACGCAGGTGAGCAGATACGATTTCACAGAAGATGCATTGCAGGCGCGCAGCAGATCGATCCGATCGATCAGGCGCAGCATGACCGCCTGCACCGCGTCCTCCGCACGCGCGTGATTTTTCAATATCCCCTTCGCCTTGTACAGCATGATTCCGTAATTCTGTTCATACAGGCGTTCGATAAATTGCCGGTCGCTTTCATTTTCAATCGCCAGTATCGCAGATATCAGCATACGCACCGCTCCTTTCCGCCTCTATTAGATAAGATGCTTCCGCACCCGAAGTGCAGCAGAGTTTATCTATAAAAATTTCAATATAAAAATTTGCAATGGGGGCGGCGCGGCAAATGCCATCCCCATTGCGTTTCCATATTTTGCAATCAGAAATTGACTTACATTCAATGCGCGTGCTTCGATCCCGCGCGTTATCGCAGCCGTCCATCCACCAAAGCACCAGCGCATGGCTGTAGCCCGCCAGTTCCTTCAGTCCGGCGGCGTATTCGTTTTGCAATACGATTCTTGTATGGCCATCTGCATTTTCAATTTTTCCGATGGGAAATACCTGGATTGCGTTCATATTGAACCTCCTGAAATATTCTCATCGAGCGCTCGATACCCTTATTGTAGCCATTGTTTGGGATACTTCAATCCCTCTTTGAAAATCTCAACGATTTATAAATCCAGCGCCGGAAGCAATGCATCTTCGATAAAATCCACGCGATCGAACACGGCGGGTTTAAAATACGATGCGACCGCCGCAGCAACGTTCTTCTGTGGATTTATGTAGATCACATTGCCGCTGTTGCCGATGGCGGCATAGATATTCCGATCCGGATGAATGATCCACCAGAGATAGCCGTAGGACATCCCGCGAAACCAATCGTTTTCCACCGCGCGCGGCGCGGTCATTTCCGCTATCCATTTTTCAGATACGATGCGCTGTCCGGCATAGGCGCCGTTTTGCAGACAGAGCAAACCGATCTTCGCCATATCCGCGGCGCTCATACACAGCCCGTAGCCGGGCGTGCCCAGTCCCTGCGGATCGGCAAACCAGATATTGCCCTTCGGCTGGCGATCGGTAGTGAAATGCTTATGCTCCTGCGCCGTATGTGCAAAATAGTTTTCGTGATCCGGAATGCCCAGCGGACGAAACAGCGCCTGATTGGCGAAATCCACGGTTTTCATGCCGGTCGCGCGCGCCAGAATGCCGGACAGGATGTGCAGGCACACGGTGCGATAATCGAAATCTCCGGTAATTCCACGCCTGCCGCCGAGAAAATCCAGCGAAGCGTTCGTCCAGTTTTCGCTGGAACAGACCTTCGTCCACGGATCGCCCTTTCCCTTGTAGGGCGCGCGCATGGTCAGAAGGTGTTTGATCGTTACATTCTGGATCGTCTTTTCCCCGCGCTTTACGGCGTATTCCGGAAAATAGGAAAGCACGCGATCTTCAACGCTTCCGATCATGCCGCGATCGATCGCAATTCCCGTGAGCAGCGCCATCACGCTCTTGGTAGCGGACATGATGTGCGTGCAATCCGTTTTGCGATAGCCGTTCCATTCCGCGGAATAGACCTCGCTTCCATTTTGAATTACTGCGATCTGGCAGATATTCGACTGCCTTTTCTGAATACAGGCGTACAATTCTTCACGTTTCATAGGCTGATTTTCCTCCGGTTCAAATCTTTCGCATCATTGTAGCACGATTAAAAATGATTTTCCAGCCCTATAAAAACGAAAATTTGCCGTCCGGTTGCAATGAACCGGACGGCAATGCCTGCTTCTATTCAGGAAGCCTTTTTGCGGTTGGAGTAGGTAACCACCGCGCGCTGAATGCAGATGAACAGCAGCAGCAGCGCGCCGGTCGCGATCTTGCCCCACCAGGAATTCAGATTGCCCGCGAAGGTAATCAGCGCGGGGATTACAGATTTGAGCAGCACGCCGAACATCGTGCCCACCATGTAGCCAACGCCGCCGGTAAGCAGCGTTCCGCCGATAACGGCGCAGGAGATGACCTCCAGTTCGCCGCCCTGCAGCGCCATATTCCAGCCGGATTTTACCACCAGCACGTAGGCGATGCCCGCGATTACGGAGCAGAAGCCGTTGAACGCGTACACGATCACCTTCGTTTTGCCGACCGGCAGACCCATCAGCCTGGCAGACTGTTCATTGCCGCCGATGGCATATACGTTTCTGCCGAAGCGGGTCTTCTGCATGATGATCGTACCGATGATGATCATCGCGAGGAATACCAGAACGTTCAGGTTCAAAAACGCGATGGGCTTGATCTTCACCCATTCCCCATCCACCAGATGCTTGAAATAAATCTTGAAGCCCGCAAGGCTGTCGATCATCGGATGCGATACGGAGATGGATTCGCGGCTGATCAGCGAACATACGCCGCGCGCGAGGAAGTTTCCGGTCAGCGTCGTGATGAACGGCGGTACGTTCAGGTAATGGATCGTCGCGCCCTGTAGCGCGCCCAGACCCACGCCCATCACGAGCGAAGCCAGCATACATATGATGGGATGAATGCCCAGCACGGTGCTGCCATAGGCGATGAACATGCCGGTCAGGCACGCGATCGAAGCGACGGACAGATCGATGCCGCCAGTGATCAGCACCATCGTCATACCCACGGCGGATATGCCGTAATAGGCGTTATCCACGAACATATTAACGAACGTACGCAGCGTTGTAAAGCCCACGCCGCCGAACATGATCGCGCCGAAGATATAGATGATCAGAAAGATGCCGACGGTGGCGTACACCATGATGTACTTGGGGTTGAGCAGCCTGCCGATCAGGGATTGGCGGGGCGTAATTTTACGATCAGACATATTATGCGCCCCCTTTCGCCGCTACGCGGCTCGTTTCACGCATCTTTGCACGCTTTGCCATCCAGTTGCGCACCGGTTCGGATTGCAGTACGATAACCACCGCGATGATCAGCGCCTTGAACGCCATTGTCGCTTCCGACGCAATGCCGAAGTAATAAACGAACGTTACGATCGTTCGGATGATGATCGAACCGATCACCGTGCCCGCCAGCGAGAATTTACCGCCGGACATGCTGGTGCCGCCGATAACCACCGCCAGAATCGCATCCGTTTCATAGTTGATGCCCGCGTTGTTGGAATCGTTGGACATGATGCGGCTGGAATAGATCAGACCCGCAATGCCGGAGAGCAGACCCGTGAGCGCGAATACGATGAAGATAACGCGCTTTGCATTGATGCCGGACAATCTGGACGCTTCGCGGTTGATGCCGACGGATTCAACAAACGTGCCGAACGCCGTTTTGCGAACGAAGATCGCCACCGCCGCCACGACGATTACCGATATCACAATCGGCGTGGGCAGCCATAGGCACGATCCCTGCCCGATCCAGCGGAAGGGCGAATAGAGCGTGGTAAACTGCTTGCCGTCGGTCAGAATCTGCGCCACGCCGCGGCCGCAGACCATCAGAATCAGCGTCGCGATAATCGGCTGCAGGCCCAGCTGGCCAACCATCAAACCGTTGAACAGGCCCATCAACAGGCATACCGCCAGCGGCACCAGAATGACGATGACGAACGGATACACCGTGTAATCGCCCGGCGTGGTATAGAGCGGATTGGTGGGATCCCAGCGCATAAACTTCAGCGCGAACGCACCCGATACCGCCACCAGCGCGCCGACGGACAGATCCGTGCCGCCCAGCGCGATGACCAGTGTCATGCCCATGGCGATGATCGTGATTTCCGCCGAACGATTCAGAATATCGATCAGACTGCCGTACAGCATGCCCGTGCTGGGCTGATAGCTGATTTTAAAGAAATCGGGGCGCACGATCAGGCACACCAGCAGAATCAGCATTTCCGCAATCACCGCCCAGGTGATCTTGGATCGCATCAGCTGCGAAAAATCTATTTTCTTTCGTTTCACGCCTCGTCACCCCCTGCCTTCGTACCCTCCGCGATCACATTCAAGATCATCTGCTGGGTGCAGTTTTCGCCGTCCAGCTCCGCGACCTTCTTTCGATCGCGCATAACCTCGATGCGGTTCGAACAGCGAATGATTTCATCCAGCTCGGACGATATGAAGATGACCGATACGCCGTCGTTGCACATTTCCAGCATCAGACGCTGAATTTCCGCCTTCGCGCCGACGTCGATGCCGCGCGTGGGCTCATCCAGAATCAGCACATCGGGATGGGTCGCCATCCAGCGCGCCAGAATTACCTTCTGCTGGTTGCCGCCGGAAAGTTCGCCGATTTTCTTTTCCGCGTCCGGCGTGGCGATGGAGAGCGCCTTGATGTATTTATCCGCCAGCGCGTTCTGTTCCGCGCGGGAGATGGGATGCATAAATCCCCGCCGCGCCTGAATCGCCAGCATAATGTTTTCGCGAATGGACAAATCGGCGATGATGCCATCGCGCTTTCGATCCTCCGGACAGAAGGCGATGCCGTTCATCATGGCATTGTAGGGCTGCTTGACTTCAACCGTTTTGCCCTTTACCTTCATTTCGCCCTTGACGGCCTTCTTTGCGCCGAAGATCATTTCTGCCGTTTCCGTGCGGCCGGAGCCAAGCAGACCCGCAAAGCCCATCAGTTCGCCCTTCTTCAGCGAAAGCGAAATATCCTCCACCGATCCCGGAATGCCCAGATGACTCGCCGTGAGCATGTATTCCGCATCCGGACGTACATCGGCGCGCTTCAGATTGAAGATCACATCCATATCCTTGCCGATCATCTTCGTGACCAGTTCCAGCTTGGTGATTTCATCAATACCGTAGGTGCCGATCAGCTGACCGTTGCGCAATATCGTCATGCGATCCGAAATGGCGTACACCTGATCCAGAAAATGGGTAATAAAGATGATGCCCATGCCCGCGCTCTTCAAATCGCGCACCACATCGAACAACAGCTGCACTTCGTTATCGTCCAGCGAGGACGTAGGCTCATCCAGAATCAGGATCTTCGCCTGTATATCCACGGCGCGGGCGATCGCCACCATTTGCTGAATCGCCGTAGAATAATATGAAAGCGGACGCGTAACATCGATGTTCAGATGGAATCTGGCCATCAATTCCTTCGCGCGCCTATTGATTTCCTTCCAATTGATCTGATGATGCTTCATGGGCTGTCTGCCCACGAAGATATTTTCCGCTACCGTAAGATTCGGGCAGAGGTTGACCTCCTGATATACGGTAGAAATGCCCATATCGATGGCCGCCTGCGGATTGACCGGCGTAATTTCCCTGCCATCGAGCAGAATCGTGCCCGCATCCTTGTGATGCACGCCCGTAAGACACTTAATCAGCGTGGATTTTCCCGCACCGTTTTCTCCCAGCAAGGCATGAACTTCGCCCTCGCGCAGGCTGAAATCCACCTTGTCCAGAGCCTTTACGCCGGGAAACTGAATTTCAATGCCCCGCATTTCCAAGATGCATTTGTCCGGCAAAAGTATCACTCCCCTGTATATGATCCATGATCAACATGGCAACGCGGGGCGGACGAAACCGCCCGCCCCGCCGCTCCGCCGCGATGCGACTGAGCGTTATTTGCGTGTATTAGTATACGCGCTGGTCGATGACGTCCGCCGCCAGAACGGAGGTGGTGCCTTCAACTTCGATGCCGCCTACGCAGTCGAACACGCCTTCGGAAGGATGGATAACCGTCTTATCGAAGGTTTCGCCCGCTTCCAGCGCTTCGATGGTGGGCACTACGAAATCCGCGTACAGGGGGGTGCATTCCACGGTGGCGTTCATTTCGCCCGCAACGATGGATTCGAACGCAGCCTTAACGGAGTCGCAGCCAACGATGATGATGTCCTTGCCCGGAACCTTGCCGGCGGCCTTGATGGCGTCGATCGCGCCCAGCGCCATATCGTCGTTCTGAGCGATCAGCACATCGATCTTATCTACGGACTTCAGCCAGCTCTCCATCAGCGCCTGACCTTCAGCGCGGGTGAAGTTGCCGCTGGACTGTGCGACGACCTTCATGTTCGGATAATCCGCCAGCGCCGCCAGATTGCCTTCGGTACGGCCAACCTGCGCGTCGGAACCGGTGGTGCCTTCCATGATGGCAACGGCGATTTCTTCTTCACCGCGGCCGATGCTCTTCATGTATTCGCCCGCCCACTGAATCTGACGACGGCCTTCCAGCGGGAAGTCTCCGCCGAAAGCGGCTACGTAATCGATCTTATCTGCGCAGTCCGGAATGCGGTCCAGCAGCAGCAGCGGGATTTCCGCTTCGTTTACTTCCGCCAGCACTTCATCCCAGCCGGTGGATACAACGCCGGTGAACAGGATGTAGTCAACGCCCTGGGTGATGAAGTTGCGCAGCGCCTTGATCTGGTTTTCCTGCTTCTGCTGACCATCATCGTAGATCAGCTCCCAGCCTTCGTGGGCTTCGATTGCAGAGCATACGTTATCGGTGTTCGCGGTACGCCAGTCGGATTCCTGACCGATCTGAGAGAACGCGATCTTCAGCGCGAATGCATTGCCGCATACGCCCAGCGCCAGTACCAGCGCCAGTACCAGAACCAACAGTTTCTTCATGAGTTTACTCCTCCTATCCTATTTGGGCTTTCCGCCCTCTGATTGCATTATATCTGATTTTACATTCCACATAAACACAATTCATTCTTTTTGATGTTCATTTTTTACCTGAATTGCCGCGCACACAGGCAAACTATGTGCGCGGCAAGGCGTATATTCGTGAAATTGTTGTGTTTTCTTCCTGAATATTTATATTATTTTCGGTCGGACGATACGCCGATCTTATCATCCTTGCGGAAATCGCGCGGCGAAAGACCGGTATTCTTTTTAAACAGGTAGCTAAAGTAGTGCGGATCGTTGTATCCCACGGCATACGCCACATCGCCCGTTCGCATGGTTTTATCCGTCAAAAGCTCCTTCGCGCGCTGCATGCGCACCTGCGTGAGATATTCCGTAAACGTTACGCCCATTTCCTGCGAAAACACGGTGCAGAAATGGTTGTTGGAAAGCGCGACGTGCGAAGCCACATCGTGCAGCGTAAGGTTTGAATCGGAAAAATGCTCCTCGATGTACGCCCGCGCCACGCGCAGCACGCTTCCGTAGCGCGCGGAGCCCTGCATATCGCGAAATACCAGCGCGCGGCGGAGCATATCGCCGCACACGGGCAGCAGTTCTTCGATGGTCAAAAGGGCGTTCTTCGATCGGGACGCGGCGGGAATGACCGCATCCGGATCGCCGCCGTTTTCGCGGATGATGTGCGCCGCCGCGAGCATCATTTCCACGTAGAAATAATTCGCCATCATGGCGGACTGCGAAGCCGCGCCGTCCAGCCCATCCACGTATTCCTGCAATATGCGCTCCACATCCACTGCGGTCGCGTACTTCAGCCGTTCCGTGAGCGGCGATGCGTCCATGCCGGAGAGCGGGATCACCGCATCCTCCGAAACATCCTGCCAGCCCATGATCCTGTGCTGATCGTTTTCCACGTTGGTGGACAGCATATGATCCAATATGCGCCGAGCGTCGCGCAGCGATTTCGGGATATCGCGGAGCGATTCCGTATCCGCGCCGATCGCCACCAGCAGGCGCACATCGGTGCTTCGTTCCACATCGTATTCCGCCGCCTGCGCAAGCCCGTAGGCGCGCTCCTCCAGATCGCTGGCGCTGTCGCCCATCACCAGGAAGGAAAATCCGCCGTATTCGCGGCACAGATAGGCTGTTCCGCCGCTGCCCTCGGACAGGCGTTCCAGCACGCCCTGCGCGGCGATCATGTTTTCCTCGGAATCCGGTTCGGGCATCGGGCGCAGCAGCATCACCAGATACCGCTTCGCCAGCAGGTTCATCTGAATGCTTCGGGCGTTTTGCAGAATGCGTTCGCTGTTTGCGCCGCTGTACAAATCGGTGAGCAGCTTTTCCCGAAGCAGCCTTCCGGTGTTTAACATCTGTTCGCGGTACGCCTGCATGCTGGCGCGCTGGCGCTTATCCTCCTGAATGCGCGCGACGATGCGATCCAGCACGGCGCGCAGCTCCTGCCCGCTGACGGGCTTGAGCAGATATTCCTTCACGCCCAGCGATATCGCCTCGCGCGCATACTGAAAATCATCATAGCCGGACAGGATGATGATGTACACCCACGGCATGCTCTGCGATACCCTTCGGCACAGCTCCAGTCCATCCATAAACGGCATACGGATATCGGTAATCAGGATATCCGGCTTCTCATCCTGAATCATACTCAGCGCGATTTCCCCATCCGGCGCTTCGCCCACCAGCCGAAATTCGGTTTCCTCCCACGGAAAATTGGATCGTATGCCCTCGCGCACGACGATTTCATCATCCACCAGAAATACCTTGTACATCTTTTAGCAGCTCCTCATGGGCACCTTGAGCGTAATGCAGGTGCCGATTCCTTCTTCGCTGTCAATCCAAATGCCCTGCGGCTGATTGTAATACAGCTGGATTCGCTTATTTACGTTAAACAGGCCGTAGCCCATCTCGCCGGGTTTTTCGGCGCGCAGGCTCATGCGCACCTGGCTGAGCCGCTCCGGCGTCATGCCCGCGCCGTTGTCCCGCACCGTGAGCACGATGCGCTCGCCCTCGCGAAAGCCGTTTACGCGGATCATGCCGCGCCCGCGGCGGTGCTTGATGCCGTGGTACAGCGCATTTTCCACCAGCGGCTGCAGCATCAGCTTCAGCACGCTTACGTTGTACAATTCCTCCGGAATATCGATTTCAAAATCCAGTATATCGCGGTATCGGATCTTCTGAATCGTAAGATAACCCGTCAGATGCTTGATTTCATCCGCCAGCGTAATAAAATCGCGCCCCTGCGACAGCGATATCCGGAAAAAATCCGAAAGCGCGCTGGTAATATGAATGACTTCCTTGTTGGAACCGGCCTCCGCCAGCCATACGATCGCATCGAGCGTGTTGTACAGAAAATGCGGGTTGATCTGCGCCTGCAGCGTGCGCAGCTCGCTCTTTTTCAGATTTTCCTGTTCACGCCGGTTTTCATCGATCAGATTTTGCAGCCTGCCCGCCATGCTGTTGAGCGATTTCGTCAGTTCGTGCAGCTCGGTTACGGATGTATCCGGCGCGCGCGCCTGCAAATCGCCGCTCGCAATGGCGGCGGCAAAGGTTTCCAGCCGATCAATCGGCGTATGAATGAACCGCTGCAGCGATCGCTGCACCAACGTTACGAAAATCAGCGTACACAAAAGCAGCGCAAACAGCACCCACATCACATATTTCAGCGTGGTTTGCAGCCGCTGCGAAACCTGCGCGGCGGCGCGGATTTCGTTATCGGCGTATTCCGACAGCATATCGCCCACCAGCGAAGATACGTTTCGCACCTCCTCCAGCAGCTGTTCACTTTCGGTAATCGGCTGTTCCGTGCGAATCATTTCGCCCATACGATCGATATAATTCACCAGCGTATCCATCGTGCGCCGCGCGACCGTCAGCGTGATCTGGTTTTGCGGATCGGCGGTTTTCGCCAGCGCTTCGATTTCGGAATTGACGTGATCGATCATCTGATACTGATCCGCACCGTCGAAGCTTTTGTGTCCGGCGACCACGTACCACATTTCATCGCCGATCTGGGTCTGCACAAGCGGCTTGAGCGAGGATACGCGCTCCACCTGATGAATTACATCCGAATAAGCGTTGGTATAGCGCAGCATCATCACGAGGATCACCACCGATGGGATCAGCAGAATCGCGATCAGCATGGTGAACGCCGTCTTTAACCGCCGAGATATGCTCTCGCGGCGATTGATCCTGCGCAGGCATTTCGGTTTGCGCTCCATAATCAATATCCTCTGGGCGGCAGATCATCCAAATCCGTATCGAATTCAGAAAATACCTGCTCTTCATTGTAGGTATAGCGCGGGATTTCCTCCCCTGCCGCCAGCTTTTTGGCAAGCTCCATCACAGTATCTCCGAACTGCGGTTCGCATTCCACGACGCAATTGATCTTCCCTTCCTTCAGAAGATCAACCGCCTCCTGCTGCCCATCCACGGTGATGATGATGATATCCTGTCCCGGACGGATGCCCGCATCCTCCAGCGCGGAAATCGCGCCCAGCGTCATCGCGTCGTTATGCGAATACAGCACATCGATCCGATCGTGCTTTTTCAGCAGCTCCTTCATGCATTCGCGGCCCTTGGTGAGCAGAAAATCGCCCGAAACCGAATCGATCAGATGCAGCTGCGGCGCATCCGCAATCGCATCGCGGAAGCCCTGCGCGCGCTGAAGCATCGGCGAAGAATCGATCGTGCCGGAAAGCTCCACGATGTTCAGATCGCCCATGCCCTCCGATTTTTTCAGCAGAAATTCGCCGGCCTTCACGCCCTCCTGATAAAAATCGGAGCCGACGAAGCCCGCCCAGAGCGATTCATCCTCGGTAGAAATCATTCGATCGGAGGTCAGCACGGGAATGCCCGCGTCCTTCGCTTCCTGAAGCACATTGTCCCAGCCCGTTTCGATGATCGGCGAAAACGCGATCACATCCACCTGATAGGCGATGAAGGACCGAATCGCCTTGATCTGGCGATCCTGCTTCTGTTCGGCGTTATCATACATCAACGAAACGCCCGCGCGATCCGCCGCCGCCTTGATGGATTCGGAATTGGCAAGCCGCCACGCGCTTTCCCAGCCCAGCTGCGAAAAGCCCAGCAGCACCGCATCGGACGAAGGCGCTTTTTGTTCGCTCTCCTCCGTTTCTGCTTTGGGGTTCGGCCTCGCCGCGCATCCCGTAAGCGCAAGGCAAAGGATCGCAAGCAGCGCAAGCAGCCGCTTCATCATTCGCCCACCTCCCGCGAAAGTATCATATTAATAATATTATACCTTTGTTTCGAGTAAAAATAAATAGAAAAATTTCATTGAAGCAGTGGAATTCTTCTGCGTTACCGTTTACGCACCCGCCGAAATTATCATTTTCCCGTGTAGACGGGCTTCGGCATGGTTACGATTTCGCATTTATCCTTCGCCATTTTCAGATCGCCCATCAGTGTGCCGGGCACGATCGCCCGCGCGCCGAAGCGGTTGCGAATGGAATCGATGGTTTCATCCAGCCGGCGGCGGCGTTCGCGCGCAAGGTGATCGCCGAACATATCCATCTGGATTTCATCGCGCCCACCCTCCAGATGTACCGCCGTGATCGTCAGCGCGCGCACCGGCTTATTCCACGGATAGCACAGGCGAAACCTTTCAAACGCCGCCTGCGCCAGCACCAGCGGGCTTTGCGTAACGTAATCCAGATCCACGTTGTACTGAAGCAGCATCAGATCTTTATCCTTGACGAACAGGCTGACCCCGCGCGCGGTCAGTTTGTTTTTGATCAGGCGATGGCTCACATCCTGCGCCAGTTCGTAAATCACGCGCCAAACCTCGCATTCATGCGTTAAATCCACAACGCAGGTCGCGCCGTGCCCCACAGATTTGATCGGCGCGACGAATTCGCACGGCATCACCGGCAGGTTGTCCGTTCCATTGGCGAATTCCCAGATCTGCTGCCCGTGCACGCCGAAGCGCTTGCGCAGCCATTCCGGATCCTGCCGCGCCAGTTCGCCGATGGTATGAATGTTCATGCTGTACAGCTTGCGCCGCGTGCGCGGCCCCACCGTCAGCAATTCCCCCACATCCAGCGGCCACGCGCGGGCGCGAAAGCTTTCCTGATCCAGAAGCGTTATGCCATCCGGCTTTTTCATATCGCTGCCGAGCTTTGCGAGAATCTTGCTGAAGGATACGCCGATGGATACGGTAATCCCGATTTCCCGCTTTACGCGCGCGCGAATCTGTTCCGCGACCTCCAGCGCCGTTTTGGAGCCATCCGCGCAATAGGGCAGCGAAAGCCAGCATTCGTCCATGCCGAACGGCTCCACCGAATCCGTATAATCGCGATAAATTCTGCGCACCATCGCCGCGTATTTCAGATACAATTCATAGTGCGGCGGCACCTGAATCAGATCGGGACACGCTCTGCGCGCCTGCCAGTTCGCCATACCCGTCTTTACCCCCATCCGCTTGGCGGGATAGGACGCCGTGAGCACGATTCCATGCCGGTTTTCCGTGCTGCCGCATACGGCGATCGCCTTGCCGCGCAATTCCGGATGCTCGTTCATTTCAACGGACGCATAAAAACAGTTTAAATCCGAATGCAGTATCATTTCGCCGCGCATGGTGCACACATCCTTCGCCGAACTTGTATAATTATCTCATCAAGATAATTATATCGTATATTATTTATCCTGTCAAGATTTCTCATAAATTTCCATCTGCGGAACCAAACGGCGCTTTTTTCCGTCTTATAGAAAAACACGCTGGAGGTAAAAAATGGCAGGCAAGGAAAAATGCCGCATGCTGCGGGATATCCGCAGGCAGATCGCGGAATGCAACGATATTGAACTGATCACGAAGGAATGCACCTATCAGGGCACATGCAGGGGCACCTGCCCGAAGTGCGAACAGGAGGTTCGCTATCTGGAGGAACAGCTGGCGATGCGCAGAAGCGCGGGCATGCGCATCGCGCTGGCGGGCGTATCGATCGGCGCGATGCTGGCGCTGTCCGGATGCAGCGCAATCGACAGAGCGATCGATGCGCTGCCCAATCGCGCTGCCGGCACGCCGGAGCCGATCGTGGTTCTGGATGGCGAAGTGGCGGCGGAGGACATCACCCTGGCCAATACGAACGCGCCCGAGGCGGAAAGCGATGCATAATTCCCTGTTTCCGCTGTTCGGCTTATCCCGCCTGCGCATGCAGACGGACGGAGCGGGCGTTACCACGCTGGTCGCCGCGCAGGGCTGCCCGCTCCGCTGCCGCATGTGTATCAATCCGCTGGCGCTGAATGAAAACGCGCGGGCGGAAATGGTTTCGCCGGAGGAGCTCTACGATCGCGTTAAAATCGATGATCTGTACTTTCAGGCGACGGGCGGCGGCGTGACCTTCGGCGGCGGCGAACCGCTGATGCACGCGGATTTCATTCGCGATTTTGCCCAAATCTGCAGCGGACGCTGGAATCTGCTGGTGGAAACATCGCTGAACGTGCCCACGGAAAATGTGATCACCGCGGCGGAATGCCTGAATGGCTTTATCGTGGATATCAAGGATATGAATCCGGAAATCTACCGCCGCTATACGCGCTGCGATAACGCGCCCGCCATCCGCAATCTGCAATACCTGATCGCGCGCGTCGGCGCGGATCATATCGTGGCGCGCGTTCCCGATATTCCGGATTTCAATACGCCTGCCGATATTGAATACAGTATGCGCGCGCTGCGCGATATGGGCATTGCGCGCTTCGATCGATTTGCCTACATCCATCCGCGTATGACCGCGATCGACGCACATTGAACACAGCGCGGTTCTATGGTATAATTAGATTGGAATTTTATTTTTACAGAAGGAGTCCGACCGGCGATGCCTGCATTTCACAAAGGAAAACTGATCCCGCGCGCGATCATCGCGCTGCTTTGCGCCGCGCTGTTCTGCGGCGCGCTTTCGGTCGCCGCGGCGGAATCGAAAAACGTTCCCTTTGTATTCGAAAACGGCGCGATGCAAAGCTCCGTCGCCAGCGAATGGCATGTTGAAATGGACGATGCATGGTTCAGCGCGCCCGCAAGCACATACAACCACAAGCTGGCGCAGCTATCCATCGCCATGGCGCTTTCCGCATTCCGGAACAGGCGCATGCCGCTGGGAAAGCAGGATAACAACCTGCAAAGCTTTCTGGAAAGCGCCGGTTTCACCGGCTATGAAAGCTACGGCTACGCAAAGCGCCCCACCGACAGCAGCATATCCAACGGCATCGCCCATCAGCTTCTGTACGATGATCTGGGCGAATACGCGCTGGTGGCGGTGCCCGTATGCGGGCAGGGTTACGGCGATGAATGGCTGAGCAACTTAACCGTAGGCGATCTTTCAGCGCACGAGGGCTTTTCAAACGCCGCCGAGAACGTATACGGCCGCATCTGCAAATACATTGAAAAGAACCTGACCGGAAAACGAATCAAGATCTGGCTGACCGGCTTCAGCCGCGCGGCCGCCGTAAGCAATCTGACGGCAGCGCTGCTGATTGAAAACCCTGATTTTGAAGCGGATAACATCTTCGCCTATCCGATCGCGTGCCCGAACAACACCACAACGCCATCGGCTTATCCGCAGATTCACAACATCTGCGGCAGCTTCGATCCCGTTCCCGCCGTGCCGCTTTCGGACTGGGGCTATGGAAAGCACGGCGTATCGCATTATCTGCCCGCGATGGAAAACACTTCCAATTATCGTGATCTGGAGGCGCGCGCCCGCGATAAATACATTGAAATTTTCGGAACGGACGAAGGCTTTGCCGCTTCGCAGGATCGCAACTGGATGGTGCGCCGCATTCTGAATATGCTGCTGGAATTCATGCCCGAATCGCAGGTGTATTCCGACAGCTATCAATCGGGCGTGCTGGCGGCGTGGAAGCAGCGCGGCACGATCACGGACAAGTTAAAGGCGCTGCTGGACAATATTTCCGCCAAGGGCAAGCAGCGGGACGCGGTTGCGAAGATGCGCAACGAGCTTCTGAATCTGCTCGCCATCGGCGTATCGGACACCATGCAGGCGATGAACAACGGCGAATCCAGCCTGTGGGTGGATGTGCTCACCTCCGGAAAGAACATCGCGCACGAGCATCAGCCCGCCGTATATCTCGCATGGCTGCTGTCTGACGATGAGCCGGACGCGCTCTTCGGGCACAGCCCATATTACCACCGCCTGATCGTGACGGGCGCGCCCGCGATCAGCATCGTTTCCATCGATCCGGAAACGGACAGGCGCATGATCGCATACGATCCGAGCATGAACGTAAGTTCGCTGGCGGCGATTCGGCTCGCCAACGAAACGTTCATCGATCTGCCCTGCGATCACGAATATGAAATCCGCATCTCCTCCTGGAGCGGCGATGTGGTGCAGATCGGTTTCGGCACAGCGGATGTGCGGCGGGTTTCCCTGCCGCTGCGCGTTACGGACAGCGCGATTCTGAAGATGGGCGAAACGATCCGAATTCATGTTCCCCGCGGCGAAAATGTTGATCGTCTGGTGGAAATTACGCGCAACGGCGATACGCCCATGCCGCTTTCCGAAAGCAATGATTACGGCGGCACGCAGGAACTGCACATGGCGGGCATTGATGATACGGCGAAATGGGATGTATTTCAGCGTGCGTTGGAGCTGAGCAGCGTAATCGCCACCGTGGCTTCCGCGCTGCTGGTGCTGCTCTACGCGATCATCGTACTGATCAAGCGCATGGTGCGCGGCGCGCGCCCCGATCGAATTTCCTGCACCATCTGGGGGCGCGTTATGCTGTATATCCTCGCGCTTGCCGCGCTGCTGCTTTGCATCTATGAAGGCTGGACGCTGGCTTCGCTGCTGCGCGCATCCGCCCGAACCTATGGCAACAGCCTGCTGCAAACCGCATCCAGGCTGTATAAAATCGGCCTGATCAGCTATACTTCGTTCGAATGCATGGTGTTCGGGCTGACCGTACTGCTGTGCTGCAAGAGCGTATCGCACGGCTACAGCCGGATTCGGCTGATTCGACTGTCCGTGCTGCTGTTTCTGCTGGGACTTTTGAATTCGTTCGTTACGCTGGAAAACAACATGCTTTCGGTGTTCGCCACCGCAAAGCTGCTTTTGCCGCTGCTGGCGATCATTTCCGTGCTGCTGGCGCGCGGCCGCCATCCGCAGGGCGATGATATCAGCAACGCATGGGCTTCCGCGATCCGGACGTTCATCATCACCGGCGCGATGTTCCTGCTGTATGAAATCGTGCTTCTGCTGGGCGGCGCTTACGGGCAGGTTACCGGCGCGGTCAAGGCGATTACCGGACTGCCGATTCTGATTTCCGCGGCGCTTACCTGGAAGAAGCAGCGAAATATACTGCATTCCGCCACGTTCTTCGCCGCGCTGCTGTACATGATCGCCAATGTGATCATCAATTTTTCGATGCTGGCGGGATTGCTTCTGCACCTTGCCGGACATTGCACGCTGACCTACGGCTTCGTGCGCACGAAGAAACCGCGCAGATGGCAATACCTTGTATGGATCGCTCTGTCCGCGCTGCTCTGCGCGCAGCTGATCCTGTCGCGCAGCTATGTAACGAATACGGTGCTGTACGGCGGCATGGCGTACGCCTTCATGCTGTCCGCCATGGTCGTAGCTTCGCTTCGCTACACCAGCCAGCTCTGGGTCGGCACGATTCTGTTTCTGATTTCCAATGAGCTGCTGATGCTCACGTTTCGGTATCCGAACAGCTTCGCGCTCGCCGCGATCGAACTTCTGGCGTTCTACATCGCCGTACTGATCATCGTAACGGACAGCGATATGATCCGAATGCAGGTTCGGCACAAATCGGAAATGATTGAAGCCCGAAAAGCGGCGTAAAACAAAACAACAAGCGGCTGTGAGAATTCCGTTTCTCACAGCCGCTTTCAGGTTGGCAAAAAGCTTTATTCTTCTTCGTTTTTTTCTTCGGGCGGCAGCTTTTCCACGCGAACCTCCAGCGCGCGGCGCTTTTCGGCCTTTTCGACGGTAACGCGCAGGTTGTTGGATACGAAGCTGTCCCCCGCCTTTGCAAATCTGCCGAGCTCTTCCTGAACCCAGCCGTTCACGGTTACGGGATCATATTCCTTATGAATATCGAACAGCTCCAGCATATCATCCAGATTCGCGCCGCCGTCCACCAGATAGCTTCCGTCCGGCAGCTGGCGATATTCTTCGACGACCTCATCATGCTCATCCCAGATTTCGCCGACCAGTTCTTCCAGAATATCTTCCATCGTCACGATTCCCTGAACGCCGTCGTATTCATCCACGACCACCGCCATGTGCGTCTTGGACTTCTGGAACAGCTTCAAAAGATCCGAAACCTTCGTATTCTGCATCACGAACGTGGGCGTCGCCATCATTTCGCGCAGCGGCATGCTGCCGCGGTTGATGAAGAAATCCTTTTCATGCAGTATGCCCACGATGTTATCCACCGTTTCCTGATACACGGGCAGGCGCGAATAGCCGCTCTGCTTGAACGCATCGGCGATTTCATCATCGCTCGCATCCAGTTCGATCGCCTGCAGATCCACGCGCGGGGTCAGAATTTCTTCTACGTCCACATCGGTAAATTCGATGGCGGAGCGGATCAGTTCGCTCTCGTGCGCATCGATTTCGCCCTCGCTCTCCGCTT
Organism: uncultured Clostridia bacterium; assembly: GCA_934663625.1. Lineage (GTDB taxonomy): Bacteria > Bacillota > Clostridia > Christensenellales > Aristaeellaceae > SFTH01. The sequence continues at coordinate 24,488 of CAKUKP010000014.1, forward strand.
CCTCAACGATGGTGATCAGTTCCTCTTCGGTAAAGCCGCGATCCTCGCCGGGCTTGACCACGCGGCATACGAGGCGCTGCCACGCGCCGAGCAGGAAGTTCAGCGGGGTAAACAGCAAAACCAGCAGGTTCAGCAGCGGATATACCCGCATCGCCAGCGCTTCCGCATGATCCTTCGCGATGTTTTTGGGTGTAACCTCGCCGCAGATCAGCACGACGATGGTGATCACGACTGTCGACAGCGTCACGCCCTTCTCACCCAGCCAGCGAACAAACAGCACCGTGCTCAACGAAGCCGACAGGATATTTACAATGTTATTGCCAATCAGGATCGTAGATAAAAGCTTATCGTACTGCTCGGCCAGCTTCAGAACGTTTTCCGCGCGGCGGTTTCCATCCGAAGCCATGCGCTTCAAGCGCACGATGTTCATCGATGTATACGCCGTTTCCGACGCGGAGAAAAAAGCAGAACAGATTACCAGAATAACTATCGCAATGATCGTTGATATATTGCCCGTGTCCATTGCGGACATTCACACTCCTCTGTCTATATGGATATGTCGTTTGGATTCGGATTGTGCATCTCAATCCTGTGCAGGATAAAATTCATTCAGCGCGCGCATGATTTCTTCGTCCTCGCCGAAGATGTTGATGATCGCTTCGCGGCTCTTTTCCAGCGCGGCAAAGGGCACATAGAAGCGATAGTTCTCACGCATCATACCAGTGGACAGCGACAGCGCGCCGCCGAGCGTACCCAGCTTGCTGTATGGAATGCCGGTATCCTCCAAAATCGGCTCCACCAGCATCGCCTGAATCGCGGATAGCTCCATCAGAAGCACCGGTTCATTGTCCTCCGGTTCATATAGGCGGCGCCAATTTCCGCAAATCGGGCATTCGTCCTTGCAGATTACATGACATTTTCTGCAAATCATGCCAATCACCTCATTTTTTCCATTATACACAGCATATGTTAAACAAGTGTGAATTATCGATCACAAAAAACTGATATTTCCATGCATGTCGTTTAAATATCAGAAATATCAAACGGCGGCTGTTTCCAGCCGCCGTTCATTACGATTAGATTTAATTATACGCCCTTGCTTTCTCTGCGGAGCTTTTCTTCGGTGCCCTGCTTGGTCACGCGTACATGACCCGGCAGCGGAACAATCTTTGCATCGATCGCATCCAGAATCCAGCTCGGCTGCGGGAAGAAGGCTTCTTCCAGCTCGTGCGCGGGGGTGATCCAGTTGCGGGAAGCAACCACGACCGGCGGCGCATCCAGCTCGTCGAACGCCATTTCGGTTACGTTGCGCGCGATTTCGGAAGCGAAGGAGCCGCGCTCGCATGCATCGGTCACGATGACCAGGCGGCCGGTCTTCTTCACGGATTCGATCACGGTTTCATAATCGAAGGGAACCAGCGTGCGCGCATCGATGATTTCCGCATCCATGCCGTACTTTTCCTTCAGTTCATCGGCGGCCTTCAGCGCGCGATACAGCACAGCGCCCATGGTCAGAATGGTGATATCTTTGCCTTCGCGCTTCACATCGGCCTTGCCGAAGGGGATCTCGTAATACTCTGCCGGTACGCCGCCCTGATGGAACTGCTCGCCGACGTCGTAGATACGCTGGGATTCGAAGAACACCACGGGATCGGTGCCGGACAGTGCGGTCGCCATCAGACCCTTCGCATCGTAGGGCGTCGCCGGGAAGGCGATCTTCAGTCCCGGAATGTGCGCGGTCAGGCTCGTCCAGTCCTGAGAATGCTGCGCGCCGTACTTGGAACCGACGGATACGCGCAGGGTGACGGGCATCTTGATGATGTCCGCGGACATGGCCTGCCACTTCGCCATCTGGTTGAATACTTCGTCGCCGGCGCAGCCCAGGAAGTCGCAGTACATCAGCTCGACCAGCGCGCGGCCGCCCGCCATGGCGTAGCCGACTGCGGAGCCGACGATTGCGGATTCGGAAATCGGGCTGTTGAACAGGCGATGATACGGCAGCGCCTCAGTCAGTCCGCGGTATACCGCGAACGCGCCGCCCCAGTCGCGCACGTCTTCGCCGTAGGTCACGAGGGTCGCATCCTTGTAGAAGCGATCCACGATCGCCTCGAACAGACCGTCGCGCAGCTGATATACCTTGTTCTTGGATACCAGCTTGCCATCCTTATCGAAGCCCCAGCGTTCCTTCTTGGCAATCGCCTGAACGCGCGGGATTTCTTCCATGGGGATGTTTACATCGGGCTTCGCATCGGAGAAAGCTTCGACGTGGCCGTTGGTGAACATCATATCGGCGATGGCGTCGGGATCCGCGGTCAGATCCATGCGCGGAGAAATCTTTTCATCGATCGCCAGCTTGAAGTTGCGGAAGTTGGTTTCCTTTACGTGGGCAACGATCTTATCCAGCTCTTCTTCGGTCGCTACGCCCGCTTCCAGCAGCTGCTTGCGGTAGGCAACGATCGGATCCTGCGCCTTCCACGCTTCGATTTCTTCCTGCGTGCGGTAGGAGGAGCTGTCCGACGGAGAATGGCCGCAGAAGCGATAGGTAACGACGTCCAGCAGCACCGGACCCTTGCCTTCTTCGGCGATCTTCTTCTTGCGGGAATATGCTTCGATCACGGCCAGCGGATTGAAGCCGTCTACGCGCTCGGCGTTCAGCTGGTTGGGGTTGAAGCCCGCGCCCATGCGCGCCGGGAAATCATAGCCCATGGTTTCACCGCGGGTCTGGCCGCCCATGCCGTACTGGTTGTTGTTGATGTTGAAGATAACCGGCAGGCCGCCCTTCATTTCATCGCTCCACAGCTCGGTCAGCTGACCCATGCCCGCCATATTCAGCGCTTCCAGCACGGGGCCGCGTCCGAGGGAACCATCGCCGATGTTGGCGACGACAACGCCGCTCTTGCGGTTTACGCGCTTATACAGCGCCGCGCCCATCGCAATCGTGCCGCTGCCGCCGACGATGGCGTTGTTGGGCATGATGCCGAAGGGGGTAAAGAAGGTATGCATCGATCCGCCCAGACCGCGGTTGAAGCCGGTTTCACGGGCGAAGATTTCCGCCATCGCGCCGTAGAGCAGGAAATCGATCGCCAGATCCTTTACGGTTTCATGATCGAACTTTTCTACGACCGCCAGCGTCTTGCCGCCGAGGAAGCTCTTCATGATGCTCATCAGTTCATCATCGGAAAGCTTTTCGATCGCGGAAAGGCCCTTGGCGAGAATATCGGAATGCGCGCGGTGGGAACCGAAGGTAAGATCGTTTACGTCCAGATGGAACGCCTGGCCGACTGCGGCGGCTTCCTGGCCGATGGACAGATGCGCCGGACCGGGATGGTTGTAGGCTACGCCGTTGTACTTGCCGTTGATCTTGATTTCATTGATCATGGTTTCGAACTCACGCAGGGTCAGCATATCGCGATAGATATTGATAAACTGTTCCGTGGTGAAGTTGCCCAGCTCGTCCTTAACGGTCTTCTGATACTGGTTGCAGGGAATATCCTCAAAATGGATCATTCCGGGCTTACGCATCTCATTCGGATCTACGAAAAGCTGCTTGGACATGGTTATGCACTCCTCTACTTATTATTTTATCCTTGGCGTTGATCCTCAGCCCTTGGCGAGAATCAGATTGAAGTTTTCCAGATTGTTCTTCAGATCGCGCAGGAACTTGCTCGCCGGCGTGCCGTCCATCGCGCGATGGTCGTAGCTCAGGGACAGGTTCATGCTGGGATATACCTTGATTTCGCCGTTTACCACGCGGAACGCATCCTTCATGGCGCAAACGCCCAGAATGCCCACCTGCGGCGGATTCACAACGGGGGTGAAGCTTTCGATGCCCAGAGAGCCGATGTTGGTTACGGTGAAGGAAGCGCCCTTCAGGTAATCGGGCTTGATCTTGCCTTCCTTGCATTCCTTCGCCAGCTTCTTGGCGGTATCGGACAGCTGCTTCAGGCTCATCTTATCGGCGTTGAAGATCGTGGGCACCATCAGGCCGCGATCGGTATCCACCGCCATGCCCAGATGCACGCCGCGGAAGTACTTCATCGTCTTGCCATCGTCCACGAGGTTTGCGTTCATGGCGCGATGCTCCGGCATGGTCAGCGTGCGGGCAACCACGTACATGATGATATCGTTGATGGAGATCTTTTCCATACCGAAGGCTTCGCCCTTCGCCTTGTAGAGAGCGCGCGCCGCCTTGATTTCGGTGCAGTCGTAGGACAGGTTGTGGGTCAGCTGCGCCATGGTGGACAGGCTGGTCACCATCGCCTTCGCGATCACCTTGCGCATGTTGGTCATGGGCTCGGTGTAGCTGTCGTCCACGGGCTCGCCCAGCGCAACCGCCGCCACAGGCGCTTCCGCCGCTGCGGGCTTGGCTTCCGCCTTCGCTGCGGGCGCCGCTTCCGCCTTTGCCGCGCCGATGATCTTGCCGGCGTCGATCAGCGCCTGCACATCGCGTTCGATCACGCGGCCATCGGGGCCGGTGCCGACCGCCTGAGAAAGATCGGCGTGCGCCTTATCCGCCAGCGCCTTGGCGCGCGGAGAAATCTTCAGCTTGCCGACGCATACGGGCTCTTCTTCCACTTCCACGAATTCCGCGATTTCGGGATTGCCATCCTCGGTGGGACGGAACTGTTCGAAATCATCGCCGGGATTGCCGATGACGCACACGTTGTACAGGCAGGGTACATCGTCGCCATCCTCGAAGAAGTTCGCCAGCAGCGTGCCCGCCACTTCCGCCTTTTCTTCGAAGGACGCCTTATCGGTTTCGTAGGTGAACAGCACATCGCCGATTTCCACCTTGTCGCCGGGCTTCTTTACAAATTCATTGATAACGCAGCTTTCCACGGTGTTGCCCTGACGCGGCATGATCACCGGTACGGCGTTGCCCTTGTACGCCTTCACCTTCTTCGTCGCCGGTGCGGCGGCAGCAGCTGCCGGTGCGGCTTCTTCGATGACAGGGTTGCCATCCTCGGTGGGACGGAACTGTTCGAAATCATCGCCGGGGTTGCCGATCACGCATACGTTGTACAGGCAGGGCACATCGTCGCCCTCCTCGAAGAAGTTCGCCAGCAGCGTACCCGCCACCTTCGCTTCCTCTTCGAAGGACGCCTTATCGGTTTCATAGGTAAACAGCACATCGCCGATTTCCACCTTATCGCCGGGGTGCTTTTTGAATTCATTGATGACGCAGCTTTCCACGGTGTTGCCCTGACGCGGCATGATCACCGGCACGGCGTTGCCCTTGTACGCCTTTGCGGGCGCTGTCTTTGCGGCGGGCGCAGCGGCTGCGGGCGCGGCCTGCGCCGCGGGTTCGGGATTGCCATCCTCGGTGGGACGGAACTGTTCAAAACTTTCGCCGGGGTTACCGATCACGCACACGTTGTACAGGCAGGGTACATCGTCGCCCTCCTCAAAGAAATAGCCCAGCAGCGTGCCCGCTGCCTTCGCTTCCTCTTCAAAAGAGGCCTTATCGGTTTCATAGGTGAACAGCACGTCGCCGATTTCTACCTTGTCGCCGGGGTGCTTTCTGATTTCGTTGATGACGCAGCTTTCAACGGTATTGCCCTGACGGGGCATAATGACTGGAACTGCCATATGCAATGCATCCTCCCGTTTCTAAAATGTAGTAACTATGGTGCTAACATGGGTCTTTGGGTCGTTATCAGGTTATATAACTTCTATATAACCCGTATGCTTTTATTTTATCAGCGTGGATACAAAGAATCAATACTTGAACACTGATTTTTTGAATCCTTAACATCTCTTAACAATGCATTCCGGCAGAAAACGACCTTACAAACCCTTGATCTTTCTCCGATATTGGATTTGATCTGTTTTCGGTACAATGGACATAATGAGTGAGGAAAGAGGGAGAATGCATGAGTATATTTGACGTGCTTACAATGCTTGGGGGGCTGAGCCTGTTCCTGTTCGGCATGACGCTGATGGGACAGGCGCTGGAGCGCCGCGCGGGCGGCAGCCTGAAGGCGATTCTGGGAAGGCTGACCGATGGCAAGATCGCAGGTCTGCTGACCGGTCTTGCCGTGACGGCGGTAATTCAATCCTCGTCCGCCACCACCGTAATGGTGGTCGGCTTCGTCAATTCGGGGATCATGACGCTCAAGCAATCGATCAACGTAATCATGGGCGCAAACATCGGCACCACGGTGACGGCGTGGATTTTGAGCCTGAGCGGCATTCAGGGCAGCAATATCTTCGTTCAGCTGCTCAAGCCGTCCTCCTTTACGCCGGTGCTGGCGGTAATCGGCGTCATTCTGTACATGTTTACAAAGAGCAGCCGCAAAAAGGACACCGGCATGATCCTGCTGGGCTTTGCAACGCTGATGTTCGGCATGGAAACCATGACCGGCGCGGTGAGCGGTCTGCGGAACGTTCCGTCCTTCCAGCAATTGTTCGTTCTCTTCCAGAATCCGATTCTCGGCGTTCTGGCGGGCGCGATTCTGACCGGCATCATTCAATCCTCCTCCGCCTCCGTCGGTATTCTGCAGGCGCTGGCGGCGACCGGTCAGGTGACCTTCGGCGCGGCGGTGCCGATCATCATGGGGCAGAACATCGGCACCTGCGTTACGGCGCTGATTTCCTCCGTGGGCACGAACCGCAACGCGCGCCGCGCGGCGCTGGTGCATCTGATGTTCAATATCATCGGCACGGTGGTCTGGCTGAGCGTATTCGTTCTGATCAAGGCGATCTTTGCACCCGCGATTCTGAACGAGAGCGCCACGCTCTCCGGCATCGCTATCGTGCATACCTCGTTCAACATGGGCTGCACGGTATTGATGCTGCCCGCTTCCGATCTGCTGGAAGCGCTGGTCAAGCGCATCGTGCCGGATGCAAAGGGCTCGGATATGACCTCCGAGCTGGACGATCGTCTGCTCAACACGCCGCCGATCGCGCTGGAAAAGTGCCGTCTGACCACGATCGCCATGGCGGAGGACGCCGTGGGCGCGATGAAGGACGCATTGCGCTGCATCGATTCGTATGGGCCGCAGCTGGCTGCCAGCGTTCGGGCGCGCGAGGAGCATTCCGACCATTACGAGGATGTGCTCGGCACCTATCTTGTAAAGCTGTCCAGCCGCCAGATCGATGAGCGCGACAGCGCCGAAGCCGCCGCGCTGCTCAAGAGCATCGGCGATTTCGAACGCATTTCGGATCACGCCGTGAACCTGATCGATTCGATCGAGGAAATCCGCGAAAAGAAGATTTCGTTTACCGATGATGCGCGCCGCGAGCTGCGCACGATGAGCGCCGCCGTCGATGAAATTCTGGATCTTGCGTTTGAAGCGTTCCGTTCCCGCGATGTGGATAACGCGCACAACATCGAACCGCTGGAGCAGGTAATCGATCATCTGAAGGACAGCCTGCGCACGCACCACATCGCGCGGATGCAGGCGGGCCATTGCTCCATTCTGGCGGGCTTTGTCTGGAGCGACATCATCACCGATCTGGAGCGCGTATCCGACCATTGCTCCAACATCGGCGGCTGCGTGATCGATATTGCGGAAAACAATCTGAATCTGCATGAATCGCTGAAGCGCGCGCAGTCCGAGGATGCGCTCTATCAGCGCACGTACCGCGCCTATTCCGCCAAGTATGCGCTGCCGGAGCCCGCACAGGCGGCATCGGAACGCCGGTAAACATTTTTACAAATTGCGAATAGCTGCACCCGCGTTTTTCTGCTATGATATGCATAATGAGCAATATTTGGAGGTTTGCATATGATCTGGTGCGTAGAGGACGATCAGGCGATTCGCGATTTGATGATCTATACGCTGAATGTATCCGGCTTTGAGGCGCGCGGCTTCACAAACGGCGAAGAAATGCTGAAGGCGCTGGACGCCGAAAAGCCGGAAATGATCCTTCTGGACATCATGCTGCCCGGCGAGGACGGCATTTCCATTCTGAAAAGGCTGAAGGGCAGCGCCGTCACGCGGGATATTCCGGTGGTCATCGCTTCGGCGAAGGGCACGGAATTCGATAAGGTGATCGGTCTGGATCTGGGGGCGGACGATTATCTGGCGAAGCCGTTCGGCATGATGGAAATGATTTCCCGCGTGCGCGCCGTGCTGCGCAGGGTCGCGCCGAAAAACGAAGCGGATGTGCTTCGGGCGGGACGGCTGGAAATGAACCGCACGGATCATACCGTGACGGCGGACGGCGTGCGCATTTCGCTGACCGTCAAGGAATATGATCTGCTGGAAAAATTCATGGAATATCCCGGACGCGCCTTCACGCGCGACGGGCTGCTCGCCGAGGTGTGGGGGCTGGATTTCATCGGCGAAACGCGCACCGTGGACGTGCACATCGGCACGCTGCGCGGCAAACTCCTATCCTGCCGCGATTACATCGAAACCGTGCGCGGCGTGGGCTATCGATTGGAGGTTAAACCATGACGCAACGCATTTTTCGTTCGTTTCTGATCATCGGAACGGCGATTTTGCTGGCGACGCTGGTATTGATTTTCGGCGTGCTGTACGTGCATTTCACAAACGTACAGATGCGCTCGCTGCAGCAGCAGACCGCGCTCGTCGCGCAGGGCATCGTGCACGAGGGAAACGCGTATTTTACCGATCTGCCCTCCAATGAAATCCGCATTACCTGGATCGGCGCGGACGGCGCTGTGCTGTACGATACGCAGTCGGATAAGGAAACGATGGAAAACCATCTGCAGCGCGAGGAGATCCTGCAGGCGATGCAGAACGGCACGGGCACGGCTACGCGCTATTCCACCACGATGACGGAGCGGATGGACTATGCGGCGCAGAAGCTGCCGGACGGCAGCTTTGTTCGCCTGTCCGGCGCGCAGCTGACGGTTCCGGTTCTGCTGCTTTCCATGATTCAACCGATTCTGGCGATCGCGGCGATCGCGCTGATTCTATCTCTGGTACTCGCCTACCGGCTGACCCGACGGGTGATTCAGCCGCTGAACGATATGAATCTGGATGATCCGCTGTCGAGCCGGCATCTGGAGGAGATCGAACCGCTGCTGCGCCGTCTGGACAGCCAGCAAAAGCAGCTGCGGATGCAGAAAAGAGAATTGGAGCGCCGGAAGAACGAATTCGCTACCGCCACGGACGGAATGCAGGACGGGCTGATTCTGCTGGACGATGCGGGCGTGGTGCTTTCCATCAACCGCGCCGCGGCGCGCCTGCTGGGCGTGAGCCGTTTCTGCATCGGCAAGGATATGCTGACGCTGAACAATTCCGTTGAAATGCAGGAGCTTCTGCGCAAATGTCTGGACGGGCAGCACACGCAGATGATCGTGCCCATCGGCGCATCGCCCTACCGCGTGGAGGCCGCACCGGTCAGCTCGGAGGAATATGTAACCGGCGCGGCGCTGACGATCCACGATATCACCGAAGCGGAAAAGGCCGAGGCGCTGCGCCGCGAATTTACCGCGAACGTATCGCATGAACTGAAAACCCCGCTGCAAACCATTTCCGGATGCGCGGAGCTGATGAAGGATGGTCTTGTCAGAAAGGGCGATGAACAGAATTTCGCCGCGCAGATCTATTCGGAAGCACAGCGCATGATCCGTCTGGTGGACGATATCATTCGCCTGTCCAAGCTGGATGAAGGCGGATTGGAAATGCAGAAGGAGGATATCGATCTGCTTGCGCTGGCGCAGTCGGCGGCGGAGAGCGCGGGCGATGCGGCGCGGGATATGCAGGTCGCGATCACTTGCACCGGCGATTCGGCGAAGGTTCGCTGCGTGAAGGCGCTCGCGGTCAGCATCGTACAGAATCTGGTGGACAACGCGGTAAAATACAACCGTACAAACGGGCGCGTGGAAATCCATGTGGAGGATCGCCCGCAGGAAGAAGCGGTGCTGACGGTGCGGGACACGGGCATCGGCATTCCGGAGGAAAGCCGCGATCGGATTTTTGAACGCTTCTACCGCGTGGATAAAAGCCATTCCCGCGCGATCGGCGGCACGGGGCTGGGGCTTTCGATCGTCAAGCACGCCGCCCGCCTGATCGGCGCGCGCATCGAACTTCAAAGCGCCCTGGACGAAGGATCAACCTTTACGGTGTTTATTCCAAAAAATTGATGTTCGGTAAATTACCGCTTGCCTTTTGGGCGGATATAATGTATAATTTACTATCATTTATCTACCGAGGGGATGGGTAAAATTGTCTGCACGCAATTCTGCAAAGGCCATCGTAATCAACCGCGGCAAGCTGCTGGTGAACCGATGCGTATCCCGCTTCGGCGAATACTACACGCTGCCCGGCGGCGGTCAGAAAACGGGCGAAATGCTGACCGACACCGTGCATCGCGAGGTGCTTGAGGAAACCGGCTATTCCGTAACCGCGATCCGCATGTCCGGCATATACGAGCGCATATCCGCGGGGCGCGAAGAGGGCATGTGTCACAAGATCTATTTCATCTTTCTGTGCCGTCTGAACAGCGGCGAACAGCTGCCGCCCTCCGAAACCGATCGCTTTCAGATCAGTTCGGAATGGATTCCGCTGCAGGAAGTGGGATCGCGCAATCTGTTTCCCCGCGCCATCCGCGATAACATCCGCAATCTGACCGGATACGCGGAAACCTTCTACATCGGTTCCGAAAAGGATCGCTAATAGTTCTCCAAAATCTCACGATTTTGTCGAGTGGGAGGAGGGCTGCGGATTCCTGAAACCCAAAGGGTTTCCCTGATAGCAGTCGCGTGCTGCTTGCAGCCCGCGACCAGCCGGTGCGAATCCTACGGATTCCAGCACCGCGCTGCCGAAACTCGGCTACGCCGAGTCTTCGGTGCGTTAGCGGAATCCTGACGGGCGGAATTGTTTTTTTCATCTCTGATGAAAAAAACACAAATTCACCGCGCATGTCGCTGAATTTGATTTTAATGGTGTTTCTGCGTCAAATAATAGATGATGTATTAAAACGGACGTCGGTTTTGACCGGCGTCCGTTTTAATACGTTTTGATCTACAGCATTTTTTTCGCCGCTTCCAACGCCGCTATCGGGCCGCTGCCCTGCGCGAAATCGGGTCTGCCGCCGCCCTTTCCGCCAAACGGCTTCACCGCGTCCGCAAGCAGCTTGCCCATATGGATATCCACATCATCGCTTCGGGCAAACAGCAGGCTGCACTTCTCCCCCGTTCCCGCCGCCAGCAGCGCAATTCTGTTCGGTTCGCGAATGATCGCGGAAGCCGCATCCTTCAGCGCCGCCATATCGCCGTCGACGTACTCTGTAATCAGCAAATGTCCCTCCTGCGTATGCGCCGCCCGTTCAACCCAGCTGTGCGCGTCGCTCAGTATCTTTTCCCTGCGCAGCGCATTCAGCGCGTGCTCCGCTTCCTTCAGCCGGTTTTGCAGGGAAAGCACCGTTTCCGCAAGCTTCTCCGGACGCGTGGACAGTGCGTTTGCCGCCGCCCATGCCGCATCGTAATTTGCGCGGTAATCCTGATAGGCGCGCATTCCGCACACGAACGTAAGCCGGAGCTTTCCGCGCGCGGGGGCCGCGGATACGATCTTTACGAGGCCGATCTGCCCCGTGGAGGATGGATGCGTGCCGCCGCACGCTACCATTTCGAAATCCCCCATCGCCACGATGCGCACATGTTCTTTCACCGTGGGCGCTTTGCGCAGCGGAAGGCGCGCAAGCTCATCCGCGTCGGGAAACCAGCAGCGCACCGGATGATCCTGCTGAATGCGAATGTTCACATAGTCCTCGATCTGCCGGATTAAGGCATCGTCCGCGTGCGTGGTTCCATCCGCGAATTCCACATCGATCGAGGATGTTTCCGCGCCCAGATGCAGCCCGATCGTCATGCCGCCGGTCAGCGCGTACACCGCGCCCGCGATCATGTGCTCGCCGCCGTGCTGCTGCATGTGATCGAATCTGCGCGCCCAGTCGATTTTGCCGTGTACGCGATCGCCGATAGATAATTCTCCGTCGATTTCATGCCATACCTCGCCGTCCGCATTCACAAATACGTCCGTGACGCGCGCGCCGTTCAGCGTGCCCGTATCAAATGGCTGCCCGCCGGAGGTGGGATAAAACGCGGATCGGTTCAACGCCGCGATCTGTTTTCCATTGCGCACAGAAACCTTCTCCACAACAGCGTCAAATTCCGTCAGATAAGCGTTATCATAATACAGTCGTTCCGTCATAATATCATCTCCATATGCTATGATACACGATAGACGGCCATATGTGCAATACCCCTATTAAGATTTCGGCAATTCCTTGACTTTTCGGGTGCATCTGCTATAATATCAGCATGATACGTCATTCTGCGTTGATTGAAAGAGTAGCCCTTTGGATTGCGCCGCAGAGAAGGATGCATATGGTGGAAGCATCCGCGCGATCGATCGGCGAAGGACATTCATGAGCAGCCGCGCCGCGGCGGTTCGCCCCCGTTAACGGGCGGATGAGATGGATACGATCGCTTTGATCGATCCAAAGCAGGGTGGCACCGCGATTCTTCGCCCCTACAACGATGGGACGGAGGATTTTTTTATTCCAAATTCTACAATAAAGGAGACGGAAATATGCTGACACAGGCACCCAAGGGCACGCTGGATCTGCTGCCCCAGGACGCGTACAGATGGCAGATCATCGATCGCAACATGCGCCGAATCTGTGAAAACGCGGGCTACCGCGAAATCCGCACGCCCATATTTGAACATACCGAGCTGTTTCAGCGCGGCGTGGGCGATACCACGGATGTGGTACAGAAGGAAATGTACACCTTTGAGGACAAGGGCAAGCGTTCCATCACGCTAAAGCCCGAAGGCACCGCGGGCGCGGCGCGCGCCTTTATCGAAAACCATTTGGGCGATACGCTGCCCTGCAAGATGTACTACGCCGCCTGCCCGTGCTTCCGCTATGAAAAGCCGCAATCCGGCCGCCTGCGCCAGTTCCATCAGAACGGCGTGGAGGTATTCGGCGCAAAGGATGCAAGTCTGGATGCGGAGATCATTTCGCTGGCGCTGGAAATGCTGAAGACGAACGGTATCGGCGATCTGAAGCTTTCGATCAATTCCATCGGCTGCCCCGAATGCCGCAAGGCGTATCACGAAAAGCTGAAGGCCTATCTGGAGCCGAAGCTTGGTACGCTGTGCAAAACCTGTCAGGATCGCTTCGCCCGCAATCCGCTGCGCATTCTGGATTGCAAGGAAGATTCCGATAAGCTGACCGACGCGCCCGCCATGCTGGATAACCTCTGCCCCGACTGCGCGGAGCATTTTGAAAAGCTGAAAAAGTATCTGGACGCGCTGGGCATTGAATATACGATCGATCCCCGCATCGTGCGCGGATTGGATTATTACACCAAGACCGTGTTTGAAATCATCACCGAAACGCCGCAGGGCAATCTTACCGTGTGCGGCGGCGGGCGCTACGATGGCATGGTGAAGGATCTGGGCGGACAGGATACCCCCGGCATGGGCTTCGGCATGGGCATCGAACGCATGATCATGGTGCAGGATATGCGCGGCATCGCACCCGAAGCGCCGCCGATTTACGATGCGTTCGTGGTCACCATGGGCGATGAAGCGCGCATCGAGGGCATGAAGCTGGTGGCGGAACTGCGCGCGCAGAACATCAAGGCTGATCTGGATCACGCCGCGCGCAGCATGAAGGCGCAGTTCAAATACGCCAACAAGCTGAATGTGAAAAAGGTAATCGTGATCGCGGGCGACGAACTTGCCAAGGGCGTCGTCAAGCTGCGCGATATGGAAAACAGCACCGAATGCGAAGTGGCGCGCGATCAGATCGCCGCAACGCTTCTGAATGCTTCGAATTTGAATGCTTCTAATGCAGAAGGAGGAAACTGAAATGCTTTCGTACAAGCGCGATCATTATTGCGGCCTGATCACCCGCGAAATGGCCGGTGAAACCGTGCATCTTTCCGGCTGGGTTCAGCGCACGCGCGATCTGGGCGGTCTGGTATTCGTATGGCTGCGCGACCGCGAAGGTCTGGTGCAGCTGGTATTCGATGGAACGGATTGTTCCCCCGAACTGCTTGCGCTGGCGCAGTCGCTGCGCAGCGAATACGTACTGACCGTGTCCGGCGAGGTTCGCCTGCGCGATGAAGCCGCCATCAACCGCGATCTGAAAACCGGCGAGGTGGAAATCGTGGTGCGCGACGCCGTGCTTCTGAACAAATCCGAAACTCCGCCCATCTATATCGATGATAAGGCCGATGAAAACGAACTGGTTCGCCTGAAGTATCGCTATCTGGATCTGCGCAGGCCTTCCATGTATGAAAAACTGCGCATCCGCAGCCGCGTGGTCACTTGCATCCGCAACGCGCTGGACGAACAGGGCTTCAACGAAGTGGAAACCCCCATTCTGTCCAAATCCACGCCCGAAGGCGCGCGCGATTTTCTGGTGCCCAGCCGTCTGCACCCCGGCACGTTCTACGCCCTGCCGCAGAGCCCGCAGATTTACAAGCAGCTTCTGATGCTGGCGGGATTCGATAAGTATTATCAGATCGCCCGCTGCTTCCGCGACGAGGATAACCGCGCCGATCGCCAGCCGGAATTCACCCAGTGCGATATCGAAATGTCCTTCATCGATGAAGAAGATATCTACGCCGTGGTGGAAAAGGTATACGCGAAGATTTTCAAGGAAATCAAGGGCGTGGAGCTTCAGCTGCCCCTGCCGCGCATGACCTGGCACGAAGCCATGGAAAATTACGGATCCGATAAGCCGGACACCCGCTTTGAAATGAAGCTGGTGAACATTTCCGATGCGGTGCGCAACAGCGGATTCGTGGTGTTCGACAGCGCCATTGAAAACGGCGGCCGCGTATGCGCCATCAACGCGAAGGGACTCGCCGGAATGACCCGCAAGGAAATCGATTCCTTCGGCGAATTCGTAAAGACCTATCGCGCGAAGGGTCTGCCCTACATGACCTTCACCGCGGACGGCAATGTAAAGAGCAGCTTCAACAAGCACATGACCCCCGAACTGGTGGAAGCCGTGCGCAATGCGATGCACGCCGAGCCGGGCGACATCATCTTCTTCGGCGCGGATAAGAAAAACGTGGTATGGCAGTCGCTGGGCGCGCTGCGCTGCGAAATCGCGCGCCGCCACGGCCTGATCGACCACAACAAATACAACCTGTTCTGGGTAACGGAATTCCCGCTGTTTGAGTACAGCGAGGAGGAGCAGCGCTACGTCGCCGCGCATCATCCCTTCACCAGCTGGTATCCGGAGGACAACTGCTATCTGGATACCGACAAGGAAAAGGTGCGCTCCCGTGCCTACGATCTGGTTATGAACGGCATCGAGCTGGCTTCCGGTTCCATCCGTATCCACCGCTCCGATATGCAGGCGCAGATGTTTGAAATGATCGGCCTTTCCGATGAAGAGGCGCATCATCGCTTCGGCTTCCTGCTGGACGCGTTCAAGTACGGCGCGCCGCCGCACGGCGGTCTGGCGTTCGGCATCGACCGTCTGGTGATGCTGCTGACCGACAGCGACAGCCTGCGCGATATCATCGCCTTCCCGAAGGCCACCAGTGCAAACTGCCTGATGATGGAAACCCCCGCGGACGTTCGTCCGGATCAGCTGGAAACTTTAAAGATCCAGTGCGTGCTGCCTGAGGAAAACTGATTGTAAGTGCATAAAACAAACGGCTGTGCGGAATTCGCACAGCCGTCAGACTGTCAAAGAAGCCAGATTGCGAGCATGCAATCTGGCTTCTTATACGATAAAAAGGCAGGAAAAAGCGAGCGCGACCACTTATGGATCGCGAATTTTTTCAAATTCATCGCAGCAAATTTGAGCTTGACCCAGGCGG
>CAKUKP010000015.1 GCA_934663625.1 uncultured Clostridia bacterium
GCTCCGCGATCAGATGCTTGGTTTCCTGCCGCTTGGAAACGCCCGCGTCCGCGGCGGCGGATTCTGAAAACCGACACGCGCACCGCAGGAACGTAAGATCGTTGTACCGCTGCCACGCGATGATATCGCGCTCCAATATGCAGTACAGCGGCCGGATCAGCTGCATTCCCGCAAAATTTGCGCTGTTCAGCTTCGGCACCATGCCCTGCAGCTGCGCGCCGTAGGTCATCGACATCAGCGCCGTTTCGATCACATCGTTCAAATGGTGCCCCAGCGCAATCTTGTTGCAGCCGCGCGCCTTCGCTTCGGCGTACAGATTGCCGCGCCGCATCCGCGCGCAGATATAGCAGGGCGATTCGCCGCCCGCCTCCTCCGCCGATGCGAAAACATTCGTTTCAAAAAATTCGATCGGTATGTTCAAAAGCCGCGCGTTTGATTCGATCTGCGCGCGGTTTTCCGGACTGTAGCCCGGATCCATGCACAGATACACAAGTTCAAACGGAACCTCGCTGAACGCCTGCAAATGGCGCATCAGCATCGCCAGCAGCATCGAATCCTTGCCGCCGGAGATGCATACCGCGATCCGATCCCCCGCCTGTATCAGTTCATAGCGCTTGACCGCCGCGATGAAGGGATTCCAAAGCTCCTTGCGGTATTTTTTAATCAGACTGCGCTCCGCGATCTGCCACGCTTCAAGCTTCCGCGCCATGTGCATCCTCCTTTGCAATCAAATCCCGAATCACTTCGCCCGCGATGATCAGCCCTACCACAGAAGGCACGAACGCGTTCGATCCGGGCGCACGTTTTGCCGTAGAAGCATCCGCAAAATGCGGCGTGCGCGGCGCTTCCTCGGAATATACCACCTTCAGATGATCGATCCCCCGCTTTTTCAAAAGCCCGCGCATCACGCGCGCCAGCGGGCACACGCGCGTTTCATAAATATCCGCCACGCGAAAGCCCGTGGGATCAAGCTTGTTGCCCGCGCCCATCGCCGAAATCACTGGCACATTCGCCGCCTGTGCGCGCTGCACGATTTCCACCTTGCCCGCCACGGTATCGATCGCATCGATCACATAATCAAACGCCGAAAAATCGATCCGATCCGCGTTTTCCGGCAGGAAAAACATCCGGTGTTCATGCACAATCGTATCGGGGCAGATATCGCGTATGCGCATCGCCGCCGCTTCCACCTTGGGCATGCCGATGGTGGAATGCAGCGCGATGATCTGACGATTTAAATTGGACGGCGCGACCACATCATTATCGATCAAATCCAGTTCGCCCACGCCGCTGCGCGCCAGCGCTTCCACGGCATAGCCGCCCACGCCGCCCACGCCGAATATCGCCACGCGGCGGCGGCGCAGCCCCGCGACCGCCGCACTTCCAAACATCATTTCGGTTCTGATAAACTGCGAATCGCTCATCTGCATATCTTCTCCGTCATCCATTTTTATACCACAATTATAAAACAAGACCGTTAAAACCGCCATCGCATAGCGGCTTCAACGGTCATGGAATATCTTCGCGCTGTCTATTCTGCGGGCAATTCCGCGGGCGCGAAGGATGTAATGATTTCGGTTACGGTCAGCATGTAATCCGCATCGTTCTGCGGCGTGACCACGAAATTCAGAATTTCGCCGTTCAGCAGCGCGGCACAGCAGCTTACGTTGCCCTCGGTCGGTTCATACACCACAAAATCCGTATCGCCAAAGCTGTAGATGCCCGCCGCCGCCACATCCACCGATTCCTGCACCAGTGTAAGCAGCGCCTGCATATCCGCGCATCGATCCTCCCACTTCTGCACATACATCCATCGTTCGCCGTCTGCATCGCTCATGCAATACAAAACGCCCTGCGCCGCGGCTTCATCATCCACCGGATAATACTTCCAGCCTTCGGGCAGCACCATCGAAAAGCCCGCGTCGAAAACCACGCTCTGGTCGGCCTCCGCCAGCGCCATCCCGCACAGCATCACAAGTGCGATCAGCGCGCATATCCATTTCTTCCGCATCCTTATTCTTCACCGCGCCTTTCTTTTGAAAATCCAAAGCTTGCTGGCGAAATAGTTCGCCACGATCACAACCACGCTCGCAATCAGCATCGCGATCAGATCGTTCATGTGGAAAACCTGCACCGTCAGCTGCTTGATCCCCAAATCGATTCCCAGCGAAATCAGGCGCGCCGTCACGAATGCGATCAATTCTCTGCGGAGCACATCGCGGCTCCAATCGGTGCTCTTAAACACATATTTTTTATTTGCCCAGAACGCGAACGCCACCGCCACAATCCATGCCAGAACCGTGGCAACCGAAATCAGCAGCCAATGCTCCACCGGCGTACCGGTAAGCAGATGCCAGCCGCGCGTAACCACAAAATAAACGGCGTAATTCACCGCCGTGGTCAGCACGCCGACCACCAGATACACGAACAGTTCGCGAAACCGTTCGCTCTTTATGAACTCCCGAAGCTTCTGCATAAGATTGATCTCCCGCTGCGCGCAATGACTGCGCACATAAATGGCGGCGAGCGGTTTACAATCCTCCGCTCGCCGCAATCCCTATTTTAGCATAGAACCCCTATGCAGGTCAACCGTTTACAGCACTCTACGTCCCCAGCTGAACGTGCGCGCATAATAGCCGTCCATCATACTGTTGGTCGTTACCACGCCGCGCGCCGAGGATGCGTGGATAAACTGCCCGCCGCCGATGTAGATGCCCACATGGTCGCACAGGTCGCTGTCCTTGCTGGTATCGAAGAACACCAGATCGCCGATCTGCAGATCGGAAACATTGCTGATCTTCGGATAGCTATCGTTGTAGCCCTGCGCATACGCCGTGCGCGGCAGCGTAATGCCCACCGCATTTTTGAATACGTAATACGTCAGGCCGGAGCAATCGAACTTATCCGGTCCCTTCGCCGCATAGACGTATTTTTTGCCTTCCTGCTTCTGCGCCAGCGCGACCACCGCCGCAGCCTTCGCCGATACGCCGTTGTTCACCGGCGTTCTTGCGAAATACTTCGCCCGCGCGTAGCCGAACGTGCTGCCGTTGCTCAGGCGCAGCCATTCATTATCCGGCGTAATCGCAACCGCGGTCATCTTCGTATTCAGCTGAAGCGTGCCCATCACCGATGCGCTCTCCGAAGGCTTGGAATACACCGTGACGCCCGAAACCTGCGGATATACCGCAATGCCCGAAGTATTCGGGTTATCGGTGGTCAGCATACTGATCTGGCAATAGCCTTCCGTGCCGCTGGCGTTGCGCAGCTTCGCCCAGCCGTTGCCGTAGCCGATACAGGCGAAGGATTCGCCGTAGCTCATTACGCCCAGCAGCGTAGAATTCACATCGCAGGATGCATAGCAGCCCGCCAGATTTACCCCGACGTATACCGTGAACGGATCCACCGGCTGAATCGCGGAGGGATCCTCCGAGGGCTTATCGAAGCTCAGATCGTCCACCGAGATATAGCCGTAGCCATCGCTCAGCTGTACGCGCACCCATTGCTGATCGCCCGTGATCGCCACGGCGACAAAGCCCGTGCCGCGCGCCGCGCTCTGCAGGATATCCGCATCCGCGAGCGGCTTTTTGCGAACCGGCGTATTCGCGTTCAGCGCATACAGCGGCACGCTGTAGGTGTTCGGGTTTACCCTGGTGATCGATCCGTACCGGCAATATCCGGTCTGACCGGCGCTGTTGACCACGCGCGCCCAGCCATCCTGCACCACCTGCATGATCAGACTTTCGCCGAAGCTCATCACGCCCAGCAGATCGGATGCGGTGGAAGCCGATGCGTACACGGGCATGGTGTTATCCTTGACGTACACCGTTTCCGCCGTTTGAGGATCCTGCGGCGCGTTGGCAATGTACTGCGATTCGATGTACGCATAGCCGTCGCCGTAGATCACGCGCACCCACGCCTTATCTTCCGTGACTGCCACGCCGGTATATGTTTCGTTCACCCGCGCAACGTGGTTCGAAGGATAGGCGTAATTGGGCTTTCTGTAGATCATCGCTCCGCTCTGCCGCACATACACGGTCTGCGAATATTTGTTTACATTTTCCGTCGTCAGATACTGATTGTAGCAATAGCCGATATCGCCGGCGGCATTCTGAATCTGCGCCCAGTTGCCCGAAACCGCCAGACGCTTCATGCTTTCGCCGTAGCTCATCATGCCGAGAATCGAAGAAGATTCCGAAGCGGACGCATAGGCGGGCAGCGTATTTGCCGAGATATAAACCGTATTGCCCTCAATGGGCGTTGCGCCCTGTATGTAGATCGATTCCACATAGCCGTAGTACGAACCGTTCTGCAGGCGATACCATACGCCGTCGGGCGTGCGCGCCAGCGCGCGATAGCAGGAATTCTTCGAAAGATACATCATCACATCGGAACTCGCGCTCGCCTTGCGATACACGGGCACGTTATCCGCGTTGATGTACACATCCTGATTGAGGGTGTTGGGGTTTTCCTGAGATAGACCGCTTACCTTGCAATAGGCCGTCTGATTGCCATTCTGAAGGCGCGCCCATTCGCCGGATACGCCGGTGCAGGTGAAGCTTTCGCCGTAGGTCATCACGCCCATAACCGAAGAAGATTCGCTCATCGCAGAATAGGCGTTGAGCGTGTTCGCCACGATGTAGACCGTGTAGGAGGTTTCATCGCTGATCGGCGTGAGGGACAGATACTTGCTCTGCACAAAGCCCACATAGGAGCCGTTGATCATGCGCGTCCATTCCCCGTCCAGCGTAACGCAGGTGGCGGTATAGCAATCGTTCTTCGAAAGCGTCATCATCACGCGGGCGCCGGTGGATTTATTTGCGTACACGGGCACGCCGTTGGTGTTTATGTACATCTTCACGGCGGTTGTGCTCGGATTCTGCCGTGTAATATCCGAAATCAGGCAAAAACCGGTGTACTTTCCGTTTTGCAGCCGCGCCCAATCGCCCTGAATCGCATCGCACGGATAGCTGCTGCCGTAGTACACCGTCATATACTCGGCTGATGTGCTCGGCGATTTGTATACCCGCATCGAAGAATCGACGACGTACGCCGTAAAGGTTTCCGCACGCGCCGCATCCAGCGCGGGCATAAACCCGATCAGCATGCACAGCGCAAGCAGCGCGCACAATATCCTTTTTTTCATTCGCAGTCACCCTCGTTTCTATGTAATCCTATTGCGGTATATGGTATATATATGCTCATATACCTATTCTACACTTTATGACGCAAAAAAGCAATAAAATGTTGATCCGCTGTTTGGTTTTGTGTTATATTTAACAATTGAAGGGATATCCAATTTCATCGAATCAAATTTTTTTGACAAAATTTCGATCGAATCTTGAAAATTCCCCAATTCCTCCGTCTAATATGGTGAACGGGAGAGCGATACGAATGAACGAACGCGATTACGAAGCGATCATAGCGGATTACCTGCCGCTGCTGTACCGCGTGGCGAAAACGATTCTGATCAACGATCAGGATTGCGCCGACGCGGTGCAGGAAGCCATACTTCGCGGCTGGACGAAGCGCGGCCAACTGCGCGACCCCAAGCTGATCCGGCCATGGCTTGCACGCATCACGGTAAACGAATGTCGAAACCTGCAAAGGCGGGCGCACCGGCAGCGAAAGGCGGTCGAAGCGGCGATGGACGATCTGCGCGCCCGACCGCATCTGATCGGCGCGCACACCGATCTGGAAGCGGCGATGACCGAGCTGCCGGAGAAATACCGGCTGCCGCTGGTTTTGTACTATTCGGAAAAATGCACCGTGCGCGAAATTGCGTGCATCATGCACATCCCTGAGGGACGGCTGCGGGAGCGGATGCGCACCGCGCGGAAGCTGCTGGAAAGGAGCTTGAACCATGAAGCGTAAAATTGAAAATCAGGATTGGCAGAACCTTTACGCCGATATCCCCGATTGCGTTCATATCGCCGCGGACAGCGCGCTGAACCGCATCCACGCGCGGAAAAGGCGCAGGACAGGCTTTGCCGCGATCGCCGCTGCCGCCGCGTGCCTCGCCATAACCGCCGCCGTACTGCTGACCCAGCCGAACGCCGCGCCGGATCAGACCGCAGTTGAATCAAAGCCCATGATCGTGCTGACGGCGCAATCCATCGTATTCGCTTCGAAGGATGATCCGTATTTCCACATCGATCGCAGCTGCGCCGAACACAGCGTGGAATTGCCGCTGATCACCGCGCTGGAATTCGAAAAAACGCTCTGCCCCATCTGCGGCGAACGCGCCGCGATCAGCCAATAATCGCGCCCGTTACAATGTCTCTCCCGCACATTCCTCCACGAAGATCACATTCTGCCGGCAAGCTCTGATGCACAGAACCCGAACACAACATGCGATAGTAATGAAAGGATGTGTACACCATGAAGAAGAACGTTTCCCTCGCACTGTTTCTGGCTTTTCTGATTCTGCTTACGATGATTTTGAGCGGCTGCAAAAAGACGCCGGACGTGACGGCGACGAATGCCACGCAGGTCGAGGCGACGGCGAAAGACGCTGTCGCGGAGCCGGAAGTCACGTCCGCGGATGCACAGACCGCAGCGCCCGCGCCGCAGCCGGAATCGCTGCACGCGGAGCTGGAGAAAAATCTGACGATCGATGCAAAGGTTACCGCGCCTTCGG
The DNA here is from genome assembly GCA_934663625.1 of uncultured Clostridia bacterium. GTDB lineage: Bacteria > Bacillota > Clostridia > Christensenellales > Aristaeellaceae > SFTH01. Next base: position 6,638 of record CAKUKP010000015.1, read on the forward strand.
ATGCGAATATTTCCATCCCGACGATCCGCGTGCAGGAGCTGACCGCCGATCCTGAAAAGGTACGCGATCTCGTATTCCCCAACGCGGTCATCGAAAAGGATTATTCTCATTATTTCACTTCCAGCAATCCTGAATATACCTCCTGGGCGTTGGATGGTCATAGAGAAATAACTACCGATAAAGGACTCATTTACGCCGGCACATCGCTCGGCGATGCCGTCACCCAACTATACGCAGTGGAATCGATATTAAACGATGAATCGCTGGCGCGCCCCGATCTGGGCTTTGCCAGCCGCGAAGCGGTGATTCAACAGGTGCAAACCCTCCTTGCAGAAATCGGATTGAAGCACGTGCAGTGCGGCGCGATCTACGCCCTGACCGCAGATCAAATGCAGAGCGCATCGGATCATATGGCGGAAGAATTCGATACGGAAATTCAGGAAGGTCGCGTAGCCTACAAAGAAAAATGGACGGCGGACGATGAATGCTACGTATTGAACCTGCAGATCACGATGGGCGAATATGGGCTGCCCATCTTTTCGGACGACACCATAAAATCCTTCGCCTTCACGGAGCTGCACTATGATAATTGCGAACTGGAAGCCGTGGTATCGAAGAACGGCGTGGAATCGCTGCGCGTATTCCGCGCGGTGCAGGAGGTGGAGCAGGGCGCTGCCGACCCCATTCTGAACGCCGAAAAGCTGATCGACCTGATCTCCGGCTACTATCAGAATATTATCGTTGAGCGCCCGACCACGATAACGGAAATTGGGCTGAACTATGTAATGTTTCCGGTGGACAGCGGAACCGCCTATGAACTGAAGCCCGTATGGTGCTGCCGTGCGATCACGCGCTACGAAGCGGAAAATGAAACCGAATCGAAATGGATCGTATTCGATGCGCGCAGCGGGCAGATTTACTATTGATCGAGGTGCGCCATGAAAAAACTGAAACAGGCGCTGCGCATGGATCGCTGCCGCTGCTTTCGATCGCCCTTTTTCTATCTGGCGTGCGCCATGATGCTGGTTTTCTGGATCATCACCGATATACAGGCGATCACCGCGCCTCCAGACAGCGGGGCGGTGCTGTATCTGTTCGAGCAGCGATCCGCGTTTGCGCTGTTTGCATCGCTGCCCTTTGCCACCGTATTCTGCGAAGACTTTCGCAATCGCTTTCTATGGTACAGCGTTCAGCGCACGGGCGCTTCGGCATACGCATGGTCGAAAATCATCAGCGCGATGATCTATACCCTGCTTGCCAATCTGCTGTCCTGCATGATTTACATCGCGCTGCTCCGGCTGCGCTTCCCGCTGATGAGCTATCCGCCAAACATACGCGTTTACGCATCCATCGCCCCATACGGAGAGCTGCTGCTGAGCGGCGCGCCGATTTTGTATTTTATCTGCATCGCCGCCTGCCAATCGCTGTTTGCCGGTATCCTCGGCGTGACCGCGCTGACGCTTTCCTGCCTGCTTCCGGATTTCTTCGTGACGCTGGCGACGCCGATCATCCTGTATTATGTGATCATCAACGCGGTGACGAGCGGCGCTGCCAGCCCCTATCGGATTTACATCACGCACAGCATCGATCTGGGCGGGCCGGTAATATCGCTTCTGTACGCGATCGGCTATGCGATCATCTGGATGCTGATCATGGGCGCGCTGTTTCGCTATCTTGTGCAAAGGAGGCTTGTGCATGGGTAAGGCTTTCGCAACCTGCATGGATAATTTCCGCCGCTGGTTCGCCAGCCCCAAGATTTATGTGGTATTCGTTTTGATCCTGATCATGCAGGATTCGATGATGATCGCGCCGATTCGCCGGTTCGCCCGCGATATGAATCTGGGCATCGCGCCGTGGATTTATCCGTTTCTACCCATGGATTGGTACATCTGTATGCTGGAAGCCGTGGGCGCGATTTTCCTGTTCTGCGATAGCCCGATGGTGAACGCGGGCACGCCGTATCTGTTCATGCGCACGGGGCGCAGGGCATGGCTGGGCGGGCAGATCATGTATGTGCTGCTGGCGGCGCTGGCATATCAGATATTGTTCCTGCTGTCCAGCGTGCTGCTGGTGCTGCCGCAGCTGGAATTAACGCCCCAGTGGGGCAAAACGCTGGGTTCGCTGGCGCAGACCAATATCGGCTATTGGGAATATGGAATCACGCTGAGCGGATCGCTGGTGCGCCGGTTCACGCCCCTGCAGGCGATGGCGCTGAGCTTCAGCCTGCGATGGATGGTAACGGCGCTGCTGGGCATGCTGCTGCTATGCATGAATCTGTTCCTGCCGCGCGTATTTGGCATGATCGCGGGCGGAGCGATCGCGCTGCTGCACCCCACCGCGATCAATGCATCCGGCACATTTCTATACTATATATCGCCCGCATCCTGGACGGCGCTGGATTACGTAAACGTGAGCGGCGGCAGCGATACAAGCGCGATGGCGCTGTTTCCCGATCTGACCTACATTCGAATCACCGGCATGGCGATCCTGCTTGCGCTGATTCTGATCAGTTTTCTGGGCTTCCGCAAAAAATCCATCTATTCGCTATCGACGACGTAGAATCATGGAGGGATACATGAATCAGATCATCGAAGTAAAGGGCTTATCCAAAAGCTTTGGCAAAAATAAGGTGCTGGACGATGTAAACATCGGCTTTGCCGTGCAGCGGATTCACGGGATCATCGGCAGAAACGGATCCGGAAAGACGATGCTGTTCAAATGCATACTGGGCATGATGCCGTTTTCCGATGGCGAAATCACCGTAAACGGAAAGCGCATCGGCAAGGATATCGATGTGCCCGAAAATGTGGGCATGATCATCGAAAGCCCCGGCTTTTTAGCGGGCTACAGCGGATATGCCAATCTGCGCCTGCTTTCGCGAATCAAAAATGTGATCGGTCGGGATGAAATCACCCGCGCCATTCAAACCGTAGGGCTGGATCCCGCCAGCCGCAAAAGGGTGGGCAAATATTCCATGGGCATGCGCCAGCGCCTGTGCATCGCGCAGGCGATCATGGAAAATCCATCGCTGCTGATTCTGGATGAACCCATGAACGGGCTGGATAACCGCGGTGTCGGCGAAATCCGCGAACTGCTGCTGAATCTGAAAAATCAGGGGAAAACCATCCTGATTGCCAGCCATAACCCGGAGGATATCCGCCAGCTTTGCGATACCGTATGCGAAATGGATTGCGGAAAGCTTACGCAGGTGCAGTAAAGGTGAAAATTGGTTTTTCTGTGCCGAAGCCCATGCTGCACATGGGCTTCGCGCGTTGTTCGTAACCTATGCCTTCCTCTGACGAGGAAGGTGGCAAAACCGCAGGTTTTGTCGGAAGGAGAGATAACGTACCTATCGAATTTCGATGCTCTGCCGGTTCTGCGGCAGGGGTTCTCTCCCTCAGTCTGTGCGCAAGCGCACAGCCAGCTCCCCCATCAGGTGGAGCCAAGAACGCCGTAACCCTTGCCTTCCTCTGATGAGGAAGGTGGCAGCCGAAGGCTGACGGAAGGAGAGATAACGTGCCTATCGAATTTCGATGCTCTGCTGGTTCTGCGGCAGGGGTTCTCTCCCTCAGTCTGTGCGCAAGCGCACAGCCAGCTCCCCCATCAGGTGGAGCCAAAGAACGGGGCTGCGACGCTTGCGTTTCTCGTCTGGTGGAACCCCCAATCAGCCATCGCAAAGACCCAGCCGGATTACCTGCCCGACCGAGATGCGGTTCGGGTTGGAAATTTCGTTGATCGAAGCCAGCCGCCGCCAGCTGGTGGAGAAGCGATCCGCGATGCCGGAGAGCGTATCGCCGCGCCGCACGGTATAGGTATCGCAGCAATCGTAGGGCACGGAAGCATCCACGCGGATGTACAGCCGCTGTCCGGGATAGATGCGGTTCGGATTCGATATGGCGTTCAGCCGCACGATGGAATTGACCGTTACGCCGAACGTTCTCGCGATGGAAGTGAGCGTATCGCCCGCCGCCACGCGCACGCAGATCAGCTTGCTGCCCTGTGTGGGCGGCTGTACGGGCGGCACGACGATCTGGCGCGCCAGCATGCCCGAAGTGAACCGGCTGACGGGCGTGCCGGTGCAGCCGCAGGCGGGATCGATGCTCTTCTGGTACTGCCAGCCGACCCAGCTTTTCCACTGCGATGTGCCCGCCGCGGGCGCATCCGCGCTTTCCTCATCGATCACCCACAGCGGATATTTTTCCGCGATGGATCGATCCCACACCAGCACCGCCGTGCCCGCATCGGTATACACCGCAGGCGCGATTTCCGTTTCCTCCTGCACGGTGGACAAAAACGCGCTGGCGATGCTGTTCGCCGCCGTGAAGGATATGCCATCCGGCAGATCATAGCGCATCGCGGGCCGCAGATCATAATTCGTACCGGAGATCGCGCGCACGAATGCGCGCGCCTGCGTCCGCGCGCTCTGCGCATCGGTCGCCGTAAGATAATGGTAGAAGCCCAGCCTCAGTCCGTTCGCCTTCACCTGCTGCGCATAGCTGTCCGCGCGGGCGTCGCGGTAATCCTCCCCCGCCGTGGCGCGCAGGATCACGCCGCCGATGCCCAGCGCCTTCGCCCGATCAAAGGCATAGCCCGCGTTGAATTCATTGATCGTTACGCCCTGAAACAGAATTTCGCCGGAGGCCGGAAGCGCCTTCGCCATAAAAATCCACATCCCTTCCCAGTTGATTCGGTGCATTCTATGCGCCTTCCGCACGAAATTAGAATGCACCCGTTTTGCGCAGCGGTCATATGAATGCAGCGTGGGACGAAAAGTGCGCCCCGCAAATCAACCGAAGGGGGATTGAATATGTCTTTCTACAGCTATAAGAATTCAAACTGCGAAACCTGTCCCGGCATGGCGAAGGGCAACATTTTAACCGGCCTGAACCGGCGCGTATGCATTCAGGTGAAGAACGTGTACGACGCCAGCATGTCGCAGCAGCAGCTGGACGATAAGACCGTAACCATCGAAAACATCGTGCCCGTGCTGCCCTCGTCCAGCTGCAAGCCCGTCACCTCAAAGCCCTGCAACTGCACGTGCAGCGATAACAAATGCACCTGCTCCTGCCCCACCTGCGGAACGAATATCACGCACGCCGAAGCGGTGGAAAATGCCGAAAACAGCCCCTGTCCGCTGCCCCAGCCGTATGGCGCATGGACATTCGAAAGCTGCCGAAGCTCCACCACTGCGGGCGCGATTTCGAATCTGAGCATCGAACGCCTGTGCGATCGCCCGCAGTTCGCCCGCGTAAAATGCACGGTGGATGTACCCGTTGACGTATTGTTCGTGGATCAGCGCTGCCAGGAATGGATGGGGCAGACGAAGATTTCCGTGGACAAGGATGTGCTGATGTGCGTGCCGGAGGATTCCATCATCCCGTTCACGCTGGAAAGTCTGGTCAGCGCAATCTGCGTATCGGGCACATATGTGGGCAACTGCACGTTCGAAATCACCGTGTGCATCACGGTTGTACTGAAAATCCTCGCCGAAGTGGATATTCTGATTCCTACATACGGCTTCTGCGAGGTACCGCCGAGTGAAGAATTCGCTGAATCTGTATGCGATGAATTTTTCTCGCTGCCCCTGTTCCCGCAGTCCTCCTGCGCCTTCGAGGATGTGGACGGCGCTTCGGCAACCGCCACGACCACCATGGCGACCGGCGGCTGCACCGCCTGCGGCCCGACGCAGAGCGGCGCCGGAGCCTGCGCCAGCTGCCGTTCATCCGGCGGGGCGAGCACCTGCTCCAACTGCGGCACCACCTGCCTGTCCGGCACGGGATCGCTCTGCCCGCGCTGCGGCTGCGCGATGACGAGTCTGAGCTGATTTCATCAGCGTGAATTAAAAACGAGAGGGCAATTTCTGCCCTCTCAATCTTCCCCGATCGCACCCTGTCCCGCGCGGGGCGGGTTCATATACAGCGCCGATGAACGCATCTGTTTTACGAAAGCATCGGCGCGCTTTTTTGATTTGCTCATCTGGAAGCGATCACGATCGGATCGTTGCTGTGATCTTCGTATCTTTCGGCGATCATCGCCTTCATATCATCGATACAGGATTTCATGTTCGCCGCCGCCAGTCCGGTGGGCTCCATGCTCTTATACGCCGCGGCGTACTGGCTGAACGCATTATCCAGACGGCTGATCATATTTTCATCCAGCACCGCGTGCTTGCCATCGAAGCCCTTGTTCAGCGCGGTATTGAGCGCGCTCACCGCGGCATATTCCGCCCGAAGCTCCGGAATCAATTTGTTCTGCACATCCACGGTGGGATCGTTGATGTAGGAATAGGTCTGCGTCATTTCGATCATGCCCTGATAGATCTGTTCCTGAATCATGGCGACGGCGTGTGCATACGCGCCCGTCGCTTTCCGCTGCATATGAATGGATATACATACCGTCGCCAGCACCGCGATCACCAGTACGACGGCGAGGATGCACAGGCGCATTTTTCTCGGGTTTTTCCGCAGTTCTCGCACCGCGGAAATTGCCTTCTCCATAGTTTTTCCCTCCCTGATCATTTGCATATGATATTGTATATGCGTAATAATCCTGTATATGCATAAAAATATACGACATTTTATGCGCAATTCCTGCCGAAAATTTTGAAATAAATGTATATATACATCGCATATTCGACTGTATTGACGCAGTTTTTATGCATTGCGGCATAATTCGACCATAATTCATGGCAAATCCGGTCATATTTGGTCGAACGGTTTTCGCGCGCCCATTCCGATACAAAAACTCAACTTGCAATTTGTGCATTCCGCGCTTATAATAAATACGAACCTTGAAGGAGAAAATCCCGCTCAAAACGCCCCCAGAGAGCGCATCCACGGCTGAAAGACGCGCGGCGCGGCGGCACGGATTCCGGACTCCCGAGTTCGCGAAGGAACGCGCGGAAGCTTCCGCGAAACTTTGCCGGCCGCTCCCGTTACAGAGCATTCGAGCATCAAGCAAGGTGGTACCGCGAAGCAATCCTTCGCCCCTGCACAACGGGGCGGAGGTCTTTTTATTTCCACCAGTTCAACCGGAATTATAGGAGTGAAACGATCATGAAGCTTAGAAATCTCGTGTCCAAACGCTACAAGGAAACCCCCGCCGATTGCCAGATCGCATCGCAGGCGCTGATGATGCGCGGCGGCTACATCAAGCCCGTGGGCAACGGCATTTACACCCTGTTTCCCGTAACCAAGCGCATCACCAACAAGATCGAACGGATCATGCGCGAAGAAATGGATCGCATCGGCGGTCAGGAAGTGATGTTCCCCGTCGCCATGCCCGCCACGCTCTGGAAGGAATCCGGACGCTTTGATTCCATCGGCAGCGAACTTCTGCGCTTCCGCGATCGTTCCGGCGCGGATATGGTGCTGGGCATGACCCACGAAGAAGCCGCGACGCAGTTCGTGCGCGATGTGGCGGACAGCTACACCCAGTATCCCTTCATGATCTACCAGATTCAGACCAAGTTCCGCGATGAACCCCGCTGCCGCGGCGGCCTGATCCGCGTGCGCGAATTCACCATGAAGGACGCCTATTCCTTCCACACCAGCCAGGAAGATCTGGAACGCTACTATAAAATCTGCTACGACGCCTACAACCGCATCTACGCCCGCTGCGGCGTACCGGAGGTTGTGGCGGTTGCATCCGACAGCGGCATGATGGGCGGCAAGGTATCGCACGAATATATGCTGCTGACCCCCGTAGGCGAAGATACGATCGTGCTGTGCAAAGAATGCGATTATCGCGCCAACATGGAAGCCGCGCCCTGCATCGCCCACGGCGATGTCGGAACGGTTGCCGATCTGCAGAAGGTGCCCACGCCCGAAATGAAAACCATCGCCGATCTGGCGGAATTTTTGAAGATTCCCGCCACCGCCACCGCGAAGGCCGTGGTCTATCAGATCAACGAAAACGATCAGTACGTCGTGGCGTTCCTGCGCGGCGATCTGGACATCAACGAAACCAAGCTGCGCAACTATCTGAAGGCGGAAATTCATCCCGCGGAGATCACCGAAGAATCCGGCCTCACGCCCGGCTTCATCGGCCCCAAGGGATTGCCGGAGAACGTGCGCGTGGTATACGATGCTTCGCTGAAGGGCGTAAACTGGGTCGCCACCGGCGCGAACGAAAAGGATATGCACTACATCGGCTTCAACATTCAGCGCGAAATGGGCGATGTGGAATATGTGGATGTGGCGAAGGCGTATGACGGCGGCGTTTGCCCCTGCTGCGGCAAGAAGAGCATCTACACCAGCCGCGGCATCGAAGTGGGCAATATCTTCCAGCTGGGCAAGAAGTACACCGAAACCATGGGCATGACCTACGTAGACGCGGACGGTTCCCTGAAGAACCCGATCATGGGCTGCTACGGCATCGGCGTTGGCCGTCTGGCGGCTTCCGTATGCGAAGCGCACCGCGATGATTATGGCCCCATCTGGCCGATTTCCATCGCGCCGTGGCACGTGCAGCTCTGCTCCCTGCGCGCGGACAACGAAGAAGTCGCCGCGATGAGCCAGAAGATTTACGATGCGCTGACCGAAAAGGGCATGGAAGTGCTGTGGGATGATCGCCCCGTCAGCGCGGGCGTGATGTTCTCCGACGCCGATCTGTTCGGCATTCCGGTGCGCATCGTGGTAAGCCCCAAGGGATTGAAGAACGGCACCATCGAAATCGCATCCCGCGATAAATCCATGCAGGAAAAGAAGCCCGTGGATGAAGCGGTGGATTTCGTCTACAATTATGTGGTGGACGAACTGAAAAAGCTGAATTGCCGGCTGTAATCGGCCCTATAAATGATGCGCCGCTTCCAATCGTTGAATGGAAGCGGCGCATCTTATCTGACGCCCGCAAAAGGAGTGAAATCATGCAACACATCCAAGCTCTCTATGGAAAAGCGCAGCGATGGCTCGTTTCCTTCTGGACGGAATACAAATGGTGTATTCTTTCCGGTATGATCGTCGGGCTGATCGCCTATATGTTCACCTTCACCAACAAGCTGCCGAACCACGATGATGTCTTTTTCATGTTTGAAAAGGGCGCTACCATCGAAATCGGTAGATGGGGGCTTGAGCTTCTAAGCTGCATATTTCCGGATTATTCCATGCCGTGGATTTACGGTCTGATCACGCTCATGTGCCTTTCCGTTTCGGCAGGTCTGATTGCGTACACTTTCCGCATTCACGGAAAACTGCCCCAGGTTCTGTTGGGCGGTCTGATCGTGGTATTCCCCACGATGATCGGCGTGTTTTCCTACATGTTTATGAGCAGTTCGTTTGCCTTCGCATTTTTGCTGGCGACGCTCACCTTCGTTCTGGTTTCGCGGGATCGCAATCCGGTAAAAAAAGCTGTTCTGGGAACACTTCTGATGATCCTGTCGCTGAGCATTTATCAGGCGTACATATCGCTGACCGTTTCTCTGCTTGTAGTTTATCTGATTCAGAAGCTGATAAAAACCGATGCATCCGCCAAGGATATCGTATTGAGCGGCATCCGCTATATCTGCTTTGCGCTGGCGGCGCTGGTACTGTACTACGGCATTACAAGGCTGATTTTATCGGCGCTTTCCATGGACATGAGCGAATACGCACAGAAAGCGCTTTCAAACACATCGGATAACGGTATACTCGCGCGCATCCGCATGATATTCGCAGCCCCGCTTTATATTCTGTTCAAGGGGTTGTATGGCCTTACGCCGAGTCGATTCTCGAAATGCTTACATGCGTTCTGTCTGCTGTTGACCGGTATACAGCTGCTGTGCTGGCTGCTGAGTGCAAAATCCGGGAAACGCCGCTGGCTGCTGCCGCTTCTGCTGCTTTCACTTCTGTTCAGCCTGAATATGCTGTTTTTCATAATCAACCCCAAGAGCATTCACACACTGGTGCAGTATGGCTATGTGTCCATGTACGTATTGTTCATCATACTCGCATGTCCGGAGGACAGTATTGCAAACGCATCGAGGCGTTTTTCTGTATTGATTCCAAAGGCGTTCTATGCGCTGATGCTCCTGATCATGGTTCACAACGTATATCTGGCGAACGAAGCATCGCTTTTGCAGTTTGTCAATTTCCAGAGCGAATGCGCCGAGCTTTCCGGAATCATCACCCGTGTAGAGAGCATGCCCGAATATCAGCCGGACACAAAACTCGCCCTGATCGGCATTGAAAGTACCTCCCGCCCCAATGTTTCTCAGCTCTTTTCCAGCGCCAAGCGAATTACGGGCATCGCGGAATACTACTATTCCTACGAACAATTGATGCGCCTGTACCTCGGCTATAACGGTGAATTTGCATCTGCTGAAGAAAAGGCGGAGCTTCAGGGAACGGCAGAATTTGCCGAAATGCAGGCTTATCCGTATTACGGCTCCATCCACGCAATCGATGGCTATATCGTGGTAAAATTCTAAAACCGAAAGCACTTACAGGAGGGGCAAAGCCTCCTATACCACATCAATCATACATAGCAAGCAGAAATTTTCACTTCGCAAGAAGCATTTCAGAAAATTTCTGCGGTTGCGGCGTTTGTCAGCGGTCTGAGGCGGGCGCACAAATGATCGCGTCCGCCCGTTTAATTCTATTCGCAATACTTTTACAGCTGAAACAGATTCAAATCTTAAGCAATTGAATTATTCTCCATTTTCTGCCGTCTTCGCCATCTGCGCTTCAGTGGCGGGCGTCATCCATTTGCCAAATGCCCTGGATTCCATATCCGGCAGGTATCCCATATCCTTATAGCCCAATTTTTTCAGCAGCGCCATGCTCGGCACATTTTCCGGTTCGGTAAAGCTGATAAATTCCCATGATGGATACCTGTCGTGGAGGAGATTCATGAGCGCTGTCAGCGCTTCATATGCGTATCCCATGCGATGATAGCTGTAGTGAAATGTATATCCCATGGAGATTATGCCATCTTCGGGCTTCACTACAATTTCTCCAATCATCACATCCGATTGCTTCAGCGCGACCGACAGCATAAACGGATTATCAACGGATACCACATCATTTTTATGCCGTTCGATCAACCCGCAGATGGCGTCAAAATCCCGCGTCTGTCCGCGCTGATACTTCGCGCATGCTTCATTGTTGCGATAATCGAACATGGCATCCGCATCCTTTGCCGCAACATTGCGAAGAACGAGTCTTTTGGTTTTAACAATTGCCATTTTTTCTTCACGCATATCTACAGTCCAATTTTTCATTCAATCGCCACCAGCTGTACGCTCTCCACCCCCGCGATGCTGGAAAGCTCCGCGATGCTCTGTTCTACGGACAGGCTCATCGCGCCGATGTCCAGCGTCATTACCACGCTGGCGACATCGCGAATCGGCATCGATTGCGATATGGTCAATACGCTCGCGCCCAGCGAAGAAAGCCGGTTCAGCGCAGTGGAAAGCACGCCGATTTCATGGCTGAGCAGCATCGAAACCACGGCCTTTCTGCCCGCATCGCCGCTGCCGGGGCTGAAGATATAATCCTTGTATTTGTAATAGGTACTGCGCGATATGCCCGTTTCGCGCACCGCCGCGCTCACATCCTTCACCGCGCCGCTTTCCAGCATGCGCCGCGCGTCCAGCACCTTATCGTAATATACCGGCAGAATCTTTTTATGCACAATCAGATAATCGCCCTTCATCGGTTCGCCGCCTTTCCCATCACATAGGTCATCATATCCTTCGGATCGATCACCTCGGTAAACCGCACGGGGCTGCCCAGCACGCCGCGAATCGATTCGGGCGCGCGCGTTCCGCTGACGCGCTCCAGCGCCGCGATCTGATCGCGCACGTTTTCCGGAACGGCCTCGCCCAGCGCGGTCAGCACGCTCACCGGAAACTTGTACGGCGATGCGGTGGACAGCACCACGCACGGCCGCACATCGCCCGTCTGCGCGCGGTAATCCTCCGCCGCCTGCCACGCCACCGCCGTATGCGGATCCATCAGATAGCCGGTTTCCATGAGCGTTTTGCGGATGGCGGCAAACGCGCGTTCATCGCTCACGCAGTACGCCGAAAAGCGCGCGCGCAGCTTTTCCATCGCCGCATCGGGCATGGTGTAGAAGCCTTCGTTCTTCAGAGCCTCCATGCGATCGCGCACCGCCTGCGCATCGTAATCCAGCATTTCAAACAGCAGCCGTTCCAGATTGCTGGAAACCAGAATATCCATCGACGGTGAAGCCGTAACATGGAATTCGCGGCGCTTATCGTATACGCCCGTGCGGAAGAAATCCGTAAGCACGTTGTTTTCGTTGGACGCGCAGATCAGCTGATCGATCGGCAGACCCGAACGGCGCGCGTACCAGCCCGCCAGAATATCGCCGAAATTGCCCGTGGGTACGCAGAAATTCACCGGATCGCCCATTTGAATCCGACCGTTGCGCACCAGATCCAGATAAGCGCTGTAATAATACACGATCTGCGGCGCGAGCCTGCCGAAATTGATGGAATTCGCGCTGGACAGCGCCACATGGTTTTCCGCGCAGAATTCCGGCGATATTTCGGAAAAAATGCGCTTTACGCCGGTCTGCGCCGCATCGAAATTATCCGATACCGCGCACGCGCACACGTTGCTTCCGGACATCGTGGTCATCTGCGCGCGCTGAATCGGGCTGATGCCGCGATCGGGATAGAACGCGATGATGCGCACGCCTTCTACATTCTGAAAGCCCTTCATCGCCGCCGAGCCCGTATCGCCGCTGGTGGCGGTCAGGATCAGAATTTCGCGATCGAATTTCGTCAAGCGCATCGCCGCCGAGGTCAGCTGCGGCAGCAGCGAAAGCGCCACATCCTTAAACGCCGCCGTGGGGCCGTGGAACAATTCCAGCATATATCGATCGCCCACCGCGCACAGGGGCGCGATGCACGGATCATCAAATTTACCGGCGTACGCCGCATCCACACATGCATCGATATTCGCCTGCGGATAGCCCGCCATATACGCGCCCAGTATGCGCTTCGCCATACCGCAGAAATCCAGATGGATAAGCTCCGCCGGATCGATGCGCGGCACATCGCGCAGCGTGTACAGCCCGCCATCCGACGCAAGCCCGCGCAGCACCGCTTCGGGCGCAGTGGCGCTTTCCGCGTTTCCGCGCGTACTGATAAATTGCTTCTGATCCTTCATAGGGGTTCACCGCCTTGTTCTTTTATAAAATCATAACTTGCATTTGCGATGATTCCATGATACAATGTTTTTCACAGAAAAACAAGTGTTTTTATTGTAAAGACTGAATTCAATTTTGCAGGAGGCGTGCGCATGGTAATCGCATTGCTCGGCATGGGCGTGGTCGGAAGCGGCGTTGTGGAAATCGCGGAGCGAACCGACGGCATTCAAATTAAGAAAATACTGGCGACCCGCGTTCGCCGTCCGGATATGACGGCGGATTTTGCGGACATTATCAATGATTCCGAAATCGAACTGATCGCGGAGGCAATGGGCGGGCTGCACCCCGCATACGAATATGCGAAGGCGGCGCTCGAAAGCGGGCGGCATTTCGTCACCGCGAACAAGCTTCTGGTGTGCGAATACGGCGCGGAGCTTTGTGCCATCGCGCGCGAACATGGCTGTGCGTTTCTCTACAGCGCGGCGTGCGGCGGCGGCATACCGTATCTCACGAATCTGAATCTGGCGCGCGGCTTCGATACGATCGAAGCGCTGGGCGGCATATTGAACGGCACCACGAATTTCATTCTGGATTCGATGCAGCGGCAGAACATGGATTACGCCGAAGCGCTTGACGAAGCGCAGCATCTGGGCTACGCCGAGCGCGATCCTTCCAGCGATGTAAACGGTCTTGATACGATGCGCAAGCTGGTTCTGGCGTGCGGCGTGGGCTTCGATGCCCGCATCGCGGCAAGCGATATTCCCACGGCGGGCATCGCTTCGATCCGCGCGCAGGATATCGCCTACGCAAAATCGCGCGGCATGTCCATTCGCCTGTGCGCGCACGCGGAGCGCCGCGGCGATCGCGTGAGCGCCTATGTGGAGCCTGAAATGCTTTCGCAAAGCGCGCCGGAGAGCGCCATTTTAAAGAACGTCAACTACGCATGGTATCGCGGCGCGTGCAGCGGTCTTATGTCCTTTTCCGGACAGGGCGCAGGCAAGCTGCCCACCGCCACGAACGTAATCCGCGATATACGCGCCGCAATGGCGGGCAGGCGATATATGACCTCGCCCGCCTGCGCGCCCGCACAGGTGTGCAATGATTCGGCGATCCATCCCTATTACCTGCGCATGCCGCTGATGAATCGCGCGCCGGAATTCTGGATCGTGGATCGCGCGGTGGATGATCATCATCAGTACATCGAAACCATACCGGTTTCCGTATCGGATATGCACGCCTTCATGGCGGGCAAAAAGGATTCCTTCTTCGCTGGAATTCGGAAAGGTCAGGCGTAATATGCTGAAAGTGGCAAAATTCGGCGGTTCCTCGCTGGCGAGCGCCGAACAGTTCAAACGGGTAAAATCCATCATCGAAGCCGATCCCGCGCGCATGTGCGTGATCGTATCCGCGGCGGGCAAGCGCAGCAAGAAGGATAGCAAGATCACCGATCTTCTGTACCTCACGCACGCGCACATCAATTACGGCGTATCGCACGAGGACATTTTTTCGCTGATCGAGCAGCGCTATTACGATATCCGAAGCGAATTGAACCTTTCCTTTGATCTGGAGAGCGAATTTGCGCATCTGCGTTCGCAGCTGAACAGCGATATTTCGGTGGATTATCTGGTATCGCGCGGCGAATATTTAACCGCACGGCTGATGAGCGAATATCTGGGCTATACGTTTATCGATGCGGCGGAATGCGTGATCTTTTCCTACGATGGACAGATCGATTATGAAAAGACCTATGCCGCCATCGCGGAGCGCGCGGTGCTCACCCCCCGATTCGTGATGCCCGGCTTTTACGGATCGATGCCGAACGGCAATATCCGCGTGATGACGCGCGGCGGCAGCGATATCACCGGCGCGATCGTGGCGAACGCGCTGGACGCGGACATCTACGAAAACTGGACGGATGTTTCCGGCATACTGATGGCGGATCCCAAGGTGGTGGAAAACCCCAGCCCGATTCCGTTCATCACCTATCAGGAGCTGCGCGAGCTTTCCTACATGGGCGCATCGGTGCTGCACGAAGAATCGATTCTGCCCGTGAAGGAAAAGAACATCCCGCTGAACATCCGCAATACGAACCGCCCACAGGATGCGGGCACGATGATCATGGAAAACATCGATGATTCCATGATGCGCAAGGACAGCTTCATCACCGGCATCGCAGGCAGAAAGAGCTTCACGGTGCTGACGATCTACAAAAAGCACATTTCCACCGATACCACCATCATTCGAAGCACGCTGGAAATGCTGGAAGCATATAAGGTAGAGGTGGAACACATCACGCTGGGCGTGGACAGCTTCAACGTCGTCATGCCCACGGCGCAGATTCGCGATCGAATCTATGATATCATTTCCGATATCAAGCGGAAGCTGAAGCCGGATCGCATCAAGACGGATGATAATATCGCGCTGATCGCGTGCGTAGGCCGCAGGATGGTCAGCGTGCCCGGCAGCTCCGCCAAGCTGTTCGGCGCGCTGGGCGAAAAGAACATCAATATCCGCATGATCGCGCAGGGTTCGGAGGAAATCAGCATCATCGTGGGCGTAAACAACCGCGATTTTGAAAATACGATCCGCACCCTGTACCACGGATTTATGAAGCAGGAGGAAGAAGCATGAAGCAGTATAACGTAGCGGTTCTGGGCGCGACGGGTGCGGTGGGTCAGCAGATGATCCGCGTTCTGGAGGAGCGCAATTTCCCGGTAAACATCCTGCGCCCGCTGGCGAGCGCGCGCAGCGCGGGCAGGTCGATCGAATTCAAGGGAAAGAAAATCGCCATTGAGGAAGCGACCGATGCATCCTTTACCGGCATGGATTTCGTGCTGGGCGCGGTCAGCAATCCCATGGCGCAGAAATTCGCGCCGAAAATTGTGGAATCGGGCGCGGTATTTATCGATAATTCCTCCGCGTTCCGGATGCAGGCGGATGTGCCGCTGGTGGTGCCGGAAATCAATCCGGAGGATGCAAAGCTGCACCACGGCATCATCGCCAATCCGAACTGTTCCACCATCATCACGATGGTGGCGCTGGGCGGAATTCGAAAGCTTTCGCCCATCGAAACGATCGTCGCCAGCACATATCAGGCGGTGTCCGGCGCGGGCGTTGAGGGCATGACGGAATTGGAAGATCAGATTTCCGCTGCCGCCGGCGGCAATGCGATGGAAAGCCATGTATTCCCCTGCCAGATTCTGTCCAACGTGATCCCGCAGATCGGATCGGAGCTGGAAAACGGCTACACCACCGAGGAAATGAAGATGCAGAACGAGGGTCGCAAGATCATGCACCTGCCGGAGCTGCGCGTATGCTGCACCTGCGTGCGCGTTCCCGTGATGCGCTCCCATTCCATCGCCGTGCAGTGCGTAACGCGCGATCCCATCACCGTGGATCAGGCGAAGGAAGCCGTATGCGCCGCGCCCGGCTGCGTGCTGACGGACAACCTGAACGGCCGCAATTATCCCACGCCGCTGGATACCACCGATCAGGATCTGGTATACGTCGGCCGCATTCGCCGCGATCTGATCGATGATGAACGCGGGCTTGCGCTCTGGTGCTGCGGAGATCAGATTCGCAAGGGCGCGGCGACCAACGCCGTACAGATCGCCGAGCTGCTGATCGAGAATTAACACACACATTCTTGCTTTGATGCGCGGATTTATGCTACCATTGCAAGGGCACATTGAGGGGCGTCCCCATTCGGGGACGCCCCTTTTATATTGTAATATTATATACAATTGTATATTTGTGGAGGTACGGGCAATGAAGATCGGTTTTGATTCTCAGAAATACATCCAGCTGCAATCGGAAAACATCCGCAATCGAATCAGCCAGTTCGGCGGAAAGCTGTATCTGGAATTCGGCGGAAAGCTGTTTGATGATTATCATGCTTCGCGCGTGCTGCCGGGCTTTGCGCCGGATAACAAGATTCGCATGCTGCTGGAATTGAAGGATCAGGCGGAAATCGTAATCGCCATCAACGCGAACGATATTGAAAAGAACAAAAAGCGCGGCGATCTGAACATCACCTACGATGCGGATGTGATGCGTCTGGTGGACGTATTCCGCGATTTCGGGCTTTTCGTGGGCAGCATCGCACTGACGCAGTACACCGGCCAGCCGTCCGCGGAAATCTTCATGAAGCGCATGAAGAAGCTGGGGCTGAACGTATACCGCCTGTACCGCATTCCCGATTATCCATCGAACATCGCCCACATCGTCAGCGAAGACGGCTACGGCAGGAATGATTACATTCCCACCACGCGCCCGCTGGTGGTGGTCACTGCGCCCGGCCCTGGCAGCGGAAAAATGGCCACCTGTCTATCCCAGCTGTACCACGAACACCGGCACGGCGTGCGCGCGGGCTATGCGAAATTTGAAACCTTCCCCATCTGGAATCTGCCGCTGAAGCATCCGGTGAACATCGCCTACGAGGCCGCGACCGCCGATCTGAACGATGTAAACATGATCGACCCCTTCCATCTGGAGGCCTACGGCAAGCTGACGGTGAATTACAACCGCGATATCGAAATCTTCCCCGTGCTGCGCGCCACGTTTGAACAGATTTACGATGGCTATTGCCCGTACAAGAGCCCCACGGACATGGGCGTAAATATGGCGGGCTTCGCCATCGTGGATGACGACGTCTGCTGCGAAGCATCGAAGAATGAAATCATTCGCCGCTATTTCAAATCCGCCTGTTCGCTGCGCGAAGGCCTTGCCGAGCCGGGCGAGGTGCAGAAGCAGGAGCTTTTGATGCATTCACTGAACATCACGCCCGAAACCCGCACCACCGTGCTGCCCGCGCGCGCCAAGGCGGAACAGACCGGCGAACCCGCCACCGCCATCGAACTGCCGGACGGCAGAATCGTAACCGGCAAGACGTCCAACCTGCTTGGGGCATCCGCCGCGGCGATTCTGAACGCGCTGAAAATGCTGGCGGGCATTCCGGATGAAATCAAACTGATCGCACCCGCCGTGATCGAACCCATCCAGAGCCTGAAGGTCGGCCACATGGGGCACCGCAATCCGCGCCTGCACATCAATGAAGTGCTGGTCGCGCTGGCGATCTGCGCCGCCACGAACCCCTCCGCCGCCGCCGCGATCGAGCAGCTGGATCGGCTGCGCGGCTGCGAGGCGCATTCCACGGTAATTCTGTCGCAGGTGGACGGCGATGTATTCAAGCGTCTCGGCATGAATTACACCAGCGATCCCGTATATCAGACCAACCGGCTGTACCACAATTGATCCTCTGCGCATATATTCTCTACCGGAGGTGTTGAAATGAAGGAAATCAATTATCTGGACGCGATCCGCGAAACCACCGCGCATTTGGAAAAGGGCGGCGTATTCCTGACGCTGGGCGGCGATACGCCGAACACGATGACCATCGGCTGGGCCTCGGTGGGCTACATGTGGAACCGCCCCATATTCACGGTGCTGGTGCGTCGCCAGCGCTACACCTATAACATGATCCGCAATGCGGAAACCTTCACCGTGAGCGTGCCGACGAAGGATGCGCTGCGCGAGCAGCTGGCGTTCGCCGGCTCCGCTTCCGGCCGCGATGTGAATAAATTCGAAGGCCACGGCATCACCGCCGCGCCCGCCATCGATTCCAACGCGCCGATCATCGCGGAATGCGGGCTGCACTTCGAATGCAGAACCGTGTTCGTTGAAGATATGCGCGATGGCTTCATCGATCCCGATGTGCACGATCGCTGCTATCCGAAGGATGATTATCATGTGATGTTCTTCGGCGAAATCATCCGCTGCTATCGCACGGACGAAGCATAGGCATTTTCCCGCCATGAATAGTTCACCCTCGCACGGGCAATAATGACCCGTGTTGGGGGTGATTTTTTGAGCCTGAACAAGGTTGAAATATGCGGCGTGGATACATCATCGCTGCCGGTGCTTTCGCAGGAGAAAATGCGCGAGCTGCTCGCGCTTGCACAGGCGGGCGATATGGAAGCGCGGCACGAACTGATTCAGGGCAACCTGCGGCTGGTGCTGAGCGTGCTGCAGCGCTTTCACAACCACGGCGAAAATGCCGATGATCTATTTCAGGTGGGCTGCATCGGTCTGATGAAGGGGCTGGATAATTTCGATCTTACGATGAACGTGCGCCTGTCCACCTACTGCGTGCCGATGATCATCGGCGAAATCCGCCGCTATCTGCGCGACAACAACCCCATTCGCGTATCCCGATCGCTGCGCGATATCGCCTATAAGGCGCTGCGCGCGCGGGATGAACTGGCGGCGCGCAATAACAATGATCCCGCCATCGCCGATATCGCGCGCGAGCTTTCCCTGCCGGAGGAGGATGTGATGCTGGCGCTGGAGGCGATTCAGGATCCCATATCCTTTTCCGATCCCGTATATCAGGATGGCGGCGACGCGATCTGCGTGGCGGATCAGATTCGCGATCAATCGGTAAGCGAGGATCAATGGGTGCGCACGCTTTCGATCAAAAACGCCATCGATCATCTGGCGGATCGCCAGAAAAGCATCATCCGAAGCCGGTTCTTTCAGGGCAAAACGCAGATGGAGGTCGCCGATGAAATCGGCATTTCGCAGGCGCAGGTATCGCGGCTGGAAAAGACCGCGCTGAAGCAGATGCAGAAATATATCGGCTAAACCTGCATGAAAAACAGAAACGGGACGCTGCAAAACACGGAACGTAGCCCCCTGCCTTCCTCTGATGATACACGGCAACACGATCAGTCGTAACTCCTGCCTTCCTCTGATGAGGAAGGTGTCAGCCAAAGGCTGACGGAAGGAGAGATAACGTACCCATCGAATTTAAGTAGGTTTGTTGGTTCTGCGGCAGGGCTTCTCTCCCTCCGTCAACGGCGAATGCCGCTGACACCTCCCTTCAGCAGTCGCGTAAGGCGGCAAACCTGATGGTTTGCCGGTCGGCTTATAGCCGACTGCCGACGGCTCAATCGAAGATTGAGGCGCGGCACCGCTGCTTGCAGCCCGCGACCAGCCGGTGCGAATCCTACGGATTCCGGCACCGCGCTGCCGAAACCTTGCACAGCAGGGTTTCGGTGCGTACCATCAGGTGGAGGCAAGGATTACGCCCGTTTGACCTTGTCAGCAGAGGCGAAAAAAGTCGCTGGCTTTGGCAATAAACCGAGGACGCTGCAAGGTTCATCCTTGCAGCGTCCCCTGATTTATTTATGGAATGCTTTAGCCGATATCCGTCGGCGGCGTGCAGTACGGGCAGGCGTGATAGCCGGACCTGATTACGAACTCCAGCATAACGCCCGTTCCACCGGACAGACCCGCGTCGGAGCATCTTGCATTGGTGTGGTAGTACATCTGGCTGCTGTCCAGATCGATGTACACCGTGGTATCCGCTGCCGCGGCGTACCGCACATCGGATTCCTCATACGCCTCGGAACCGCCGATGCACAGCGGGCAGGGCTGCATACCGTACGCCAATGCCCTCGCGAAGCCGCCCGCGACCGCGCGGCTGCCCGCGCAGCTGGCGCTTACGTGGTAATACTGTCCGCCGGGTTCGGCGTACACGGTCTTATCCGCCGCCGCTGCACAGCTGGGGCAGGCTTCCTTGCCGTAATTCAGCGCCGTTTCCAGCGTGATATACGATGCACCCGCGCCCGCGCAGGATTCGCTCGCGTGATAATATCTGCCGGTGAGGGAAGCGTATACCTTGATGCCGGACGTGCCGGGCGTGAAGGTATTCGAAGATACCACCTGCACCTGGCTTACGCAGTACGGGCAGGGCGAGAAGCCATACGCCAGCGCCGCCGCGCGCGTGCCGGAGCTTGCGCCCGAACCTGCGCACGCGCTGGAATAGTGGTAATACTTGCCGCCGGGAACCGCGTACACCGTGGTGTTCGCCGCTTCCGCGCATACGGGACAGCCCGTCTTGCCGTAGTTCAACGCCGTTTCCAGCGTGATGTAGGATGCATCCGTCATGCCGGAGCAGTTGGGCAGCGTGTGGAAGTACGGCGCGTCGATTCTCGCATACACCTTGATGCCGGAGGTACCGGTGGTAAACGTACCGCTGGACTGCGGCAGGTTCGGATTCTGCGTCGGCTGCGGCAGCGTTTCCTGTTCCTGCTGCGCCTTCCACGCATTGTATTTGGCAACGCAGGTCGGGCACGCGGTCTGACCCAGCAGCATCGCATCCTGAATCGTGCGCTGCTTCGCGTTCGTCATGCCGCTGCAATCGGAGGTGGCATGGTAGTAGGTTCCGTTATCGTTGGAATACACCATGTAGTTCGCCGCCGCCGCGCAGGTGGGACACGCCGTCTTGCCGTACTGCACCGCGTAGGAAAGCGGTACATACTGCGCATCCGTCATGCCGGAGCAATACTGCTGCGTGTGATAATATCTGCCCGACGCAGTCGCATATACGTATACGCCGCTGCCGGAGATGATCGGATCGGTTGTTCCTGCATTGCCATTTCCTTCGCCCGTGCCGTTTCCGTATACAGGCGTGGTGCCGTTCCAGCAGTTCGGGCACTTTTGATAGCCGTATGCCAGCGCATACGCCACGGTTCCTGAGCTGGCATTCTCCATGCCGGAGCAGGAAGCGTAGGAATGATAATACGTTCCGCCGGGCGTTGCGTATACGATGGTATCCGCGCCCTGACAGCATTCGGGGCAGGCCGCGCGGCCGGATTGCAGCATCGCTTTAAGCGTGTAGCGGGTCGCGTTCGTCATGCCGGAGCAATTCGATCTGGAATGATAGTATCTGCCGCCCTTTGTGCCGTATACGTATACGGTGGTATCGTCAATAATGCTTCCAGCGGACAGATCGCCGGTACCGCTGGTGCGCAGGCATACCGGACATTTCGCCTTGGCAAGAATCAGCGCTTCCGCCAGCGTGATCTGGTATGCGCCCTCCATGCCGGAGCAGTTGGACTGCGAATGATAATAGGTTCCGTTTCGGGTGGCGTACACCAGCTCGCCCGCCGACGGGCAGCAGGTGGGGCACGCCGTCTTGCCCGCCAGCATGGCCGCCAACAGGCTGCCGGAGCGCGCGCCGGACATGCCGGAGCAATCGGGCTCCGTATGGAAGTACTTGCCGTTCTGGGTCGCGTATACGGTGATGCCGCTCATATCGGTGGTCGAAGCATTTGCAAACTTCAGTTCGCCGCTCTTCAGGGATTCCACCTTGCCGGTTACGCATACCGGGCACGCCGTTTTGCCCTGATTTTCCGCCGCTGCTACCGTGCCGCGAACCGCATTGGTCATGCCGGAGCAATTCTGATCATAGTGATAATACTTCCCGTTTGCGGTGGCGTAGCAGTAGGTCTGTCCCTCATAGCATACGGGGCAGGGCGCAAGCTTGCGCGCCGTCGCCACATCCAGCGTCACCTTGGAAAGCTTCACGCCGGATTCGATCGCGGTACAGGTATCCGTCTTATGGTAATACAGGCCGGTTGCGGGCATGTATACGGTATCGCCGGTCGTCGTTCCGCCCGAAGTGCCGCCGTTTCCGCCCGGAATGGGCGTCGCCGTCGCATCGGGGCGCAGCGATTCAATACCGTTCGGGTCGGCCGGGGTAAATTCCGCGCCCGCGCTCGCGCTGGGCGAAACGGAAGCCTCCGGCGCGATCGTCGCGGTCGGGCTGGCGACGGGCGAAATAGGATCCGTGATCACTGTGGAAGGATCGCCCTGATCGCCGGTTCCGCCGATCAACATGATCAGCAGAACGATCAGCACCACGAACCATACCGCCGAAACGCCGGAAACCACGTATCTGGTTTTCTTTTCCAGATGGTTATAGCGCCACAGGAAATAAATGCCCAGCGGCGGCAGGATGAACAGCAGCGCAAAGGTTACCCAGCTATTGTATTCGATGTAGCGCAGCACGGGATTGCGCTCCTCATAATCGCCGCCGTCCGGATAATCATCCGCATCGGCGTCGCGATAGCGATCGTCGCCATCATCATAATAGCCGTCGCCGTCCGCGTAATCGCCGTCGTAGCCGCCGTCATCGTAACCATCATCGGCGTAATCGCCGTCATAGCCGCCGTCGTCCGCATAATCGCCGTCGTAGCCATCGTCGCCGTCCGCGTAATCGCCGTCGTCTGCGTAATCGTCATCGTATCGATCATCGCGCCGTGCGAAGCGTCCGGAATAACCGTTTTCGGGCGCGTAATCATCGCCGTCCTCGCCGGCATACGCATTATCCCCGCCGTACTGATCCTCCGGCGCATAATCTTCATTATTATAATCATCGAAACTGTATTCGCCGTTCTCCTCGGAATCGGACAATTCGGCATTCCTGCCCAGACGATGCACATTGCCTTCGCCGAAGCGGAACGCAAGCCCCTTCTTTGAAATATCAAATTCCATCTTTCCGATCTTATGCGTTGCCATACAATACCCACCTATTCTAATACAGTTTCCGCTGTATTTCGCCGTTCGTGTCCGAAAACATGCCGTTTCGTTCGATATCCATCCGCATAGATTACACACAGATGATACCAGTACAAGCATACAACAGAACCCGATTACTGTCAATCCGCATAAATCGAAAAAAAATAGACACAATATTGTGTTTTTTGTATCATGCGCATTCGAATAACCTTCATCAAACCGTTACACTTCGAAATACAATTGAAATAATTCAAAGAAAGCACATTAAAGTCATTTTTTTGCGCCGGTTGTATGTTATAATACTGTCAGATAGAAATATCAGGTAAGAATCGGCAGGAATCGTTTCCCCGCCGCGCTTGGGAGGGTTACAAATGGCAAACAGAAAAAAGGGCATTCGCATCGGCAATTACCGCATCACGCCGCTGGGCATCGGAACGATCATCGCGCTGATCGTGATCATCGCCGCCGTGATCGTAATCCTTGTAATGAAACCCTTCGATTTGAATCAGTCGCCCGATAACAGTACGACGAACGCAAACATCAGCGCCACGCCCGATGTTTCCGTAACCGCTGCGCCAACCGCAGCCGCAACGCCCGTGCCCACGGCGACCCCCACGCCCGCGCCGGAGCTGCGCAGCGCGACGATTCGTTCGCTGGGCGAAATCGCGATCCAGCAGAATCTGCTGGCGGCCGCGTATGATTCGGAAACGAAAACCTACGATTTTACCGATATGTTTGAATACATATCCGATGTAATGGGCGACGCCGATTACACCGTGGGCGATGTGGAAGGTTCGCTGGGCGGCACGATGGACGCCACCGGCGAGGGCAGTCGCCTGGTCACCCCGCCTTCGCTGATCGATGCGCTGAAGGCGTGCGGCGTGGATATGCTCACGCTGGCGAACGATCACGCGCTGGACGGCATGTTCGGCGATCTGACCGCCGCGATGCAGAATCTGAAGAACGCCGGTATGGAATACATCGGCGCGGCGATGTCGCAGGAAGAAAAGGATACGCCGAAGATCGTTGAAATCAACGGCATCAAGGTGGGCTTCCTCGCCTACACCGAATCTCTGAACGGCATGGAAGCCAAATCCGATGCGGACGCGGTAAAATACGGCGTGAACCTGATTTCCGGTTCCACCACGCCCGATGCGGATACGAAGGCGCTGCGCGACGCGGGCGCGGATGTGGTGATCTGCTACATGAGCTGGGGCGAAATGCTGAACCGCAGCGCCACGAACAACCAGCAGATCTTCGCCAGGGCGCTGGTGAACGCGGGCGTAGATGTGATCATCGGCTATAACCCGCACGCGGTGCAGCCCGCGCTATGGCTGGAATCGAACGGAAACCGCACGCTGTGCCTGTGCGCCACCGGCAATTTCCTGTCCGACATCCGTGAACAGTACTTCGACAGCGGCCTGATCTTCCAGTTCACCATTCAGGAAAAGGCCGATTATTCCGGATTTGAAATCACGAATCCGCTGTACATTCCCACTTACGTATGGCGCATTGAAAATGAGGACGGCTCATTCGATTACCGCACGCTGGCGGCGGGACAATGGCTGGAAAGCAAGCCCGAAGGCATGGATTACACGCAGGAAACCCGCATGAAGCAGGTGTGGGCGGAACAGCAATCCATCATGGGCAAGGATGTAGCCACCATTTCCGCGGAATAAACCGATATTCTGAAATCTGCCCTGAGGCCGCGCGCTTCGGGGCACAATTTATGCTATGACGAATTATACTACGATGAAAATCGATACGCTTCTTTTAAAATGGTACGATGCAAACGCGCGCACGCTGCCATGGCGCAACGTACACGATCCGTACAAAACATGGGTTTCCGAAATCATGCTGCAGCAGACGCGCGCGGAAACGGTGCGCGGCTATTACGCGCGATTTATGGAACGATTTCCCGATGTGCAATCGCTGGCGAACGCGGAGCAGGATGAGGTACTGAAGCTCTGGGAAGGGCTGGGCTATTATTCCCGCGCGCGAAATCTGCACGCCTGCGCACGGCAGATTGTTCAGCTCGGCGCATTTCCGAATACAATTGAAGGGCTGGAATCGCTGCGCGGCATCGGCCCTTACGCCGCGCGCGCCATCGGATCGATCGCCTTCGGGCTGTGCGCGCCCGCGCTGGACGGCAATCAGATGCGCGTTTTATCGCGCTGTCTGGCGGTGGAACGCGTGCTGAACACGCCGTTTGATCTGCTTGCGGAGGCGGAAGCGCTGATCAGCCGCGATCGCCCTGGCGACTACAATCAGGCGCTGATGGATCTGGGCAGCGGCGTATGCACCGCGAAAAACCCGAAATGCGCGATCTGTCCGCTGGCTTCAGTATGCCTTGCCCGCGCGCAGGGCGAACCGGAGCGCTACCCCATGCGCCCCGCGCCCATTCCCAAGCGCGATGAAAACCGCACGGTGCTTCTGCTGCGCACAGAGGGCGGCATATGCGTGCAGCGCAGGGACGAGCGCAAATTGCTGGGCGGATTATATGAATTTCCGTCGCTGGACGGGCATTTAAGCGCCGATGAATGCGCCGATGCGCTGATCGCGGCGGGTTATGTGCGCCCACGCAATTTTGAGCCGCTGCCGCCCGCGAAGCACGTATTTACCCACCTGATCTGGCACATGCAGGGCTGGACGGCGGAAATTGACACAGCGCCCGACGGCATTTCAATCGCCGACGCGGATCGGCTGCGCGCGCTCGCCTTCCCCAGCGCACTGCGCGTCTACCGTGAAATTGCGCAATCGCTTGATTATGATGCATAAATATGCTAAAATACAACCATCGCAGAAAGGAATTGAAAATATGAAAGCAATCTTCAATGGAAAAATTGTGCTGCCGGATCGCATCGAGGATCAGAAGGCGCTGCTGTTCGATCGCAAAATTATCGATATCGTGCCCGCGGATCAGATCCCCGAAAATGCCGAGCGCATCGATGCGGAGGGAAATTACGTAATTCCCGGACTTGTGGATATGCACATCCACGGCTATCTGGGCGAGGACGCTTCGGACGGAACCTTCGAAGGCATCCGCACGATGGCGGAGGGCGTGGCGAAAAACGGCGTGACCGCGTTCCTGCCCACCACGATGACCGTATCCTACGCCGAGCTGCGCGCCGCATTTGAGCAGATTCGCCGCGCGAAGGAAGAATCCGCGCAGGATAGCTGGCAGGGCGCGCAGATTCTGGGCGTAAACGCCGAAGGCCCGTTCATCAACCCCGCCAAGAAGGGCGCGCAGGCCGGTGAAAACATCCGCCCCGGCGACGCGAAATTTCTGGAGGAATATCTGGACATCCTCCGCGTATTCACCATCGCGCCGGAGATGGAAGGCAATATGGACTGCATCCGCGAAATGAACGGCAAAACCCTGATTTCGATGGGGCATACCGGCGCGACCTGCGATCAGGCCACCGCCGCGTTCGATGCGGGCGTTCGCCACGTAACCCATCTGTTCAACGCGCAGACCCCGCTTCTGCACCGCGATCCCGGCGTTGTGGGCGCGGCGCTGACGGATGATCGCGTCAGCACGGAACTGATCGCCGATACCTTCCATGTGGATGCGCGGCTGTTTAAGCTGGTGGCGCGCATGAAGGGCGATAAGCTGGTGCTGATTACCGATTGCACCCGCGCGGGCGGATTGGCGGACGGCGAATATACGCTGGGCGGCCAGCCGATCTTTGTGCATGGCATCGAATGCCGCCTTGCCGACGGCACGATCGCCGGAAGCGTATTGAAGCTGAACCACGCCGTGCGCAATCTGGCAAAGCACGCCGAACTTCCCGTTTGGGAAGCCGTGAACGCCGCCAGCCTGAACCCCGCAAAGCGCATCGGCGCGGATGCACGCAAGGGTTCGCTGGAAGCAGGCAAGGATGCCGATATCGCGATCTGCGATGCTGATTTCGAAATCCGCCGCACCATTCTGGGCGGCCGCACGATCTATACCGCGTAACGGAGGTACATACATGCAATATTCTACGCTGGATACCGGCTTCGCGCCGATGGAAATTGTGCTTCGGCAGTACGAAAACGATGTGAAAAACGCGGATCACCAGCGCATTCTGCTGGCGGTGGAGCGCAATAAGGGACTGTGCGAGCGCTATGAAATGGATATCTTCCGCGATGGCACGAACGACGAACGCAATTTCGGCATGATCGAACGCATCGTCAAGAGCCTGCTGTGGGTGTACGGCGGTTGGAAGATCTATGTATATGGCTCCAAGCCCGTATTTGATTATCTGCACGCCGCCTATCAGCCGGACGGGCTGCGCCATTTCGACGTATGGTTCATGAGCCGCGTATACGAACGTCCCTTTGAAGTGGTGTACGCCGAATGCGAATGCGCCGTGCCCGCCGCAAAGCGCAACCCCAGCGCCGTCGGCCGCCATCTGAACGGATGCCGCATCGGCTTCGATGCGGGCGGCAGCGATCGCAAGGTCAGCGCCGTGATCGACGGCGAAAGCGTATATTCCGAAGAGGTGGTATGGCACCCCAAAACGCAGTCCGATCCCGAATACCATTATCAGGGCATCATGGATGCGTTCCGCACCGCCGCATCGAAAATGCCGCGCGTGGACGGCATCGGCGTGAGCACCGCGGGCGTGATCATCGATAGCCGCGTGATGGTGGCTTCGCTGTTCGTAAAGGTAAATGATGCAGATTTCGAGCGCCGCGTGAAGAACATCTATCTGGACGCGGCAAAAGAACTGGGCGAAAATATCCCGATCGAGGTCGCCAACGATGGCGATGTTACCGCGCTGGCGGGCGCGATGAACATGAACGAAAACGGCGTTCTGGGCATCGCGATGGGCACCAGCGAAGCCGGCGGCTATGTGGATATGGATGGCAACATCACCGGATGGCTGAACGAGCTTGCGTTCGTACCGGTGGATTTCAACCAGAATTCCGCCGTGGATGAATGGAGCGGCGATTACGGCTGCGGCGTGAAGTATTTCTCGCAGGATGCGGCGATCAAGCTCGCCCCCGCCGCCGGAATCGAACTGGATGATGGCGCTACGCCCGGCGAAAAGCTGAAAGCGATTCAGGCGCTGATGGAAAAGAACGATCCCCGCGCCGCAGCGATCTATCGCACCATCGGCGAATATTTCGGCTATCAGCTGGCGTATTACGATCGATTCTACGATTACCGCCACGTGCTGATCATGGGGCGCGTAACCAGCGGCGAGGGCGGCGAAATTCTGCTTGCCGCCGCAAAGGAAGTGCTGCACCGCGAATTCCCCGATCTGGCGGCGCGCATCGAATTGAACATCCCCGATGAATCCAGCCGCCGCGTGGGACAGAGCGTTGCCGCCGCGAGTCTGCCGGAATAATCAATCTTTTCATACGAAAAGAGCGAGAAGCAACAGCAATTCTCGCTCTTTCGTTTTGTTATTGTCAACCTTTATCGAGATTCTTTTCTTGCCTGAATCGTCTTAAAGAAGCTCTCCAGCACCGGCACCAGTACAAACGCCACCAGACCGGAGGTAAAGCCGCCGTTGTACAGGTTGAAGCCATTGTGAATCGCCGGAACGGAGGTTACCAGACAATAGTGCAGTATGCCCGCGACCACGCCCGCGATCGGACCGTAATGGCCGGAAATCGGCGCAAGTCCGCTGGCAAAGCACGCGCCCACGATGATCGCCTGCGCATTCAGCGCGTTTACGCCGAACAGCGATCCGATGAAATAGCCCACCAGAATCGGCAGCACGTTCAGCGGAGTCGCGCCGCCTGCGCAGAACGCCAGCATGCAGAACACCACGGCGAATGTAGGGCCGGTAAATTTCGCGCCGATGATGATGTAATACGCCAGAATGAACAGGCCATACACGCCGAAATTGATGATGGTCGCGCCCACGCCGTGCTTCGAAACAAAATCAGATTTATGACCGGGATCCAGAATCAGCTTTCCGTAGCCCTTGAAGCCGCCGTTCAGCACAAGACCAAAGATCAGGCACAGAATAAACACGATGGCGCAGAATGTGATGCAGAAGCAATTGTAGCCGTCGCCCAGCGTCGCGGTCACCTTGGGCGCATCCACGCCCAGCGTCTTATACAGAATCGCCACCAGCATCAAACCCAAAAAGCCCGCCGCGGGGCCAGCATTATAGAGATCATAGCCCTTGTGGAAGAACTGGGAATGTCCGCACAGCGCAGGCATCGCCATGCCGATCACAACGCCCAGCAAAAGCGCCAGCAGAATGCCGGTGAAGGTTACGCCGTGCAGCGCGATCGTTCCGTCCTCCGCCGCCATATTGGGATAGCGCACCAGCATTTCGCCGATCAGCGGCGCAAGCGCGGTGGAAAACATCGCAAAATTGATGTTCTTCGCGAAGGGCTGGCGCTTGACCAGCGAATAGACGAACGTGCCCAGAATCATGGGCAGCATGGTGACCACGTTCATGCCGAAGGAGGAAAATCCAACGGTCAGCATATACGCCGCCACGGTGCCGCTGCCCACCG
The DNA here is from genome assembly GCA_934663625.1 of uncultured Clostridia bacterium. Taxonomy (GTDB): domain Bacteria; phylum Bacillota; class Clostridia; order Christensenellales; family Aristaeellaceae; genus SFTH01. The sequence goes on from CAKUKP010000015.1 coordinate 36,566, forward strand.
CCGCGCCGGGCAGGAACATCATGGCGTTGCAGATCAGACCCACAAGACCCATGTTCAGCAGCGCGCCCGAAAGGCTGCCGATTTCGCTGCAAAAATAATCCTTGGTCAGCTGGCCGGGCTTGGAAATGATGCGCACAAAACCGGTAAAGATTTCGGCGCGATCCGGCGCACAAACCGCCGCGATCAGAAACGCCGCGGAAAAGGCGGTCAGCAGCGCGCGCAAAATCTGACCCGCGCTTTTTTCACGCAGATTCGTAAGTGTCATTTGCTTTTCCCCTCCCTGTTCCCCCATTTTGGGCATATGAACCGCCCGCAGTTTACAAACATACGGGCGGCAAAAGCATTTGTATGGATTAACCCAGCGTTCTTTCCGCCGCTTCCACAACATGGCCGATCAGCACCACGTTGGTCACGCCGCCAACGCCGCCCGGAACGGGCGTGATCGCATCCACGATGGGTTCAACATCGGCAAATACCGCATCGCCGGACATGCCGCCCACGCCCTTCGCGGTAACCTTGTTCGCATCCCAGTTCATGGAAACATCGATAACCACCTGACCGGGGCGCACGAAATCCTTCGTCAGCGATCCCAGCACGCCCGCCGCGGAAACCACGATGTCCGCGCGCTTTACGATTTCGGGCAGGTTCACGGTCTTGGTGTGGCAGATGGTGATGGTGGCGTTCTTCGCCATCAGCATCATGGCAACCGGCTTGCCGATAACCAGCGAACGGCCGATGACCACGGCGTTCTTGCCCTTCAGATCATAGCCGTAATGCTCCAGAATTTCCATGCAGGCGCACGCGGTGCAGGGCTCAAAGCCCAGCTTCTTGCCCATGAACACGCCCGCGTTGGAAAGATCGGTCATGCAGTCGATATCCTTTTTGGGATCGAGCTTGTTGCAGATGTAATCCTGATCCGCCTTCAGATGCTTGGGCAGGGGGCGGAACATCAAAACGCCGTGGATGGAATCATCGGCGTTGATCTCTTCGATCTTTGCAATCAGCGCTTCCTTGGTTACGTCCTCAGGCAGCAGGAACTTTTCAACCGCCACGCCGATTTCATCCGCGCGCTTGGTTGCGCCGCGCTCGTAGGACAGATCGGACGGGTTTTCGCCGCAGCGGATAATGCCCAGCTTCGGGGTAATGCCCTTTTCCTTCAGTGCAGAAACGCGCGCCTGCAATTTTTCGATCATCGCTGCCGTTACTTCCTTGGCCAAAAGCTGCTTTGCCATATCAATCAATCCTCCGGAATTTATCTATTTTCTGCGCATCAGTTGAAGTTCGCGCGTACCTCGGCAAAGATCTGATCCGCCAGCGCGCAATACTTATCCAGCATGCCGTTCGCCTTGGCGTTCAGTTCCTCGGCCTTTTCGCGGTTCTTCAGGGATTTGGTGTTGATGAACACATTCAGAGATGCGCTTTGCAGCGCCGCCTTGCAGCAGATCGCGCCGCAGCCCGCATCGGATACCGCCAGACGGGATCCCTTCGCCGCGAATACCGCGATCGCATCGATGGCTTCACAGCACAGCTCCATGATGTGCATGGGGGTGGAACAGGCGATGATCGTCGCTTCTTCCATTACCTTATCGCGGTTCGGATCATCCTTCGGAATGCCGTACGCCTTCGCCAGCGGCAGGAAGTTCACTTCGTCCGCTTCCACCTGATCCAGAAGCTGCTTCTGCAGTTCGTCGCACTTCGCCTTCAGCGCGATAATCTCATCCTGTACGTCCGCATACTTTTTCTTGCCGACGGTCAGGGAACCTACCATATTGCCCAGCGCGGTGCCGATTGCGCCCACCAGCGCCGCAGCGCCGCCGCCACCCGGTGCGGGCGCGTCGGAAGCCAGCACCTTTACAAATTCGCGGCAGGATGCCAGAGTCATATCCATAATTTTTTCTCCTTGCAATTACCCAAATATGGGTGACATTGCTGCCACCCATAAGGATTTGATATTTTGTCGATTAGAACAGGCCGGAAACCTTGCCGGTTTCGGTGTCCACATCCACGCGGCGATACGCCGGATCCGCCGCGGTACCGGGCATCATGGAAATGGTGCCTGCCATCGGGCAGAGGAACTTCGCTCCGCCGTACTCCAGGATGTCGCGGATGGCAAGACGCCAGCCGGTCGGAACGCCCTTCTTCGTGGGATCGTCGGACAGGGACAGATGGGTCTTTACCATCATGGTGCAGTAATCGGCGTACTTGGGATCGTTTTCGAAACGCTCCGCCTTCTGGGTTGCCAGAGGCGACCAGTCAACGCCGTCCGCGCCGTAAACTTCCTTTGCGATCAGCTCAACGCGCTTGCGCAGCGGCATATCCAGATCGTACAGGAACTTGACTTCGTTCTTGTGTTCGCATGCTTCGGCAACGACCTCGGCCAGTTCTACCGCGCCCTTGCCGCCGTAGCGCCAGTGGTTGGATTCCGCGCAGCGGATTCCGCGATCCGCGCACAGCTTCTTCAGCAGCGCAACTTCCGCATCGGTATCCGTGTAGAAGCGGTTGATGCAGACGACGGGCGTGATGCCGGACTTCAGGATCGTGTTTACATGATGGAACAGGTTGCAGGTGCCCTTTTCCAGCAGTTCGAGGTTCTCCTCGGTGTACTCCTTCGGCAGCGGTGCGCCGGGGGTAACCTTGGGTCCGCCGCCGTGCATCTTCAGCGCACGAACGGTGGCGACCAGAACGGATACGTTCGGGGTCAGGCCGGACAGGCGGGTCTTGACGTTCCAGAACTTTTCAAAGCCGATATCCGCAGCGAAGCCGGATTCGGTTACATGATAGTCGAACAGCTTCAGCGCCAGACGATCCGCGATAACGGAGGACTGACCGATTGCGATGTTCGCGAAGGGGCCCGCGTGGATCAGCACGGGCTGATGCTCTACGG
>CAKUKP010000016.1 GCA_934663625.1 uncultured Clostridia bacterium
CGGTATGCCACAAATTCGCCGCATCCGCGCCCAGCGGATCGTCCGTGCGGTTATAGCCGGTCCTCCAGCCGCAGCCCGCCACGGAGGGACAGCCGCTTACGCTGCTTTCGGTATTGCAGTAGAGGGTATCGCCGTATGCCGTGGGATTTGCATAGCTGGTATCCACGACATAGACCTTGCCCACGGGCTTATCCGCGCCGCAGCTCGGCGCATACCGGTTGCCGGAAATATCATCGATGCGGTTCAGGCTGTCATAGAAGCCGATCAACGCGCCGACGTTGCTGTTGCCGGAAACCTTACCATTAAAGGTATTGTTCTTGAAAGAATAGGGAACGTTGTCCCACGACTGCGCCACATACACATCGCCGCCCAGAATACCGCCGACGTTGCTGTCGCCGGAAACGGAGCCGCTGGCTTTGCAGCCGATTACGGTTACCTTCTTGCCGTTCGGTGCGGAGCTATCGCTATAGCCGCCGCCGACGATGCCGCCCGCGTTGCTGCCGCTGGCGATCACCTTGCCGCCGAACGTGCAGTTCAGTACGTCGCACGCGCCCATGGCGTTATCGATCGTGCCGATGATGCCGCCGACGTAATTCTTGCCCTTGACGGTGCCGTAGTTTACGCAGTTTTCGATCGTGCCCTGCATACGGCCCGCGAAGCCGCCGATTTCGCTGTCTTCGCCGGTGTATCCGATCACAACGCCGGATTCGATCGTGCAATTGCGGATGATGGCGTTATAGCCCGCGCTGCAGCCCGCGTAGGGGTTTTCAAACTTGCGCGCGCCGATCAGACCGGAATAGCGGGTCTGCGTGCCGGACTTCAGCGTGACATGATCGATGATCATCGCCGTGCCGGACATACCCACGCCGGTAAAGCAGTCCACCAGACCATAGCCGTTGATCTGCGAGCCATAGATGTTCAGATTGCGGATGGTCGCGCCGTTGACATACGCAAACAGCGGACGTTCGCCCGCGGGCACGGTCAGCAGCTTATTGCCGCCGTCGAACACGCCGGAGAAGGCGTTCAGGTTCGCGCCCCTGCTGATGCCGTTCGAACCATCCTTGGTGCAGCCGATGGGCTTCCAGCCGGTGGGCAGGGTGATATCCTCGGTCATCTGGAATATCTTGCCCTCGAAGCTGTTGCCGCCCTCGACCAGCACGGACAGGCGTTCCAGATCCTCCGCATTGGCCAGCTTGTAGGGATTTTCTTCGGTGCCTTCGCCCGCAAGCGCAAACTCGGTCACGGTGATGATAACCACATCGCTCTTGACTTCGCTGTACTTGCCGTTTACGGAGCAGCGCACCATGCAGTAGTATTCATGTTCGCCGAGCTCTGCAGTGCTGACTTCGCATTCCCTGCCGCTGGCGGCGTATTCGCCATCGCGATACCAATGGTAGACGTACTGCGCGCCCTCCAGCTCCTCGACCTCGATGGTCATCGGGTCGGGACGCAGACCCTGTTCGTAGGTCGCGCTCACGGGCTGCTGGGTGATCTTCGGCGCTTCGCCGGTTTCGGAGCCGTAATTGAATACGATCACGGTTCCATACTTCTTAAAGTTTTCAAGGGTGGTGGAAGCGAAGTTCACCGCATTCCACTGTTCCTCGGTGCCGCGGAAGTAGATGATTTCCGGATGGCAATTGCGGCCGCTGTCCGGATAGTCGGTCAGGTTGGCGGACAGATACAGTTCCTTCAGGTTCGTCATGTTGGACATGGTGTAGGTACTGAACTTTTCAATACCCTTCAGATCCATATACGTGAAACCGTCGGGGAGGTAATCGTCGCGGGCAAATTCCCTGATGCTCTCCGGCAGAACCAGCTTGCGCAGACCATAGCAATGATAGATCATGTTGTTCAGCTTGGTCAGGTTCTCCGGCAGATGCAGGTCGGTCAGGTTGGTGCAGGAATCGAATATACGCTCGCTGTAGGTCGTATTCGCCGGATCGGCGGCGTCCTCGAAATAGACGCTGGTGATGCCGGTGCAGTCTTCGAACGCAAACTGACCGAAGTAGGTAACGGTCGCGGGCAGGTACAGGCGTCCCTTCATGCCGGTGCAGCCGCTGAAGCAGCTGTTTCCGATCTTCTTCAGGCTCGCCGGAATGGTGATCATCGGCAGCGAGGTGCAGCCGTTGAACGCGCTGCTGCCGATTTCCTCAAGGCTGTTCGGCAGGTTGATGCTCGCCAGATTGGTGCAGCCTTTAAATGCCTGATTACCGATCTTCACGATGGAATCCGGCAGCGTGACCTTCTTCAGAATCGTCTGATTCACGAACGCGCTCTTACCAATTTCGGTAATGCCGTCCGGAACGATCAGTTCTTCCTTTTCGAGCGACAGCACGATCAGAATGCTGGTGCTGCTGTATACGATGCCGTCCTGGCAGCGGAAGGCGCTGCCCTCGGCAAAGTTGATGGACTTGAGCGCCGTGCAGCCGTAGAACGCCTGTGCGTCCAGGCTGGTCAGGCTCTTGGGCAGGTTCACGGTGGTCAGCGCCGTGCAGTCCTGGAATGCGCGGCTGCCAATCTTGGCTGCACCCTCGCGCACGGTGACGGTGGTCAGCGCCGTGCAGCTGCCAAACGCATTGTTGCCCGTCACGTCGCCGCCGACGGAAACCTCGGTCAGCTCAGCGCATTCTTCAAATACGCTGTTGGCGGTGACGTTTATACCATCGGGCAGATTGAGCGTCTTGAGCTTGGTCTTACGGAACGCGCCGTAATCGATTGAAGTTACGCTCGCGGGCAGATCCAGCGCGGTAATGCTGGTGCTGTCGAACGCCTGCTGTCCGATCGTGGTCAGCGTGCTGGGGAGCTTGATGGACGTAATGCCCGTGCAGTTGCGGAATGCTTCGCGATCCACGATGGTCACGCCTTCGGGGATCACCAGCTCGCCGGTCAGACCCGTGCAGCCGGAGAACGCGAATGAACCGATCGAAGTCAGCGTGCTGGGGAATTTGACGGAGGTGATACCCGTCTTGTTCTGATAGGCATACGCCGCGATAGTGGTAATGCCTTCGGGGATCACCAGTTCGCCGGTGATTTCTACGCCAGGGAGCGCGAACACGATTTCCGTGCCGTTCTTCATCAGGAGGTTATCCTTCATGGTGAAGATGCTGCCCTCAGCGCAGTTGATGGTGCTGATCGCCGTGCAGCCATCGAACGCGCCGCCATTGAACGATACCAGCGATTTGGGCAGATTGAGGGTGGTCAACGCCGTGCAGCCGTTGAACGTATAATCCGCGATGGTGGTTACGCCTTCCTTGAAGGTAACCTCCTTCAGCGCGGTGCAGCCCTTGAATACGCCGGTCTGCGTGATGTCGCAGGGAATCGTGACGGATTCCAGCTTCTTGCAGTTGACGAAGGGGCCGTTCCAGGTGGTATAGTTCGTGCCGGAAATCTCCTTCACGGAATCCGGGAAGATGATGCCGGTGATGTCGCTTCCGCTGAAGAGCGCGCCAACCTTGGTCACGCCGTCGGGGATGGTGATTACGCCCTCCATCGCGCCGAGGTACGTATAGATCTCCGTGCCCTTGTTCTTCAGCACGAACTGACCGTTCACGCTCAGCACGCAGCCTTCGGCGCAGCTGAAGCTGGTGATGGTCTTTACGCCGTCGAACGCATCATCGCCGATGCTGGTCAGCGTGGACGGGAGGGAAACGCTGGTGACCGCCGACATGGTGTAGAATGCGTAATTCGAAATGCTGGTTACGCCTTCCTTGACTACGATGGCGGTGATTTCCGCATTGTGGTTCTTAATGTAGGTAGGCTGCGACCATTTGCTGATGCTGCCGCCCATCTTGCCATCGCTGCCCGGCACGGCGCTGAATTCCAGCGTGCCGTTATCGCGCAGACGCCAGATGACGTTGCCATACTTGCCGCTGTCAACGGCGGTGGTGGTCACGGTTACGGTGCAGGTAGCTTCAGCTTCGCCCGCCTTGGCGGTGATGGTTGCCGTGCCGCCCATGTAGGAAGCGGTTACAACGCCGTCCTTCACGGTGGCAATCTTATCATCGGAGGTGCTCCACGTGATCTGCGTGCCCGCCGCGCCCTCGGGCGTGAGCGTAGCCGTCAGCGTTGCGGATTCATCCTCGCCCAATGCGATTTCGGTCTGATCCAGCGCGATGCCGGTTACCGCATCGCGGACGGTAACCTTACATACCGGCGGCATGATGGGCGATGTGCCCATGCTGCCCTCGGCAGTGATGGTGTAGGTGCCGCTCTGGGCAAACGTGATCGATGCTTTGCCGTTTTCATCGGTCACAGCGCCTTCGATCGCGGTGAACGCGCCGTTTTCCCAGGTGCCCAGTTGTACGCCGGAAATCGCGGGAATTTCGGTGGTGCCGCCGTTCCAGATATCATTCTGATCGCCGGACAGCGTAAGCGTAAACGCCTCGCCCGTCAGAACGGTCAGGCTGGTCTGATCGAATTTTCCATAAATATCGCTGTAGCTGCTGGTATCCTTCAATACCGTTACATACAGGCGATCGCCCTCGGAAACCGCAGAGCTTGCCGCGCCAACGCCCTCGGAGAGCGCAGCGCCGTTCTTATAGAAATAGAAGCTTCCGCCGTTTTCTACGCCCCATACCTTGGTGACGAACAGGCCGTAGCTGCTTTCGGATGCGGCATAGCCGCCCGCGCAGTACGCCGCATGCGTCGCCTGCAGGGCTTCATCGTAGGTCAGTATGCCGTCCGCATCGATATCGGTCACGGTCACTTCGCCGCTCACCAGCTCTAGATGGCCGGCGTTATTGACGGTGACGTATACCTTCGCAGGCTCGGCGGCGACGGGCTCTGCCGGTTCTTCATCCGCCAGCAGCGCGACGCCGTTCAGGCTCATATAAGCGGCGATCGCCGCTTCGAGCGCATCATAATTGGAAACGAGCGCCTTTTCTTCGTCGGTCAGCGCATCGTATGCCGCCATTGCGGCGGCGATGGAGGATTCGGATTCGATGGTCACATCGCCGATCGCATCGATCAGGCCGATGACGTGATCCGCCGCACTTTCCTCGGTTTCAGGTTCTTCAACCGCGGGTTCTTCGGTTTCGGGTTCTTCCGTCGCGGGTTCTTCCGTCTTGGGTTCCTCTGCCTTGGGTTCTTCCGTCGCGGGTTCTTCCGCCTTGGGGGCTTCCAGAACATCCGTCAGCGCTTCATTGCCGCTGCCGATGGTCAGCGCGGCAAAGGCCTCCGCGTCGCCCGCGAAGGTCGCACGGCGCAGCGCGTCGCAATCCTTAAAAGCGTCCACACCGATTTCGGTGATCGCTTCGGGCAGATCGATCTTCTCCAGCTTCAGGCAGCCTTCGAACGCATGATCGCCGATGCGCTCCAGCGTATCGGGCAGGCGAACGGTTTTCAGATTTTCATATTCGCCATAGAAGGCGGCATCGCCGATGGAGGTGATCTTCTTTTCCACCGTGACGGAACGGATTTCCAGCGAATATACCGCCCAGGGCTGGCTATCCTCGCCGGAATAATCATCCATTTCGCCGTTGCCGGAAATGGTCAGATCGCCATTTTCGGTAAGCACCCAAACCGCTTCTTCGCCGCAGGCGCCGTAAACGGGGTAGATGCTTTCCTGCTCCTGCTCAGGTTCTTCCTCCTGCGCGGGCTCTTCTTCCTGTACAGGCTCCTCCTGCTTCGGCTCCTCCTGCGCGGGCTCTTCCTGCTTGGGTTCTTCCTGCTTCGGCTCCTCCTGCGCGGGCTCTTCCTTCACAGGCTCTTCCTTCGCGGGTTCTTCCTTCACAGGCTCTTCCTTCGCGGGTTCTTCCTGCTTGGGTTCTTCCTGCTTGGGTTCTTCCTTCGCGGATTCTTCCTTCGCAGGTTCTTCCTTCACAGGTTCTTCCTGTACGACTTCTTCCTGTGCGGGCGCTTCCTGCACGATCACCGGTTCCGCGTCCTCCGCGAACGCGCCGGCGGTCATGCTCAGCAGCATGGCGAGCGCCAGCATCAGTGCCAACAAGCGTCTTTTCATGATGGTTCTGCCTCCTTCATTCCCGGTTGAATGGGCTTCCATTCGGGGTACCAATGACGCAAAAAACCGTTTCCTCCGCATCGGGGGAAACGGTTTTAACGGCAATGTGATTATGCTATCGCAAAACGCATGATTTTGCGAACAGTTCCGATCTTCCCCGCAAAACGAACCGTTATCTAAGGCAGGTCTCCTGACTCAGGATCATTCTACTTGCACGCCTTCTCGGCAATCGCCAATGGCATTTTCGTGCGTTCGTCACCTTTACAGTAGGTCGAAGCTGCTTCGGATTTTCACCGAATTCCCTTTTCACCGCGCATAGCGCGACACCCTAAATATAAGCACTATCATTATACACCAATTTTCAAAAAACGGCAATTCCGACTTATGCACTTCCAGAACAATTTATGTTAAATCTTCAAACGCAGGGCGTTTGATCCCAGCTGCTGCCGCGCTGGTTTAGGCTGCCCGTAGATCATGGGCAGCCTAAACCGACGTTTTTGCAGCCATAGGGCTGAGCTGCAAAAACTGCGTGGGTACAGCGATCTATGGGTTTCTCTCCCTCAGTCATCGCTACGCGATGCCAGCTCCCCCATCAGGTGGAGCCTAGAGAACAGCGTAACCCCTGCCTTCCTCTGATGAGGAAGGTGCCGACGCAGTCGGCGGAAGGAGAGATAACGCGCATTCCGCTTTATGCAGGTTAACAGGTTCTTCGGCATGTGGAGCCAAAGAACGAACGGTCGTAACCTTGCCTTCCTCTGATGAGGAAGGTGCCGACGTAGTCGGCGGAAGGAGAGATAACGTACCTGCCGCTTTACCGCGCACGCCCTACCCCAGAAAAAACCCCGCGCCGCGATCCTGGAACAGCGCGAGCGAAACGCCCAGCAGCAGCTCCAGATGCGCATTCGGATCATCCGCCGGTACGCCGAATTCATCCTGCATCTTATGAATGCGGTACAGGATGGTATTGCGGTGGGTAAACATCGCCGCGCAGGTTTCCTTCAGCGATCTGCCGCAGCACAGATAATGATACAGCGTTTCGCAATACTGGCTGCCGCGGTCGCGGTCGCTTGCGCGGATCGCGCGGATAGCCTCCGGAATCAGATCATCGCGGCCGCGCAGGTTCGAAAGCGCAATCAGCGGCTTCATCTGCGAAACGGCATATACGTTTTCGCCTTGGAACGCGGTATCCGTGATCAGATCCAGCGTTTCCCGCGCGGCGCGGTACAGCGCGGGCAGCGCGTACAGATCGGAAATCGGATCGGATACCGCCGCCTTCAGATGAAATTCCCGCGAAATCGCCGCCAGATCGCCCTCGGAATACCCCGATTGCAGAAACAGAAACACGTCCCCTTTATATAGGAGGGGATGCGAATCGCGGAAGCGGTAGATCAGTTCATCCTTCAGCTGGCTTTTCCCCAGATACTGGGCGTGATACGCCGATAGATCGATCAGCGCGAAGGTGGCGGGATGAAAATCCGCAAGGTAGGTTCCGGCGGTTTGCAGCCGGAAATACGGCGCGGAGGCAAAGCCGCCGTCCAACAGATGCATCAGGATTTCTTCGGCGGTTTCAAAGGGGCGATCATCGCGGCGGGTGGCTTCCATGAACAGCTGCTTGGCGAGCACGGCCTCCACCATGCGAAATGTTTCCTCCGGCACCGCGCGCAGGCGGCTGCCCGCGTCCACGCAGATCAGGTAGCCCAGCCGCACGCCGGAGCTGACCAGCAGCGCGAACCGCCGCTGATGATCGCTGTTTTCGATCTGAATATAATCCGGTTTGCCCTCGGAGAGCAGCGGGCTTTTGCTGATGAACGCGCCCGCTTCATAGGTAATCTGTCCCATCCGCACGGCGCTATCGAACAGCGCATCGGCAAATCCGTCCGGACGATAATGCGCCGCGATGCGAAACGTATCGTCCAGCACCAGCAGGGGGCAGTTCAGCAGCCTGCCCGCATCGCGCGCCAGCAGGCGCACATCATCCTGCGCGAGGAAATCCGAAAGCAGCGCATCCGCGCCGGAAAAGTTCGTCGATTCCATGAAAACACCTCATTTTCATTGTGCGCACAGCACAATCTGTTCCTTCGAAATTATACCATGAATCCATTGCAAGCGCAAGGAAAAAGAGTAAAATAGTATACGCAATCGGGAAGGAAATGAAGGCGGAATCGCCGGAAACGGATTGCGCGAACGGCTTTCGTCCGGACGCGGCGCGCGCGATGCGCGCACCGGCGACGGCGGGCACAGATCGTGTATCCGTCACAAGCGCACGATCCCGCCGGAGTTTCTGTCCGGTTTCCAAATGGCTTTAACATGAATGGAGGGTTTACTATGTTGCCTAGCATTTTTGGTGAAAATATGATGGATGAATTCTTTGATCACGATTTCTTTGGCGAGCGCAATCCGCTGTTTGGCAAGCGCGCACGCAACCTGATGAAGACCGATATTCGTGAAAATGAACACGAATATGAACTGGCGGTTGAACTGCCGGGCTTCGATAAGGAAGAAATTCAGTTGGACGTAAACGATGGTTATCTGACCATCAGCGCCCAGAAGGGTCTGGATAAGAACGAAGAGGATAAGAAGGGTCGCGTACTGCGTCAGGAACGCTATTCCGGCGTTTGCAGCCGCAGCTTCTATGTGGGCGATGTGCGGCCTGAGGATGTACACGCCAAGTACGAATCCGGCGTTCTGACCATCGAACTGCCGAAGGAGCAGCCGAAGAAGCTCGCTTCTTCCAGCAAGATCGCAATCGAATAAGTCTCCAAAATCTCACGATTTTGTCGAGTGAGAAAAGGACTGCGGATTCCTGAAATTCTCACGAATTTCCGAGCGGAATCCTGACTGTTAGAATCGTTTTTTCGCCGCAAAACGGCAAACCTTCGGTTTGCCAATGCTCTGAAAAAACCAAATTCACCGCGCATGTCGCTGAATTTGATTGGACAGATGGTTCTGCATCAGCTTGTTTGACAGTCCGCGCCGTCCGCCCTATGGCGGACGGCGATTTTTTATATCATCCGCGGCTAAAATACGGTTGAATCGTATTTTAGCCTTTTGCGGTTCTGATTTCAGTTGACTTTTTAATCCATACGCCTTGAAAAGACGCCGCCATGCTGTTATGATAAATGCGATCCATCCATACAGGGGAGGTTGATTGTATGAAGGAAAATCGAAAACTGCTCAAAGAGGTATTGAAGGATATCCAACGGGATATGACGGACGAGGAAGTGCTGGCGCTGCTGGCGGACAGTCGCGTTTCCGTTAGCCCCGCCGAAGAAAAGAAGCGCTATACGCTCGGCCAGCGCGCGGCGGATACGATCGCCCGATTCGCCGGCAGCTGGGCGTTTATCTTTTCGTTCACGGGCGGTCTGGTGCTGTGGATGGTAGTCAACGCGCTGCTGGCGGCGCGTGCGTTTGATCCGTACCCGTTCATCCTGCTGAATCTGGTGCTTTCCTGCATCGCCGCCATTCAGGCGCCGCTGATTATGATGAGTCAGAACCGCCAGGAGGAAAAGGATCGCCGCCGCGCCGAAAACGATTATAAGGTCAACCTGAAAACCGAAATCATGATTGAAGATTTGTACGATAAGGTCAACGCCATCCTCGCCAAACAGACGGCGCTGGAAAAGCGATTGAATGCGCAAAACGATGCTGCGGAACAGAAAGGAGCTTCCCATGAATAAAACGGAAATGATTCAGCTTGCGCTGAACGAGGGCTTCAGCGCGGTGGAAACGATCGATATGAAGCAGGTGATCTTCGATCCCGCGTTTCGCCCGTTCTGCGAAGAAAACCTGTGCGGCCAGTACGGCGCGAATTATTCCTGTCCGCCCGACTGCGGCACGCCGGAGGAAATGAAGGCGCGCATTACGCAATATCCGAACGGAATCGTATTTCAGACCAAATGGCCCGTTACTGATTACACCGATACGCAGGCAATCCGCGCGGCGAAGCGCGCGCACAATCAGGGCATGCTGCGCGTGATCGAACGGATGAAGCAGGCGGGGCATACCGGCGTGATGGCGGGCGCGAGCTGCTGCAATCTGTGCGACCGCTGCGCCATTCTGGACGGCGAACCCTGCCGCGATGATGAACGGCGCTTTTCCTGCCTGTCCGCCTACTGCGTCTACGTAAAGGCACTGGCGGAGGCGTGCAGCATGGAATACATCTGCGCGGATGACCAGCTCGCCCTGTTCGGGCTGTACGCGTTCGCATAATTTATAACTTCAGGAAATCGGCGGCAGACCCACATCCAACACGGTCTGCCGCCGATTTGCGTATTTTCCCTTGAAATTCGATCCTGAAAAAGTGGGGGGTAAGGCTCATAAAGTCTTATCCCACTTCAACGGCCAACGAACCGTAAGTCCTCTGATAAGCAAAACCAGTATAGCACACGATGCAGGATATTGCAATATGCAATCGCGGCGAACGCAATATGCTTGTACATGCGGCGCCCATTTTTTGTTGCGTTTTTTTGTTTTCCATGCTACAATACGAATGAGCATACCATGTTGATTTATACTTTATAATAACCTGCTTTAAGGAGGGAAAAAGATGAAAAAGTGGCTGCGGGTATGCCTTGCGGCGTTTATACTTGCGCTGATTTTGTGCGCCGGAAGCGCGTTGGCGGATACGCTGTTTTGTACCGTGTGCGATGATTGGGCTCCGGCGATATTTGTAAAAAACACCTATCATGATCAGGACGGGCACACCGTGATTCAAAAGTGCGCAAACTGCGGCGAACAATACAGCGGCGGAACGGAGCCGCATTACGGCGGCGTGGCGACCTGCGCATCGAAAAAGATCTGCGCCGGCTGCGGCGCGGAATACGGTGCGTATGGCGATCACAAGTATGATGGCGCATGGGCGTACAATGCCGAGCACCACTGGCAGGAATGCACCGATTGCGCCGCGCGCAGAAATGAAGAAGCGCATGCGGATTCGGATCGCGATCATCTATGCGATGTCTGCGGCAAAAAGCTGTCCGAGCATGATTTTACGGCGGCGAACACCGATATGCAATATCTGAAAGCCGAAGCGAACTGCGTTTCCCCCGCGGTGTATTATAAATCCTGTACCATCTGCGGCGAAAAAGGCACGGATACCTTCGAATCCGGCGATCCGGATTTGAACAACCACGATCTGATGCGCCACGAAGCAAAGGCAGCGTCGTGTACCGAGCCCGGCTGGGACGCCTACGCCACCTGCGCGCGGTGTGATTATACCAATTATATCGAAATTCCCGCCACCGGCCATGATTACGCGATCAAAACCGTAAAGCCCACCTGCGAAAAGGATGGGTATTCCAGCTACATATGCGCCGCGTGCGGCGATCATTTTATCGGGGATAAAACCGCAAAACTGCTGCACTGGTACGCCGAATGGGCGGGCAACGGCGATGGCACGCATTCCGCGCCCTGCAAGCGCGAGGGCTGCGATCATATCGGCACGACCGAATGCGCGGCGATTGAATATGCGCAGGATGATGCAGCGCTGATGGTCTGCCCCGTGTGCGGCGATGTATCGGACGGCACGCATCTTGCCTTGATCGATTCCGCAAAGGCCGAGGGCGCGCGCCTGCCCATGGGCGAACTGGTCGTGCGCATCGGCGAAATCGCATCCGGCGAAACGATCATAAGCGCCGCCTTTGAATACGTCGGCAAGATCACCACGCCCGATGACGAAATACAAATCACCCTCCCCGACTCAAGCAGGCTGAGCCTGCACCCGACTGCTGCCGCGCTGGTCGGCAGTGCCGATAGCCAGTAGCTGCCGCGCCAAACGCAGGGCGTTTGATCCCAGTAGCTGCCGCGCTGGTTCGACGGCGGTCAGAGTGACCGCCGCAAAGCGACGTTTTTCTGCCCATAGATTCAAGGCAGAAAAACTGCGTTGGTGCAGCGATCTATGGGCTTCTCTCCCTCAGTCAAAACCTGCGGTTTTGACAGCTCCCCCATCAGGTGGAGCCAGGGGAACGACCTCATCCGCCGCTGCGGTGCCGCGTTTCAATCATCGATTGAAACGTCGGCAGCCTGCCTAAAGGCAGACCGGCAAACCAAACAGGTTTGCCGCCTTGCAGGCACCTTCCCCAGAGGGGAAGGCTTTTGGCGTAGCCCTTGCCTTCCTCTGATGATACGCACCGAAGACCCGCAAAGCGGGTTTCGGCAGCGCCGGACTGGCATTCAAAGAATGCGTCCGGGCTGGTCGCGCTTGCTGCAAGCAGCGGTGCCGCGCCTCAATCTTTGATTGAGCCGTCGGCAGTCTGCCTTTAGGCAGACCGGCAAACCATCAGGTTTGCCGCCTTACGCGACTGCTAAAGGAAGGTGGCATCGCGACTTGTCGCGATGACGGAAGGAGAGAACTACATAAGTTTTGAAATCTCAAATCAATGGATTTCAAAACGTGAATCAGAACTACGCCCGAACAGAATAGAAACGCAGAATCCACGACCCTTAAATCTATGGGGTCGTGGATTCGTCTTTTATAACACGGCAGTTGCTGGGTGCAGGCTCAGCCTGCCAGTTTTATTTTTGTTTTTCGAAATATGGGGTTTTGCGATGAAATAATTCCGAACGTTCGGTTGACATACATAAGAAATTACGATATAATGGTTAACAGACTGGAAAACGGAAGGGTTTTCCATAATGTGAAGGAGGTTTACCCCTATGAAGAAAATGATTGCTGTCCTGCTTTGCCTGGTACTGGCTCTGGGCTGCGCCAGCGCCTTTGCCGCGGATCTGGTGATTTATTCCGCGCGCAACGAGCGACTGAACAACATCGTGATCCCCGGCTTTGAAGCCGCCACCGGTCTGACCGTAGAAATGATCACCGGCTCCACCGGCGAAGTGAACCAGCGCATCAAGGCCGAAGTAGAAAGCGGCAACGTAACCGTAGATATCCACTGGGCGGCCGATGAAACCATGCTGTCCGCCAACCGCGACCTGTTCCAGGTCTACGTATCCAAAGAGAACGACGCCATGATGCCGCTGTTCCAGAACGACGGCACGAACGTGTTCAGCCCCGCCTTTGCAGAGCCGAACGTAATGATCGTGAACACCGAAAAGCTGGAAGAAATCGGCGTGACCGTTGAAGGCTATGCGGATCTGCTGAATCCCGCGCTGAAGGGCAAGATCATCAGCGCCGATCCCGCAAACTCCTCCAGCGCCTTCCAGTGCCTGATCGGCATGCTGTACGGCATGGGCAATGGCGATCCGATGAGCCAGGAAGCCTGGGATTTCATCGATCAGTTCCTGGTAAATCTGGATGGCAAGGTTGCCTCCTCCTCTTCCCAGGTATACAACGGCGTTGCCAACGGCGAATATTATGTGGGTCTGAGCTATGAAGATCCCTGCGTGGAACTGGAAGCCGCCGGCGAAATGCCCGTTAAGGTTGTATACGCCAAGGAAGGCACCATCTTCCCCGGCCAGAGCGTGCAGATCGTAAAGGATGCGCCGCATCTGGAAGCCGCGCAGAAGTTCGTGGACTATGTGCTGAGCGAAGAAGTGCAGACCGCGGTTGCCGCTGAGCTGAACCTGCGCCCCCTGCGCGCCGGCGTGCCGGTAAATTCCAAGATGATCCCCAACGAGGATATCAAGCTGTTCGATACCTATTCCGCGTCCTACATCGCCGAGCATAAGGCGGAAATCGTCAACACCTATCTGGAGCACGTTGAAATGATGATGGAGTAATTCCATTTCAGATTTCAGTAAATCAGGAGATACTGACAGCCCCTGAGAAACGCCGCAAGGCGCGGAGGCAATCTAGCAAATGAGGGAGTTTAGCAAAATGCACCGAATACCCGCAATGCGGGTTTCGGCAGCACCGCGCGAATCCTCCGGATTCCAGCGCGGGCTGGTCGCGCCTGCAAAACATTGCAGTGGCGCGACTGCTCTAATCTAAATGACCGAGATTTGCAAGCGAAGCCGACAAAGCAAGCAGGAATTTCAACTTTGCAAGAAGTTGTTCATGAAATTCCTGCGGTTGCGGGGTTTCTCAGCGGGCTAAGGGGCTCTGCGCTTCGCGGAGCCCCTTTTCAGACGATAAGAAAGAGGTGTATATTTATGGGCGTTGCCATTCAGGTGGACAATGTCGTCAAGCGCTACGGCGATCATACGGTAATCAACGGGCTTTCGCTGGAAATCAAGCCCGGCGAATTTTTCACGCTGCTGGGCCCCTCCGGCTGCGGGAAAACCACGCTGCTGCGCATGATCATCGGCTTTAACACCATCGAGGGCGGCGAAATCCGCGTAAACGATCAGGTAGTCAATAACATACCGACCAACAAGCGCAACATGGGCATGGTATTCCAGAATTACGCCGTGTTCCCCCACATGAACGTGCGCGATAACGTGGCCTACGGTCTGAAAACCCGCAAGGTTGCCAAGGTGGTGCGCCGCAAGCAGGCGGATGAAATGCTGAAGCTGGTGAAGATCAATCAATATGCCGATCGTATGCCCGCCCAGCTGTCCGGCGGACAGCAGCAGCGCGTCGCGCTGGCGCGCGCCATCGTAATTGAGCCGGACGTACTGCTGATGGATGAACCGCTTTCCAATCTGGATGCGAAGCTGCGCGTGGAAATGCGCAACGTGATCAAGCGCATCCAGCGCCAGATCGGCATCACCACCGTATACGTAACCCACGATCAGGAGGAAGCGCTGGCGATTTCCGATCGCATCGCGGTCATGCACGACGGCGTAATCCAGCAGATCGATTCGCCCAAGCGCCTGTATCAGCGTCCGGCGAATATATTCGTTTCCACCTTCATTGGCCTGAGCAACATCATCGCCGCCAACGTATCGGGCGGCATGGTGGATTTCGGCCATGGCTATCGGGTGGAAGGAATGTATCTGCGCGATGATGCGCGGGAAGCGGGCGAGGTCAAGGTAGCGGTGCGCCCCGAGGAATTCATCATCGCCGATAAGACCCAGACGGGCATCCCTGCCACGGTAAAGAGCAGCGTTTTCCTGGGCGTAAACATGCATTATTTCCTGGAGGACGCGGCGGGCAACGAAATCGAAGTGATGACGCCCTCCGATCTGAGCGAAATCATTCCGGATGAAACCGAGGTTCGCCTGCAGGTGGTAAAGGAAAAGATCAATATTTTCGATGCGGAAACCCAGTCCTCCCTGATTCGCGAGGGGGTGTAATCGTGCGGCGCAAAAATTCGGCCATCTGGAATGTATTCACGCTGATCATTCTGGCGGTCTTTCTGATCTTTGTGGTGTATCCGCTGATTCTGATTCTGTATAAATCCATCATCAATCCGGCGGACAGCTCCATTACGTTTGAAAACTTTACCCGATTCTTTACCCGCAAGTATTACACCAATACGCTGCTGAATTCCTTTAAGGTAACGATCGTCGCCACGCTGATTTCCGCCACGCTGGGTCTTTTGATGGCGTACATCACCCGACAGGTGAAGATTGCGGGCAGCAAATGGCTGAACATTCTGATCGTGGTCAGCTATCTTTCGCCGCCCTTCATCGGCGCATATGCGTGGATTCAGCTGCTGGGGCGCAGCGGCTTCATTACCCAGATCATCAACCGCCTGTTCGGCATTGAATTTCAGGGGATCTATGGCTTCGCGGGCATCGTGCTGGTATTTTCGCTGCAAAGCTTCCCGCTGGTGTACATGTACGTATGCGGCGCGCTGGAAAATCTGGACAACAGCTTAAACGAAGCCGCCGAAAGCCTGGGTGCGAACAATTTCCAGCGCGTTACGGGCATCATTCTGCCGCTGGTGCTGCCTACGGTGCTGGCGAGCTCACTGCTGGTGTTCATGCGCGTATTCTCCGATTTCGGCACGCCCATGCTGATCGGCGAAGGCTATCGCACGTTCCCCGTGGTGCTGTATAACCAGTTCATGGGCGAGGTTACGAACGACAGCTATTTCGCCGCCGCACTTTGCGTAATCATCATGGCGATCACGCTGGTGTTCTTCTTCCTGCAGCGGCGCGTGGCGCGCAAACATACCTATTCGATGAGCGCGCTGAAGCCCATGCTGCCGCGCAAGCCCAGGCTGCTGCCGCGCGTGCTGTGCCATGTGTTCGTGTATTTCGTTGTGCTGCTGGCGCTGCTGCCGCAGATTACGGTAATCGCGACTTCGTTTATGAAGGAGTCCACACCGGGCATCTTCACCGGCGAATTTTCACTGATCAACTATCAGACGATTTTTTCCAAGAATCGGCTGGTGCTGAGCAATACATATCTTTATGGTCTGGCCGCCATCGCGCTGGTGGTGGTGTTCGGCATTATGATTTCCTATCTGGCGGTACGCAAGCGCTCTGCGCTGACCTCCACAGTGGATACGCTCACCATGCTGCCCTACATCATCCCCGGATCGGTACTGGGCATCGCGTTTCTGTACGCATTTGCCAAGCCGCCGCTGGCGCTGACCGGAACGGCGATGATCATCATCATCGCGCTGACCGTGCGCCGCATGCCTTATACCATCCGTTCCTCCACGGCGATCATCGGCCAGATCAGCCCGTCGATCGAGGAAGCCAGCGTTTCATTGGGTGCGAGCGAGCTGCGCTCCTTCGGCGAAATCACCGTGCCCATGATGCTGCCCGGCGTGCTGTCCGGCGCGATTATGAGCTGGGTTACCGTTATCAGCGAACTTTCCAGCTCCATCATGCTCTACCGCGCCAATAGTCAGACGCTGACCGTATCGATCTATACCGAAGTTATCCGCGATTGCTTCGGCAATGCCGCAGCGTATTCCACGGTGCTTACGGTAACCAGCGTGCTTTCCCTGCTGCTGTTCTTCAAGCTGACCGGCCGCAAGGATATTTCGGTGTAACTTTTTTTCCGCGGCGCTATGCGTTTTATTCGCATAGCGCTTTTTTGATCGCAAAACGATTGACAACCTACCGTTCGGTAGTTATAATATACGGTATCATTTTTGGAAAGATGGGCAGGGAATCAGGAATTGATGAAGAATACAATAGAAGCACGTTTGTCCTATCCGCTGCTTGCGCTGATCGTATTGGCGGCGTTTTACGGGATTTATTTGGGTAAAATGCTGGCGCAGCGCAGGCGCGGCATTCAAACGAGGCAGATCGGGCGCAGGAAGGAAAAGGGCGTTTATCGCGTGGAAATGCTGATGAGCGTCGCCACGCTGGGCGTGCCGGCCGCGCAGCTAATCTCCATCGCGTGCGGCTGGAACTTCATGCCCGCGGGCGCGCGGTTCACGGGCTTCTGCATCGGAATGCTGGGCGATGCGATCTTTCTCATGTCCGTGCTATGCATGAAGGACAGCTGGCGCGCGGGCATTCCGGACGGAGATCGAACCGCGCTGGTCACTACGGGCATTTACCGCTACAGCCGCAATCCGGCGTTTCTCGGCTTTGATCTGCAATATGCGGGCGTTGCGCTGATGTACGCAAATCCCCTGACGATCGCGTTTTCCGCGTTCGCGGCGATTATGCTGCATTTACAGATTTTGCAGGAGGAACGGTATCTGATCAATACGTTCGGCGCGCCCTATCAAAAATACCTGCGCCGCGTACACCGATATCTGGGGGTCGGCGTCGGCAGTGCCGACAGCCAGCAGCTGCCGCGCTGTTGATTGCGCCCGTGGATTATGGGCGCAATCAAGCGACGTTTTTGCAGCCATAAGGCTGAGCTGCAAAAACTGCGTTGGTGCAGCGATCCAGGAGTTTCTCTCCCTCAGTCGGCTTCGCCGACAGCTCCCCCATCAGGTGGAGCCAAAAAGAACGGCGTAACTCCTGCCTTCCTCTGATGAGGAAGGTGTCAAACCGCAGGTTTGACGGAAGGAGAGATAACGCACCTGCCGAATTTATGCGGGTTCTTTCCCTCAGTCTGTGCTAACGCACAGCCAGCTCCCCCATCAGGTGGAGCCAAAAAGAACGGCGTAACTCCTGCCTTCCTCTGATGATACGCACCGAAGACCCGCGCAGCGGGCTTCGGCAGCGCGCTGTAGAAATCCAAAGGATTTCCGGCGGCTGGTCGCGCTTGCTGCAGGCAGAAGCGCGACTGCTAAAGCAAGGTATCAAACCGCAGGTTTGACGGAAGGAGAGATAACGTACCCGCCGAATTTGTGCTGGTCCCCAGTTCCTCCATCAGAGGGAGCCATGGGAACCGGAAAATGAAAGGGTAATCTTATGCACATCATGAAAAAGGGCTTTGCGTTTTTTTTCGCCGCGCTGCTGTTGGCGGCCGTATCCGCAGGCAGCGCGCTGGAATGGCCTTTTGGCGGCGAGCGCCGCATCGAATCTACGGTGATCGCCGATCCTGAACGGGACGGCGAATGCGGTGTATACGTGCGCTTTATGCGCGGCGATGTAGGCTCCATCCAGTTTACCTATGCGGGCATCGGCTGCGGCTGGGAAAATATCGATGGCGCGCCGCTGGATGAGGGCGTATGGTCGTATGCGGGCTATGATCTGGTGCAGGCCGCCATCGATGCGCAGGGCGCCATTCCGTTCGCCGCCGAAGCGCTGGACGCGGATGGAAATACGCTGGCGAAGGAAATATTCATCTATCCATCTTCGCAGGACAGGCTGTTTATCACCGTATCGGCGGACGGTATGACCTGTTCGACCTCTGCCGCGCCGGACGCGCAGGCGGACGTTGCGCCGCTGCCGGTTCCATTCATTCTGGATGAGATCGATCAAAACATGCCGATCGGCACGGCGGGATCTTCGCTGATCGCCGTACAGGAAGCGGTGAAAATGCTGGAATGGGGCGCGAATACCGGATTGGGCGCAGACGAGATCGAAGCCGCGGCGAGGGCATGGCTCGACGTGTACGGCGGCGTGGGGCCTGCGGATTTTATCGACAGGCTTTCGCTGGTGTACGATGCGTATTGCCAGCTGCTGACCGGCAGCGCGCAATCGCTTCTGGAAACCGCCGGATGCGCGGACGCGGATATTTCCCGCATCGGCGAAGCGGCCGCGCCCATCGAAGCCATCCTGCGCGCCGCGGGTCTGCGCGACTGAACAAATAAAATAAGGAAGATGCATTATGGAGAAAAGACTGTATAAATCCAATCGCAATCGGATGCTGTGCGGCGTGTGCGGGGGCATCGCCGAATATTTCGGGCTGGATCCCACGCTGGTGCGGCTGGGCTGGATTCTGCTTTCCGCGCTGGCGGGCAGCGGGCTATTGGCGTATATCATCGCCGCGATCGTGATTCCGCGCGATCCGGAATGACAGAAACTGGGGAGGATATGCATGAGCGATCTGATTCAAATTGATCATCTGCGCAAGCTCTTCGGCGATGTGCAGGCGGTGGACGACCTGAGCTTTCGCGTAAAGGCGGGCGAGTTGTTTGCGTTTTTGGGCGTAAACGGCGCGGGCAAATCCACCACCATCAACATTCTGTGCGGACAGCTGCCCAAGGACGGGGGCACGGTATCCATCTGCGGAACCGATCTGGATGCGGATCCCGATCGCATCAAGCGCAGTCTGGGCGTGGTTTTCCAGAATTCGGTGCTGGATAAGGATCTTACTGTGCGCGATAATCTGCAAAGCCGCGCGGCGCTGTATGGCATTCGCGGACGTGCGTTTGCCGAACGGCTGAACGAACTGGCGCGCCTTCTGGATTTCGGCGACCTGTTAAAGCGATCCGTGGGCAAGCTTTCCGGCGGCCAGCGGCGCAGAATCGATATCGCCCGCGCGCTTCTGCACAATCCGCAGATACTGGTGCTGGATGAACCCACCACGGGGCTGGATCCGCAGACGCGCAACCTGCTCTGGCAGGTGGTGGCGACGCTGCGCCGCGAAGCGGGGCTTACCGTGTTCCTGACCACGCATTATATGGAAGAAGCGGCGGATGCGGACTATGTGGTAATCCTCGATCACGGAAAGATCGCTGCCGAGGGCACGCCGCTGACGCTGAAGAATACCTATACCGGCGATTACATCACCATCTACGGGCAGGACGAAGCTGCCGTTCGGCAGCTGGGCGCGCCGTATACGCGCATCCGCGATGCATATCGCGTTTCCGTGCTCGATACGCAGGCGGCGGCGCGGCTGATCATGCAGCATCCGGCGATCTTCTGCGATTTTGAAATCACCAAGGGCAAGATGGACGATGTATTTCTGGCGGCAACCGGCAAGGCGCTGACGGGAGGTGCGGAAAAATGACGGGACTGGGCGCGCTGATCCGGCGCAATACAAAATTATATTTCAAGGATAAGGGCATGTTTTTCACATCGCTGATCACGCCTGTGATCCTGCTGGTGCTCTACAGTACGTTCCTCGCCAACATATACGAAGACAGCTTCCGTTCCGCGCTCGATGCGGCGGGCGCATCCGTGCCGGACAAGGTCGTATGGGGCTGCGTGGGCGGCCAACTGGTTTCATCGCTGCTGGCGGTCAGCTGCGTTACGGTGGCGTTCTGTTCCAATCTTCTGATGGTGCAGGATAAAATCAGCGGCGCGCGCCGCGATCTGACCATCGCGCCGGTGAAATACGGCGCATTGGCGCTGAGCTATTATGCGTCTACGCTGATTTCCGCGCTGCTGATCAATATCGCCGCGCTGGGCATATGCCTGATCTATCTGGCAAACGTCGGCTGGTGTCTGACCGCGGGCGATGTGCTTCTGATGGTTGTGGATGTGGTTCTGCTGGTGCTGTTCGGCACGGCGCTTTCCTCCTGTGTAATCTTTCCGCTGACCACGCAGGGACAGGCCAGCGCGGTGGGAACGGTGGTCAGCGCGGGCTATGGCTTCATCTGCGGCGCGTACATGCCCATTTCCAGCTTTTCCGCGGGTCTGCAGAAGGTGATTTCCTTCCTGCCCGGTACCTATGGCACCAGCCTTATGCGCAACCATGCGATGCGCGGCGCGTTCGCGCAGATGCGCGATCTGGGCTTTCCGGATGCGGTGATCGAATCCATTCGCGACAGCGTGGACTGCAATCTGTATTTCATGGGGAAATCGGTATCACTGGGCGGCATGTATGCGGTGATGCTGATCGCCATCGCGGTTCTCATCGCGCTGTACATCGGTCTGAACCTGATTTCCGCGAAAAAGCACAGGTAAGGAGAGATTCCCCCAAATCCGGAGGACAAAAACAAATGAAGCTGAAACGAAGCGCGGCGGCGGTTATCTGCATCGCCGCGCTGATCATCGCGCTGGGGGCGGCGTATTTTCTGCGTTCGAATCAGGAAAACGAATTCACCGGAAAAAACGTGAAAACCCCCGACGCTTACGAACTGGATATCGAATGCATGAACGGGCGCGATGAACACGCGCTTCAGCTGCGCGCAAGCGATGCGCTGCGGGTGCATTTTGAAGTGATTTCGGGATCGCTGCGCATGGAAATCACCGCGCCCGATGGATCGATTCTGTATTCCGGAAACGGAACGGCGGAAACGGATTTTACCGTGAACATCCCCGCAGACGGCGAATACGGAATACGCGTGACCGGACGGCGCGCGCAGGGAACCATCCGCGTACAGGCGGAGTCTAAAAAAGAGAAGTATATACGATGAACGTAACCTTTGAACATAAACCGGAAATGACCCTGATCGGATTTTCCACCAGCATTCGCATGGATGAGGGCGATCGGAAGCGTCCGGAATTTCGGGATTATGAATGCGGCATCTGGGTGCCGGTGCGGAAGCTATGATCATCGCAACGAACCGGCTTTTCCTTCGGGAAATGAACCTGGATGATTATGATGCGCTCTATGCCGTGCTTTCCGATTCGGATATCATGCGGCACTATCCCCACACTTTCGATGAAGCGCGCGTGCGGAACTGGATTCATCGAAACATCGAACGCTATCGCGTGTTCGGCTTCGGGCTGTGGGCGGTGTGCCTGCGGGCGGACGGGCGCATGATCGGCGATTGCGGATTGACGATCCAGAACGCGAACGGCGCGTTTCTGCCGGAGATCGGCTATCACATCGCGCGGGTGCATCAGCGAAAAGGCTATGCGAAGGAAGCGGCGCGGGCGGTTCGGGATTGGACGTTTGAACATACGCCCTTCGGCATGGTGTATTCGTATATGAAGAAGGATAATATCGCGTCCTGCGCCACCGCGCGCGCGAACGATATGCGCTATCTGAACGAATACACCGATAAAGAGGGCGATCAGACGCTGGTATTTGGCATATCGCGCCATGAATGGCAGGAAATTCAAAATTATGCAGAAGATATTGATCATTGATGATGATGCCGCCATCGGCGATCTGGAACAGGAAGTTTTGCAGCGCGCGGGCTATGCGGTGCAGCGCGCCTATTCGGGCACGGAAGCGCTTCTGCTTTTGCAGAACGGCGCGCCCGATCTGGCGCTGCTGGATCTGATGCTGCCGGGGCTGTCCGGCGAATCGCTGCTTCCGAAGCTTGCCGGAATTCCTGTGATCGTGGTCAGCGCGAAGGCCGCCGTGCAGGATCGGGTGAATCTGCTCACGGACGGCGCGGCGGATTACATTACCAAGCCCTTTGATACGCGGGAGCTGGTCGCCCGCGTGGCGGCGCGCCTGCGGGAGCGCGATGCATCGCCGCGCGGCACGATCTGCGCCTGCGGCGATCTGATGCTGGATACCCAATCGCGCGAGGTGCGCGCCGGCGGACGCGCGATTCAGTTAACGCGCACGGAATATGCGCTGCTGAAATTGCTGATGCGCAATCAGGGGCAGGTGCTGGCGAAATCGGTATTGCTCGATCGCATCGGCGCGGATACGCCCGATTGCACCGAAAGTTCGCTGAAAACGCACATCAGCCATCTGCGCGCCAAGCTGCGCGAGGGCGCGGGGCGCGATTACATCGAAGCGGTCTGGGGCATCGGCTTCCGGCTGCGGGTGTGATCTTATCCATTTCTCAACGCTTTTCTTAACCGCCGGCTCAACCCCTGTTTGATATCCTGTGTCCATCAAGCAGGGGGAGGTAATTGATCAATGGAATATGTGCTTGAAACCCACGCGCTCACGAAGCGCTATCGGGATTTTACCGCGCTGCAAAATCTGAATATGCGCGTGCCGAAGGGCGCGATCTATGGAATCGTCGGGCGAAACGGCGCGGGCAAAACCACGCTGATTCGCCTGATCTGCGGTTTGCAATCGCCTACGGACGGCGATTATACCCTGTACGGCGTTCGCAATACGGATGCGCGCATCGCGCGCTGCCGCCGAAGGATGGGCGCGGTGGTGGAAGCGCCGGCGATCTATCAGGATATGACGGCGGCGGAAAACATTCGCCAGCAATACAAAATTCTGGGCGCGCCATCGAATGATGGAATCGATGCGCTTCTGCGTCTGGTGGGGCTTTCGAATACCGGCAAAAAGCGGGCGCGCAATTTTTCGCTGGGCATGCGCCAGCGGCTGGGCGTCGCCGTGGCGCTGGCGGGCAGCCCCGATTTTCTGGTGCTGGATGAACCGGTAAACGGGCTGGATCCGCAGGGCATCATCGAAATGCGCGAACTGATCCTGAAGCTGAACCGCGAACGCGGCGTTACGATATTGATTTCCAGCCACATTCTGGATGAGCTTTCCCGCCTTGCCACGCATTATGGCTTTATCGATGGCGGGCGCATGGTGCAGGAAATCAGCGCGGCGGAACTGGAAGCGCGCTGCCGCCGGTGCGTTCGCCTGGAGGTAAATGATGTGCGCGCGCTCGCCCGCACGCTGGATGCGATGCGCGTGGAATACCGCATTGCGGATGATACGCACGCCGATGTGTACGGCGGCGTTTCGATTACCGATCTGGTGTCCGCGCTTTCCGAGCAGGACTGCGCGGTGATCGATCTGCGCGAGCAGGATGAAACGCTGGAGAGCTTTTATATGAATCTGGTGGGAGGTGAGCGCCATGCGTAAACTTCTGCGCGCGAATTTATCCCGCCTGATCAAAAGTCGGACGCTGCACCTGTGCATGGCGGCGGCGTTTCTGCTGTCCGTATTTTTTCTGATCAACCTTCGCGCGGACAATGAAGATCTGACGGTGTTGGATGAAATCATCGTGCAGGTGCTGCCCTTCCTGCCGGTTTTCTACGCGGTGTTCGCCAGCCTGTTTCTGGGCGTGGAATATCAGGATGGCGCGATGCGCAATAAAATCATCGCCGGTCACAGCCGCGCGGCGGTGTATGCGGCGAATTTGATCGTCGTAACGATCGGCTGCCTTGCCATCATGCTGTCGTGGCTGGCGACCGCTGCGATCGGCGCGATCAAGTTCGGCGGCTTTGTGCAAAGCGCGGATGTGCTGCTTCTGCAATTTGCGATCATCGCGCTGCTCACGGCGGCGATTTCCGCGATTCTTACGATCATCGGTATGCTTATGTCCAACCGCGCCGTTTCCGCGGTGGCGGCGATCCTGCTGGTATTCGGTCTGATCGCGCTGGGGAGCGCGATCTACGGCGCGCTTTCCGAACCGGAAATGACCACGCCCGTCGTGATGACGCAAAACGGCGTGGAATTCGGGAATCCCGAACCCAATCCCGCCTATGTTTCCGGCGCGCGGCGCATGCTTTACCAGTTCGCCGTGGATGCGCTGCCCACGGGACAATCGATATTGATCGCCAATCAGGAACTTGCGCGCCCAATGCTTTCCGCGTGCGCGTCCATCGGGATTTACCTGCTGGTCAGCGCCGTTGGCGTCATGATATTCAAGCGCAGGGATTTGAAGTAAAGGGGTTAGCTTATGGAGATTTGGCGGATTCTGATTCTCAGCGCGCCCGCGCTGTGCGCGCTCGTGCTGGGCGTGCGGCTGTACCTTCTGCGCCGCGCGATTCGCGAAGCGGCGGATGAACTGGATGAAAAGCTGCGCACGGATACGAATACGCTGATCTCCATTTCCTCCGGCGATCGGGCGATTCGCGCCCTCGCCGCGCGGATGAACCGCCAGCTCGCGGCGCTCCGGCGGGAACGGCTGCGGCTGCAAAACGGCGATGCGGAACTGAAAACCGCCGTAACGAACATATCCCACGATCTGCGCACGCCGCTGACGGCGATCTGCGGGCACATCGAACTGCTTTTGCAGGAACCGCTGCCCGAAACCGCCGCGCGCCGGATCGAAATCATCCGTGAGCGCGCCGAAACCATGCGCGATCTGACCGAGGAGATGTTCAAATATTCCGTGATCAACGCATCGGCGGATGATCTGCGCATGGCGCCGGTCAGCTTAAACGATGTGCTGGAGCAGAGCATCGCGGGGCTGTACGGCGCGCTGACCGCGCGCGGCATCCAGCCGCAGATCGAAATGCCGAATGCGCCGGTCGTGCGCGCGCTGGACAAGGCCGCGCTGCGCCGCGTGTTTGATAATGTAATCGGAAACGCCGCCCGTTATTCGGATGGCGATCTTTCGGTTGTGCTCGCGCCGGACGGCGAAATCCGCATTGAAAATTCCGCGGCGAACCTTACCGCGGTGCAGGCGGCGCGCCTGTTCGATCGATTCTACACCGTAAATTCGGCGCGCGGCGGCACGGGGCTGGGGCTTTCCATCGCAAAGGGGCTTACCGAAAAAATGGGCGGCGAAATCGGTGCGGACGTGCGCGCGGGCAGGTTGTGCGTGCGCATCCGGTTTCCGTAAGCGCGCGTTTTATTGAACCGCCGCGGGCAGCGTGCTGCGCAGCAAGCGTTCCAGATAGTAAACCACCCGTTCGCGGCTGCGCTCCTGCGGGTGCATTATGTAATCCAGCAGCGTTCCGGCGATCGCTTCGGCGTAGAACGCGCACAAAAACTGCTTATAATCCTCGTCCAGCGCAACGCCCTGCCGGTTCGCGCCCTGTTCGATCAGGCTGCCCACGCAGGATATGAAATCCAGATACAGAAGGCGGCGCAGACCCGCCTGCCCTACGGCGTTGTAGGCGTTCGTCAGCAGATATTGATTGCTTTCCACATAATCCAGCACGAAATTGATCACTTCATGGTAATCCATCATCAGATCATACTGAAAAGAGATTTGTCAAGGGTGTTTTCTCATAATCTGATACGCTTCTGTATCATCTGAAATCACGAGCTTTGGAAAAACGCTGTGGCTGCACCTTCCATTCCGGATCTGTTAATTCGGCAAGAGAGGGGATCTCCAATAGAACAACAATTCAATAGCGTCGTAGATGCGCTGCTCAATATCTACCGTCGGATAGATGGCTTCTGTGAGATATTCAACGTATGTCTGTCTATGGCAACCAGAAATATCTTTCTTACCACTTCCGCCGCTTTCGGGTCGATGACAAGCTTGCTTCTTATTGTTGGATGCAGTACATCCCTGTAGGGAACGTAGCTGCTCACAAATTCCCTCTGCTTTATAAGCTGTATCTTTACCGTAGGTGTTTTTACGGACAAGTCTTTGCTGTAAACAGCGTAGACAATGTTCTGCATGACAACATCCAATCTGCCTGTTGTGCCTATATAATTGTCGCTGCCGTAGTTGTTATTATTGGAAATAAAACACACTGAGAAATGGGAGCAGACATTCGAGACTGTCGCCAATCTCGATAGAGCCCCTTGAGTAGTGGGGAAAATCTTTTACATATACACAGGTGACAAGTTCGCAAAAAGTACAGGTGGATTCTTCCGGCTCGTTATAGTATAATAAACACCATCCCCAGAACCGAAAAACAGTACCCCGAAGCGATTTTTGTAGAATCCTTCATCGATCCGCGCAATACGGATGTGGAAAACGTGCAGTTCGTGATCACCACGCCCTCGGTGCATGTAAGCGATGCGCCCGCGGAAGCGGAGGAAGAACCGGAAAGCACGGGCATTCTGCAAAAGATTCGCGATCTGTTCAGGTAAAATGCAGCGCCGCGGGCACTTCAATCATGAAGCCCCGCGGCGTTTTCTTATTTCAGTTTTTCGGCGAGCGCCAGAAATTTCTGGTCGGATTGAATCGCCTGCGTTACGAATTTTCCATTGTAAAACAGGGCGTAGGTCGTCACCGGCGCGGGGACGTTCTGCGCGTCCCCGCGGCGGGCGATATGAATTACGCGCAGCGGAATGCCGTGTTCCTCCGCAGCCGCCTGTACGCGCGGCACCCAGTAGAAGGTGAACGGGCATTGGTCGGTGTAATACAGCGTAAATCCCTCGCCTTCGGTTTGCGGGTGTTTGGCGCAGGGCCTGAATTTCGGCGGTCGGGCGTTCGGGATAAGCGGCAGGTACATTAAATTGATCCCGCAGTCCGATACGTCCGCCACGGCAAAGCCCTTATGCGTAAGAAATTTCGGATCGG
The DNA here is from genome assembly GCA_934663625.1 of uncultured Clostridia bacterium. Lineage (GTDB taxonomy): Bacteria > Bacillota > Clostridia > Christensenellales > Aristaeellaceae > SFTH01. Next base: position 27,085 of record CAKUKP010000016.1, read on the forward strand.
CCAGAAATTCGCGCTTGCGCCCCTCGGCGCACAGGATGCATACGCCCATTCGCCCCTGCGATTGCGCATCCCGAATGCATTCCGAAAGCAGATCGTTTGCGTAGCCGTGTCCCTTCATCGATCCGGCGATCCACAGGCAGTTGATGTAGATATAGCCGTCCGCCTCCAGTGGAACCCACGCGTTTTCCGCCGGAATGTATTCGATGAAGCACTTGCCGCGTTCCTCGCTCCGGTAAAATACCAGCCCTTCATCGAATCTTTGCTTCATCCATTCCTTTTTGCAAAGGCTCTGCTTGCCGGACATCGCGCAGCAGATATGCTCCCGATCGATATTCTCTCTGGTGATGCGGATGTAGTTCATGCAATGCGCCCGCCTTTCAAATTGATTTTCTACCGCAATTGTAAATGCGCGCGCCGAACCTGTCAAGCGCCGGGCTTCTTTTTATAATACATCTGCGGTTGAATTGTGCGCCGGTCGATGCTATAATTGATATATCCCATTCAGAGGGGGCAATGCCATGAAGGATGAAAAAACGCTTTACGTCGTAATCCCCTGCTATAAGGAAGAGGCCGTACTGCCCGAAACCGCAAAGCGCCTGCGCGAAAAGCTGTACGCGCTGATCGATCAGGGCAGGATCGCGTCCGGCAGCCGGATTCTGTTCGTAAACGATGGATCGAAGGATCGCACATGGGAAATCATCGAAGGTCTGCACGCGCAGGATCCCATCTATTCCGGCGTGAATCTGTCCCGCAACCGCGGACACCAGAATGCGCTGCTCGCGGGGCTTCTGACCGCCGTGCAGTACGCCGATATGATGGTTTCGATGGATGCGGATCTGCAGGATGATATCAACGCCATGGATGCGATGATCGATCGCTACCACGAGGGCTACGACGTGGTGTACGGCGTGCGCTCCGCGCGCAAGACGGATACCGCATTCAAGCGTATGACCGCGGAGGGCTTTTACAAGCTGATGCGCGCCATGGGCGTGGAGATCGTATTCAACCATGCCGATTACCGGCTGATGAGCCGCCGCGCCGTGGAAGGGCTTGCACAGTTTGAGGAGGTAAACCTGTTCCTGCGCGGCATCGTGCCGCAGATCGGCTATCCGTGGACGTGCGTGGAATACGAACGCGCCGCGCGCTTCGCCGGCGAAAGCAAATATCCGCTGAAGAAGATGATCGCGTTCGCGCTGGATGGCATCACATCGTTCAGCGTAAAGCCGATGCGGCTGATCTTATCGGTCGGCGCGGTGATCTTCGGTCTGAGCCTGATTGCGCTTCTGTGGGCGCTGATCGCCAAGCTTTCGGGGCACAGCGTGGGCGGATGGACTTCGCTGATGTGCTCGATCTGGATGATCGGCGGCATACAGCTTTTAAGCCTGGGCGTAATCGGCGAATACATCGGCAAAATTTATTCGGAAACCAAGCGTCGCCCGCGCTTTATCATCGAGCGGGTACTGAACAAAACAGAGGAGGAAAAATAATCATGGAACGCAGAAATGCATGGAAGCAGTATGATGAAGCTGAAATCAAATCGCTGGAAGCGTTTTGCGAGGAATACAAGCGCTTTCTGGACGCGGGCAAGACGGAGCGCGAATGCGTAACCGAATGCGTGCGCATCGCGAAGGCGCACGGCTGGAAGAATCTGTTCGATTGCGAACATCTGGTTCCCGGCGATCGCGTGTATGTGGATTGGATGCACAAGTGCTTCGTGCAGTTCATCGTGGGCGCGCGGCCGCTGCAGGACGGCATGCGCATTCTGGGCGCGCACATCGATTCCCCGCGGCTGGATATCAAGCAGAATCCGCTCTACGAGGATACCGATCTCGCCTATCTGGATACGCATTACTATGGCGGCGTGAAGAAATATCAGTGGGTGGCGCGCGCGTTGGCGCTGCACGGCGTGATCGTGAAAAAGGATGGCGAAACCATCGATGTCTGCGTGGGCGAGGATGAATCCGATCCCGTGTTCTGCATTTCTGATCTGCTGCCGCATCTGGCGCAGGAGCAGATGAAGCGCGAAGCTTCGAAGATCATCGAAGGCGAAGAGCTGGATATCATCATCGGCGGCCGGCCGATCGCGGGCGAAGAAAAGGATGCGGTGCGCGCGAACGCCATGCGCCTGATTTCCGAAAAATACGGAATCGATGAAGAAGATCTGCTGTCGGCGGAGCTGGAGGTCGTGCCCGCGGGCAAGGCGCGCGATATGGGCTTTGACCGCAGCATGATTCTGGGCTACGGCCACGACGACCGCGTTTGCGCCTATCCTTCGATGCGCGCGGCGCTGGATTTCGAAGGCACGCCCGAATACACGTCCTGCTGCATTTTAACCGATAAGGAAGAAATCGGCTCCTACGGCGCGACCGGCATGGGTTCGCATTATTTTGAAAATCTGGTGGCGGAGCTGTGCGCGCGCGTGGGCGAATATTCCGATCTTACGCTGCGCCGCGCCATCGCGAACAGCCGCATGCTGTCCAGCGATGTATCCGCGGGCTTTGATCCCACGTTCGCCAGCGCGTTTGAAAAGAAAAACGCCGCCTATGTGGGGCGCGGCCTGTGCTTCAACAAGTTCACCGGCGCGCGCGGCAAATCCGGCGCGAGCGACGCCAACGCCGAATACGTGGCGTACGTGCGCCGCGTGCTGGACGATGCGAACGTATCCTATCAGTTCGCCGAAATGGGCCGCGTTGATCTGGGCGGCGGCGGAACCATCGCACACACCTGCGCCAAGTACGCCATGAATGTAATCGATGCAGGCGTCGCCGTGCTTTCGATGCACGCACCGGCGGAAATCATCTCCAAGGCGGATATCTATGAAGCCTATAAGGGCTATTGCGCGTTCCTGAAGGTCTGACGGAATATGCGTTGATTCTTAATCTTCGATCCGGTATAATGAATCTGCAAGCAGCTTTCGGCGTTTCTATATCAAACGCCGGAGGCTGTTTTTTGGAAAAAGCAGAATGAGGAGCGCGTATTTATGAAGAAGCGGGGATTTTCAACGGAGCTTGCGTACCTTCTGGGACTTATCGTGCTGGCGATGGGCGTGGTGCTGATGGAAAAGGCGGATATGGGCGTTTCGATGGTGGTCGCGCCCGCGTATCTGGTGTATCGAAAGCTGAGTGCCGCGCTTCCGTTTTTCACATTCGGCATGGCGGAATACCTTTTGCAGCTGGCGCTGCTGATCGTTTTATCCATCGTGCAGCGGCGCGTGCGGCTGCGCTACGCGCTGTCCTTCGCAACCGCGGTTCTGTACGGGCTGATACTGGATGGCCTGATGGCGGCGGCGAGCGTTCTGCCCGTCACGCTGCCGATGCGTATCGTCGAATACGTATTGGGGCTGATCGCCAGCGCCGCGGGCGTATCAATGCTGTTCCATACCTATTTCCCGCCCGAAGCGTATGAACTGTTCGTCAAGGAAATCGCGGATCGCGCGCATATGCCCGTGCACCGGTTCAAAACGATCTATGATTGCGTAAGCTGCGCGTTTTCGGTAGTTCTTTCGTTTGCTTTTTTCGGCTTCGGCGTGTTCGAGGGCGTAAAATGGGGCACGGTGCTGTGCGCGCTGGTGAATGGCACGGTGATCGGCCTGTTCAACCGAACGCTGGAAAAGAATTTCGAATTTCGCGATTTGCTGCCCTGGCGCGGGTTCTTTGAAAAGTAGCAAAATTGGCACATTCCGGCGTTGCATCCGCGCCGGAATTTATGTATAATGGATACAGTTATACATAAAACAGAATCAAAGGAGAATTATTCATATGGGACTGATCAGAGCAGCTTTGAACGCCGCGGGTGGCACGCTTGCCAGCCAGTGGAAGGATTATTTCTATGCGGACGCGATGCCGGATGATGTGCTGGCAACCCGCGCGCGCAAGCAGACGAAGGGTCGCTTCGGCGGCAGCCGCGTAGAGGATGATAATGTAATCACCACCGGCTCCGCCATCGCGGTAAACGAAGGCCAGTGCATGCTGATCGTAGATCAGGGCAAGATCGTGGATTTCTGTGCCGAGCCGGGCGAATACATCTTCGATATCAACGGCGAACCCAGCATTTTCTGCGGCGGCTTCGGCGGCGAAAATCTGAAAAAGATTCTGAGCGCCACCTATCAGCGCTTCGCCTTCGGCGGCCAGGCGGGGCGCGATCAGCGCGTGTATTTCTTCAATACCAAGGAAATCATCGGCAATAAATACGGTACGCCCAGTCCGGTTCCGTTCCGCGTGGTGGATCGCAATATCGGTCTGGATGTGGATATTTCCATCCGCTGCTTCGGCGAATACAGCTATCGCATCACGAACCCCATGCTGTTCTATGTAAACGTCTGCGGCAATGTGGAGTGCGATTACACCCGCGATCAGATCGATAGCCAGCTGAAATCCGAACTGCTCACCGCGCTGCAGCCCGCGTTCGCGAAGATTTCCGATATGGGCGTTCGCTATAGCGCCCTGCCGGGACATACCGCCGAAATCGCCGATGCGCTCAATGATGTGCTGTCCGAAAAATGGGCACAGCTGCGCGGCGTGGAGATCGTATCCTTCGGCGTAAGCTCCGTAAAGGCGTCCGAAGAAGATGAAAAGATGATCAAGGAGCTGCAGCGCAACGCGGCCTTCCGCGATCCTTCGATGGCGGCGGCGCATCTGGCGGGCGCGCAGGCGCAGGCGATGCAGGATGCGGCAAAGAACACCAGCGGCGCGTTCACCGGCTTTATGGGCATGAATATGGCGGGCGCGGCGGGCGGCGCGAATCTGCAGGGGCTGTATCAGATGGCGGGCCAGCAGCAGGCGGCGCAGCCGCAGACGGCGGCGAACGCGTGGACGTGCGCGTGCGGCGCGACGGCGACGGGCAAGTTCTGCCCCGAATGCGGGGCGAAGCGCCCCGAGGAGGGCTGGACGTGCGCGTGCGGCGCGAAGAACATGGGCAAATTCTGTTCCGAATGCGGGGCGAAGCGCCCCAGTGGCGCGCCCGTGTATCGCTGCGATAAGTGCGGCTGGCAGCCGGAGGATCCCCACAATCCCCCGAAGTTCTGCCCCGAATGCGGCGATCCCTTCAACGACGGTGATATTGTATGATACTAACCTCTGCATAAAACCGTTTCATCTGACGGCATCTTTCCCGCCATATGCCGCCCGCATGAATCTAGAAATAGCGCTGCTATTCCGTCGATTCATGCAGTTGCATCTGACGAAAAATCTGCTCGTCCTATTTTACGGTTTTATTTGAGCTTAGTATTGTTGGATATTAATGATCATTTTTGATTCCAGTTATAGCCGCGGATCACAGGATCCGCGGCTGATTTGCAGGTAAAAATATATGAAACTCTTTGATTGTCATATGCATCTGGCGGACGAGAGGTTCATCCCCGATTTTGATCAGACGCTTGCGCGCATGGCGAAAAATCATGTGTGCGGCGGCATTGTGATCTGCGATCCGGGCGATTTGCAGCCCGACCACGCCCGCGCGCTGGAAATCGTGCGCGCGCATCCGCAGCTTGTCCTCGCGGCGGCGTGTCATCCGCAGAACGCGCTGCATTTTTCACCGGCGGTGCAGGATACCGTCCTGCGCCTGATTCGCTTGCCCGAATGCGTCTGCATCGGCGAAACGGGGCTGGATTATTATGAAAACGCGCCCACGCGCGATCAGCAGATCGAAGCCCTGAACTGGCATTTGGATCTGGCGTATGAGGCGGAAATGCCCGTGCAGCTGCATGTGCGCAGCGCCCACGGCGATCTGCTGGACATCCTCCGCGATCGCAAAAAGCGCGGCTGCCTGCCGCGCGGCGTGATGCATTGCTTTACCCGAAGCCGCGATCTGGCGCGGGAATACCTGCGGCTGGGCATGTATATCTCCGTCGCCGGGCCGGTTACGTTTTCAAACGCGCATAAGCTGCTGGACACCGTGCGCGATGTGCCCGCCGATCGGCTGCTGATCGAAACCGATTCGCCGTGGGTTTCGCCTGAACCGCATCGCGGCATGCGCGGAGAGCCTGCCTACATCGCGGATACCTTCCGCCGCATCGCCGAAATCCGATCTGCCGATCCGGAAACCCTCGCCGAACAGATCTGGCAAAACGCCATGGCGGCGTTTAATCTGAATTGGTGATTCTCCCGCGCTTGACGGCCGGGCGGGGCGCGGCTATAATGGAAGAAGACTGACAAAAAGGATTGATGATATGGCGAAGCGTTTTATCTGCCTGCTGCTTGCCGTGCTGCTGGCGCTGGGGTGCGCGGGCTATGCGGAGGATCAGGCGGCGGAGGGAAAAACGGTGAAGATTCTGTTTACCCACGATATGCATTCCTATTTTGAAAATTCCAGCGTGCTGACCGCCGAAGGCGTTCGCCAGCACGGCGGCGCGGCGCGGCTGATGACGCTGCTGAAGGAAAATCGGGATGAAAACACCCTGTATCTGGATGCGGGCGATTTCGCCATGGGCACGCTGCTGCACGCGAATTATGCCACGGACGCCTATGAACTGCGCATTCTGGGTCGGCTGGGCTGCGCGGCGACCACGTTCGGCAACCATGAATTTGATTTCGGCGGAACGGGCGCGGCGCAGATGCTGGAAAGCGCGCTGGCTTCCGGCGATCCGCTGCCGCAGCTGGTGCAGGCGAACATGATCGCGCCCGAAAATCCCACGGAGGAACAGCGCGCGCTGCTTCAGGCGATGCAGGATTACGGCGCAAAGCCCTATACGATGCTGGAGGTGAACGGCCTGCGCATCGGCGTATTCGGCCTGTTGGGCATCAACGGCATCGAATGCGCGCCCACCAGCGGCATGGAATTTGAAAATTACATCGAAGCCGCAAAAAAGACCGTCGCCGAAATCGAAGCGGCGGGCGCGGATGTGATCATCTGCCTTTCCCACTGCGGGACGCGCGGCGATGGCGAACACGGCGAAGATATCGATCTGGCGAAAAAGGTGCCCGCGATCGATCTGATCATCAGCGGCCATTCGCATTCCGAATACGCTCAGCCCGTGATCTGCGGCGATACGATCATCGCTTCCGCCGGCGAATATCTGACCAATCTCGGCTCGGTCACGCTGCGCGTGGCGAACGGCAGGGTAACGTGCGATGATTACCGCCTGATCCCCTGCGATGATACCGTGGCGGAGGATCCTGAAATGCTGGCGGTCATGGCGGAATACAAGCGCAATATCGCGGAGGGCTATCTGGCGGATGAGGGCTGCGGCTATGATGATGTGATCTGCCACAGCGATTTCGATTTCATGCCGCTGGATGAAATGTACGCCACGCATCAGGAATACCCGCTGGGCAATCTGATCGCCGATTCCTACATCTATGAAGCGGAACAGAACGGGATCGATGATATCGATGTGGCGCTCGTGGGACTGGGCACGATTCGCGGTTCCATCAAGGCGGGCGATATCACCGTATCGGATGCGTTTGAAATCTGCTCGCTCGGCGTGGGCGCGGACGGCAGCGCTGGGCATCCGATTATGTCCTGCTGGATCACCGGCAAGGATTTAAAGCTGCTGGTGGAGCTGGATGCATCGCTCGGCCCGCTGGTTTCCAGCATCAAAATGAGCTATTCCGGTCTGCGCTATACGTTCAACACCAAACGGATGCTGCTGGATCGCGCCTACGATATTCGAATCGTTCGCCGCGATGGCAGCATGGAGGAGCTCCAAAACGATAAGCTCTATCGCGTCGCCTGCAACATGTACGCCGCAAATATGCTGGGCATGCTCAATGGACTTACGAAGGGCATTCTGTCCATCACGCCCCGAAACGCGGACGGCGAACCGATCGATTCGGCGGATTATTATGATTATTCGCTGGTGAATCGGGAAGGAAAAGAAATCAGGGAATGGGTGGCGTTTAAGGATTATCTCGCCGCCATGCCCGAAAAGAACGGCGTGCCGACCATTCCGGAAAGCTATGCCGCGCCGGAGGGCAGAAAGGAAAAGGTTTCTGAAGGCGGGCTGGCGGTACTCGCGCATCCGGGACTGACCACGATCATCATGATCTGCCTGACGATCGTGCTGCTCGCGCTGGTGGTTCTGATCCCGATTCGCATCCGCAGACGCAGGCTTCGCCGGAAGAAAAAGAAATAAAAGTTTGCCCAAAGGTCTGTCTAAAATGGTTAAAGCAACCAGAATAGACAGACCTTTTGTCTTACCTGTTCAGCAAACAAATTCAAGTTTCATCTTTCATTTCATACCGGTCGATACTCCATATCCTGCAGCGCTGCGCGAATGACTTCTTCGGCATCGTTATCCGGATTCAGCCAATCCGCCGCGCGTTCTTCGGGCAGGATGACCGGCATGCGGTTATGGATGAACGCGATATCGGGCGCGGCTTCGCGCGTGAGGATCACGAAGCTGGGCACGGTCACGCCGCCATGATTTTCGAAATGATAAATGCCCGCCAGATACAGCGTATCGGCGTGCGCGGGGCGGATGGCATATTTGACCCTTTTGCCATCGCGCTTTCCCCATTCAAAGTAATGGCTGGCGGGGATCAGGCAGCGCCGCCGCTGCATTCCATCCCGAAACAGGGGCTTTTCCGCCGCCGTTTCGGATCGGGCGTTGATCACAGGTCGGCTGTCCGGATAGGAATAGCCCCAGCGCATGGCGAAGGGCTGTACATCCTGACGGCGGCTGTTGGCGATCACCGGCGCGACATCGCACGGGCGGATTTCACCGGCGGTTTTCAGCCCCTCCGGCGTTTTCTTTCGATTGATCTCCGCAATGATGCGTTCCAATTCCTGGGATAAATCATCCTCGGCAATGTAATATCGCCCGCACATGCGACCGCCCCCGTTGATTATGATCTGTTTCCCGCCGGCGATACTGCCAACCCACACCCCATCGAATCCGGCGGGAAACCGCACCTTCAGTTTACCGCAGAACGCTTGCGTTTGCAAGCCGTTTTTTTATTCGTCAGCTTCATCCTCTTCATCCTCGGAAGCGTCCAGATGATCGCGGTATTCCTTGCCGCGGCGGTAATCATCCATGATGTTTCCGCAAATTTCCTTGCTGCTCGGCGGCGTCCATGAAATGGCGTTCGCGCTCGCCTGAATCGTGCTCAGAATCGATTCATCGGTCTTTCCGCCGCTGGCGATGATCGGAATCTTCGGATAATGTTCGCGCACGGTTCGGATGATCTGCGGCGTTTGATCCGCGCCCGCCACATTGATGATGGACGCGCCCGCTTCGATCTGTTCCATCACGCGATCATTCCAGTTCACCGCGGTTACGACGATTGGAATATCGATCAGCTCGGCGATCCGCTGGATGGTTTCCGGATCGGTCGGCGCGTTCACCACTACACCCGCCGCGCCCTGCATTTCCGCAAATGCCGCCAGCTGAACCACGCGGCTGCCCTGCGTCAGCCCGCCGCCCACGCCGACGAATACCGGAATATCCGCCGCCATCAGAAGCGCCTGATTGATGATCGGCTGCGGCGTAAAGGGATATACGGCAAGGATCGCATCCGCATTGATATTGCGAACGATCGCCAGATCCGTCGTAAAGGCAAAGGATTTGATTCTGCGGCCAAATACCAGAATGCCGCTGCACTGATATACGGCCTGTGGAATGCGCAGCGCCGATTTCCGAAGATTTCCGTCAATACGATTGGGATAATGCTTGCTCATTGAAATACCTCCTTTGTACGCCAATATCTATTTTCTCCAAAATCTCACGATTTTGTCGAGTGGGAAAGGGGGAACTGCGGATTCCTGAAACCCTGCGGGGTTTCCGGGCGGAATCCTGACTGTAGGAATTTTTTCATCGAAGATGAAAAACAAATTCACCGCGCATGTCGCTGAATTTGATTGAACAGGCGGTTCTGCGAATGCTTGTTGGACAAACTTGTGGCAAGTTGGATTATTTAGGGTAGATTTGCCACGCCTGTGATTGTGTGGATTATCTGCCCTCGGCGATTACGCGCATCATTTCCTGATTGATGCGTATCAACTCCCGCGCGTCCTTTTCCCCGATTTTTTCAAAGAGGCGCGCGATGAAATCCACGATTCGGGCGTTGCACGCTTCGAAGAATTCCCTGCCCGCATCCGTAATCTGTATGATCGTCTGGCGGCTATCCTGCGGATCATTCGTGCGCGCGATGCTGCCCTTCGCCTCCAGCTGCTTCAGAATCACCGCCATTCGGGCGGAGCTGATCATAAATTCCTCGCTGAGCTCCTTCGGGTGCGCCGCGCCGCCGTGGCTTTGCAAATAGCTCAGGATAAAGATATCGTTTTTCAGCTTCGTGAAGATTTCCTTTTCAAATTTCACATGCGGATATTCCCTGCGAATGTTGATAAAATCATTTGCGAGTTCGCGATACATATGCATCCCGCCCATCATCTAACGAATATAGCTATTTTTATTAGCAATATAAGTATAGCACGCGGCGCGCTGTGCGTCAAGCGAAATTCGTTCTGTGTAAATATTTTTAACATAACAAATTGCCGAAAGCTATTGCATTTCCGGACGAATTATAGTATAATAAATCTCGCGTCAAGAAAGATGCGCTGATGTAGCTCAGTCGGTAGAGCGCATCCTTGGTAAGGATGAGGTCACCAGTTCGAATCTGGTCATCAGCTCCAC
>CAKUKP010000017.1 GCA_934663625.1 uncultured Clostridia bacterium
AACCGCCGTGTACCGGTCGGTACGCACGGTGGTGTGAGAGGTCGGCTCTTTATCTTAGGAGAGTCTCCTACTCGATTTTTCTTTACCTGCCCAGCTCCACAGCGGCGGGATTATAGCTGATCATGATCGTTCCATCCTGATCGACGGTTTTGGAATACATCACGCCATTTTGAATCTCCTTCAGGATGTCCTCGTAGAAGGCGATGGTTTCATCGATCTTTTCCTGCGTCCAGATGAAATCGCCGTCGCCGCTCGTCCAGCCTCTTTCGCCGAGCATACTCTGAAGCACGATCTTTTCATTTTCAAGCCATGCCTTATATCCGTCATACGTCCACCATTCAATATCCTGCGTCGGATAGAGCGCTTCAAATTCCACGTCGGTCAGCGGTTCGAAGGTCTTTCCGTCGTCAAAGCTGTAATAGGTTCTGCCGTCGATAGGATTCTTATAGGACATGAGCGTGTTCGAATCCTCGGATGGATTGATCGCATTCATGTGGCGATCCACCAGCTCGCGGAACTCCTGTCGGGTAATGATCGTTGCGCCCGAAGCATTGCCCGAAGAATCGCGCTTGATGTTCAGATAAACGCCGTCTTCTGCCCTTTCATCCGTATAGATGTCGCCGTTATCGTCGTAAATCGCCGCGATGGGTTTTCCCTGATAGAACCAGGAATGATCCTGATCCGTAATTCCGATCGCGGTATATTCCGTGCTCGGCTTTAATCCATCGCCGTTTTTAAAAGCAGCTCCAGACCCGATCGCAGACGCGCTGTTTTCTTCCGTAACTGCGCCTGCCTGCACGGTTCCGACCGAAGTTTGCGCCGAGGTTGCAAAGGCAGTTATCGTTCCGGCGATGAGCAGCGCCGCCATGACGATCGAAATAATGGTTGTCTTTTTGATTTTCATAATGGCTGTGATCCTTTCTTCAATTGCGTTTTTGCTGAAATGACTGCCGATCGGCGCAAAACCGCTTCGGGTTTCCTCCATCCGAATCAAAACCTTCGCATAGGAAGCCCGCACGTTTGCACCGAAACGGCGCACGACCGTTTCATCGCAGGATAATTCCAGATCGCGATTGGCCAGAATGTACATCACCCACACCAGCGGGTTGAACCAGTGCGCGCAGACGGCGGCGATCAGAAACAGCTTCGAAATCGTATCGAACCGCTGAATGTGCACAAATTCATGTTCCAATACGTATTTGATCGCCGTTTGATCCATCCAATCCGTCTTTTTCGGCATGAGAATCACCGGATGCAGCACGCCGAAGGTCAGCGGAGATGAAACGCGGTCGGATTGCCGGATGGAAATTTTGCGCCGCAGCGGATGGTTTTGCAGCCATCGTTGGGCGGCAGAATTTTCTACCGGCAGGGACATTTGAAATTCTCGAAGGCTTTTCCGGTAAACCGCGGCAAACGCGATTGTGCAGATCGCCATGCCAATGATCCATGCGATGTGCCATGCAGAAATCGCGCCTGTGCGCGCCGGAACGGAGGTACGCGCAGCGTTTACTGCTTCCATTGAAAGTGCAGGAAGAATCGCGGCGGGTGCATTCGTTGTCATTGCGGGCACATTTCGTCCGATCAGCGAATAGAGGCTGAAAGCGGACGGCAGCGAAAACGGAATCAGCAGGCGCAGCAGCGCGGCGCTCCAAAGCGCCAGAAACGTTTTTTTCGGCAGCCGGTTGATTGCCAGCGCGCGAATCAGCGTAATTGCAAGAATCATTATGCCGCCCGCGATGCTCATGTGCAAAAAGCGCATCCCCCATCACCTCATTCCGGTTCGCCGACGATCTGTTTCAGCTTTTCGATTTGCTCTGCGGAAAGCTTCTTCCGCCCCAACAGCGCAGCAAACAGCTTATCCGCCGATCCATCGTATACCTTGTTGATCAGTTCATCGGTTTCCGCTTCCTGTACCGCCGATTTGGGAATCAGCGCGCGGCACATGAAGCCCGGCTCGCTGCGCTCAATCGCGCCCTTCTTCATACAGCGCTTGATGAGCGTATAGGTGGTGTTTACGTTCCAGCCCAGTTCCTGGGTCAGCGCCTTTGCGATTTCCCTTGCCGGCATATCTCCGCTGCGCCAGAGCACATCCATCACCTTTAATTCGGAATCAAACAGTTTTACGTCCATCGGAAAGCCTCCTTTGATAAGACTACAGTAGTGGCCACACGAGAATAATACTACAGTCTTATCGTACTGTCAATACTACAGTAGTAGTATATTGTTAATAACGTGATATGAAACGGTGGAAATGCAGAATAAAACAAAAAAATGCCGCCCTTGCGGGCGGCACGGATTCGTCAATGAATTAGTCGTAGAGCAGCGGAGCGATGTGCGCTTCGTCCATGTTGGTAGCGTCGTACCAGTAGCAGCCGGTATCAACGAACGGAACACCGAAAGCGTCCACATCATTCGCGCCGATATCTTCGCCGAGTACCAGCTTGCAGGCGGTCGCAACCGCCGCATAGCCCATGCCCACGGGATCCTGCGTGATCGCGCCGGCGATTTCGCCGGAACGGACGCCCGCCTTCAGCGCTGCGGAAGAATCGAAACCGATCAGCATGACCTTGCCGATCATGTTGATTTCCTTCAGACCATTGTACGCGCCGACGCACGCGCCTTCGTTGGAAGCGTAGATCAGGTTGATGTCCGGATTGGCGATCAGCATGGACTTGGCAATATCGGCGGACTTCAGATGGTCGCCGTTGCCGTACTGAATGTCCACAACTTCGATGTTGGAATTCGCTTCGATGTAATCCTTGAAGCCTTCCACGCGGGCAACCGCGTCCACGACGGTCTGAGAATGGCCGACGATCGCAACCTTGCCCTCGGTACCCATCAGACGGATGGCGTTTTCAGCGGCCAGTTCGCCCGCGGCGTAGTTGGAGGTGGAGCACTGCGCATCCGCCAATTCCGCGCATCCAGCGTCGAAACCGACGATCGGCATACCCTTTTCCTTGACGGAGGTCAGATCTGCCTTTACCGCCTGCGGATCGATCGCCGCCATGCAGACCGCGATCAGGTTTTCATCGGTGATGTTGGCGCGCAGAATATCCACCTGCTTATCGACCATGGTTTCGTCCTGCGGGCCATCGAATACGATCGTTACGCCGTATTCTTCCGCGGCCTGTTCCGCACCCATCTTCACAGCCTGCCAGAACTGATGCGCTACGCCCAGCGGGAGTACCGGAATAAACTTGCCTTCGAGGGGCTTTGCTTCCGCCATCGCCGCGCAGGAGAGCAGCATGACCGCCAACAGTACCAGAGCCAAAATTTTCTTCATTGAGGTATCCTCCTTCTATTTTTTATCCCGTGTGGGATAAAGCTCACGATTAATTCGCCTTGCCGCGCTTGCGCAGAAGATCGATATAGACCGCCGCCGCCAGAACGATGCCGGTAACGACCGTCTGCCATTCGGTGGAAACTGCCATGGAGCGCAGACCGTTGGTCAGCACGGAGATGATGAACGCGCCGATGACCGTACCGATGATGGAGCCTTCACCGCCCGACATGGAAGTACCGCCGATTACGGCTGCGGCGATGGCTTCGGATTCATAGCCCGCGCCCAGCTGTGGCTGCGCGGAACCCAGTCGCGAGGACATCAGCAGTCCGGCGAATGCGGAGAACAGGCCGCTGACCACGTAAACCATGATCTTCCATTTGGTGGTATTGATACCGGACAGGCGCGCGGCTTCTTCGTTGGAACCGATCGCCTGCGTATATCTGCCCAGCAGCGTTTTGGAATAGAGCACCCATGCGATCAGTACGCCCAGCAAAAACAGCACGAACGCGTTATAAAATCCTTCAATACCGCAAAAATTGCCCAGAGCGATTTTCTGATAGACGGGCGAATCTGTAAAATACACCGGTTTGATTCCGGAAACGACGAGGGACAGACCCTTGGTCATCATCTGCATCGCCAGCGTCGCGATAAACGGGGGCAGCTTCATCACTGCGATCGCAAAACCGCTCACGGCGCCGCAGAGCGCGCCGATCAGGAAACCGAACAGAATCGCCAGCCAGATCGGAAAGCCCCAGTTGACGAACGAGATGCCGCTCATCACACAGGAGAAGGTCATGGTCGTACCGATGGAAAGATCGATGCCCGCAGTGGTGATGCAGAACGTTACGCCCAGCGCCAGCAGGCCGTTTACGCAGGTGGACAGCGCGATGGTCATCACGTTCAGATAGCTTGCAAAGCCCTTCTTCATCACGGAGAAGAACAGGAACATCACGATGAGCACGCTTAGAATAATCAGTTTCTGGGTAAACGCCTTATTTTTCATGAGCTTCATATGTCATATCCTCCCGTGAATCAGTCGCGCATGGTTGCATATTGCATGATTTTTTCCTGATTGATATCCGAACCCGTTACTTCGCCGGTGATTTGCCCTTCGCACATGACCAGCACGCGGTTGCTGACGCGGATGATTTCCGGCAGCTCCGATGAAATCATGATAATGGCCTTCCCTTCGGATGCGAGGCGATCCAGCAGCTTATAGATTTCATTTTTTGCGCCGATATCAATGCCGCGCGTGGGTTCATCGAAAATCAGCACATCGCAGTTGCGCGTGAGCCATTTCGCCAGAACCACCTTCTGCTGGTTGCCGCCCGATAAGAACCGCGCCAGCTGTCGAACGGAGGGCGTTTTGATATCAAGCTCGCCGATCATCGCGTCCATATTCTTCTTTTCCGCCTGATCGTTTAAGAAGAAGCCGCCGGTCAGAAATTTCTTCATCGTGGCGATGGATGTATTGGTCTGAATGCTCAGCCCCAGCATCAAACCGAAGCGCTTTCGATCCTCCGAAAGATAGGCGATTCCGTGTTTGACCGCGTCCTCCGGCGTGCGAATCGAAACCAGCTTGCCGTCTACGTAGATTTCGCCGCTCGTTTTCGGATCCGCGCCGAAGATCGCGCGCGCCGTTTCGGTTCGACCCGCGCCGACCAGCCCCGCTACGCCCAGAATTTCGCCCTTCCTTACCGAAAAGCTTACGTTTTGAACCATGCGCCCCGCATTGATATTCTTCACTTCCAGCGCAACGCCCGCATTTGCAGGCACTTCGCGCCCGCTGCGTTCGATAAAAATCTCGCGGCCGACCATCATGGAAATGATCTGCGCGGTTTCCACATCGCCGGTGTTCACGGTGGCGACGTAGCCGCCGTCGCGCATGACCGTAATTCGATCCGAGATCTGCTTGAGTTCTTCCAGACGATGTGAAATATGGATGATCGCCTTGCCATCGGCGCGGAGCATCCGGATGACGCGGAACAGATCGCGGATTTCATTATCCGTCAGCGCCGCCGTCGGCTCGTCCATGATCAACACCTTGGAATCGTAAGATAACGCCTTTGCGATTTCCACCATCTGCTGCTTGGCGACCGTCAGATTGCCAACCTTCATCGCAGGATCGATATCCACATTCAGCCGCTTGAACAGTTCCGCAGCGCGTCGGTTCAGCACCGAATCGTTCAAAAACAGCTTCGCGCGCTTTTCTTCGCGCCCGATAAAGATGTTCTGCGCGACCGTCAGATGGTTCATCAGATTCAATTCCTGATGAATCATGATGATGCCCAGTTTCTGGCTGTCGCGCACGTTATTGATTTCCACTTCCCTGCCTTCGACCAGAATGCGTCCGGAATCCTTGCTGTACACACCCGTCAGCACCTTCATCAGCGTGGATTTCCCCGCGCCGTTTTCGCCCACCAGCGCATGTACCTCTCCGGCGTTCAGGGAAAAGGATACGTCGTTCAGCGCCCGTACGCCCGGAAACTCCTTGGAGATATGCTCCATACGGATCAGTTCCTGTGCCACCTTGAAAATCACTTCCTCGTTTCAATCGTGATTCTATACACAATGCGCAATCGTTTGCGCATATCGCATCAACCAATAATAAAATTATGCCACACCAAATTCCATTTTGCAATTGACAATTCGCTGTAAATGTCATATTATTTTTGGCATATATTACTTAACAATCGTTCTGCGTGAATCATTCTTTATCAATATTTGTAATTTCAAAAATTGGTATGTACAGATAGCGGCGCGAATGATATAATGATTTCAGCCGCAAAAAGCGATTATTTTATGCAGGAGGATACTCATATGAAAACCATCAAAGCCATGCCGATCACGGCGGAGAATTTCAAGCCCTACGGATCGTTTACCAGCATTCTGGAGCCTTCCGGCAACTGCTTGCCCGGCGATGCGACCTTCTACCCCGATCAGGTGGAAATGAACGTATCGGGAGGCAGACCGATCACCTTTTCTCCGCTCACCGTAAAAAAGCCGGAGCGTATGATCGTAACGCAGGCGGAATATCACAGCCACACCGGCGAAGGCGTGCTCATTCTGGATGATGACGCCGTGATGCACGTCGCTCCGCCGTCGAATAAGCAGATCGTGCCCGAAAAGACCGAAGCCTTCATCGTACCGAAGGGAACGATGGTAAAGCTCAATACCGGCGTATGGCACCTCGCTGCCCTCCCCATCCATAACGATCTTCTGCACATCATGATCGTTCTGCCCGAGCGCGTATACGCCAACGATTGCGTGGTATGCGAATACCCCGAGGATCGCCAGGTAGAAATCGTGCTGTAAACGCATACAAAAAGCCCTAGATTTGTATATCGATCGTTTGATCATGACAACAAATCTAGGGCTTATTTAGACCTAAATTGGTTTCGATTTTAGTCGATCCAGTTGATCTGTTTTTCGAGATTTCGTAGCATAACCGCGTTGATTTCTCTCCCGTATTCAGCAGAGGCATTCCTCGCTTCCTGACAGAACCATTCGCCGGTATCATTATAGCGTTCAAGCTTGACCGTATCCGGACGGAAAGCCATGACGCAGCTTGTTTCCATCTTGCCAGCATGATCTGCTTCCACGGGTTCTCCGACTCCGGGACGAATTACCCGAATCCAATTCCAAGGATGATTGATGGATTCCGTACTTTCGTAAAAATCGGTATTGGTGTTGTTGCCCCACCAACCTTCCCCATCGCGATCCTGCAGGAATTTAAAAATGGTTGATCTTGCCGCCTTCATGATAGAAAGCTGCATCGGATTCAGATCCTCACTCTGATGGAACTGAATACAGTAGATATTTTTCCATCCGTGGCGCAAAAGGGATTCGAATATGCCACAAAAGATGTGATCCAACGCATCGTAATCGACGTTGATGGAACATCCCTTTTCTGCACTCGTAACAGCATAGCTTGCAGGCCCATACCAGAAGGTTGGCATAATGACGCACTTGTGTTTTTCTTCGAGCATATTTGCAAGATCCTCAGGAATAATGCCATCCGTGCCATAAGGATCGTGCGGTCCATGATATTCAAGAACGCCCAGCGGCATAATTAACGGCCAAAGCTCATTTTTAGCTTGTTCCAATTCTTGATGGAATGCATATTCATATTTCATAATGCGATTCTCCTATGTTTTATCCGAAAGTGGGCGTTTAACTATGCGATCCAGGTTTTTAAGAATGACCGCAATCTTCTTTTCGCCAATTTCAACAGTTGCATCCGCGCCGCTGACGCAGAACCAATCGTCGCTTTTAAGCGCCAGATCCAGCTTTACGCATTCGGGATACAGAGCCAGCAGCGTTGATGTTTCCCAGATACCCGCATGATCGCTGGACACATGGATTTCCTTGCGGTCAAGTCCATCGAGCGGACCGATGACGCGAATCCAGTTCCACGGATGTTCAATGGAATCCATACCGCTATAGAATTCTGTGTTACTACAATTTCCCCACCATCCCTCGCCGTCGCGGTTTTGCAAAAACTCAAATGTAACCGCTTTTGCCGCCTTCATCAGGGAAAGCTGCATTGGATTCAGATCTTCGGTTTGGTGTGCAATGAGTACATAGATATTGCGCCATCCATTGCGCAGTAACGACATGAATATCCCCTTAAACAAATGCTCCAGCGCGTCATAGCTGACGTTGATGGATCCACCCTTTTCTGCGCTGGCAACCGCATAACTGGCTGGACCATACCAAAATGGTGGAAGAATAACCATCTTCGCATCTCTCAGTTTTTCAAAACGTTCCAAAATGCCAAGCGGTATCAGTACGTCTGTCCCATAGACACAATGCCATCCATGATATTCCAGCGGTCCAAGCGGCATGATAATTGGCCAACGCTCTTGTTTTGCGCGTTCCAGTTCTTGTGGAAGTGATAATTCAAATTTCATACAGCTTTAATTCCTTTCGATTCAAATACTATTGGCGCATCTTTTTCTTGAGTTTATCGAACAGACCACCTTTGTTCGCTTCAGACATAACGGAGATCAAAACTACAAAGAAAATTACACAGCCTCGGACAACATCCTGCCAATAGGTAGATAGACGAAGCAGAGTCATACCGTTGTTTAGGATACCGATAAACAAGGCACCAAGTAACGCTCCCGAAGCCGTTCCGATACCGGCGCCCATCACCGCGCCACCCAATACAGATGCAGAAATAGCTTGACCCTCATAGCCAGTGCCGGTATTTGGCGCGCCTGTTGCCAGTCGACCGATCATAATGATCGCAGAAGCTCCGCATAGCAGACCGGACATGGCGTGTACATAGGTGATTACGCCTTTTACGTTTATACCTGCAAGGTGCGCCGCATCGCGGTTGCCACCAACGGCATAGATCTGTCTGCCGAGACAGGTTCTATTCAGGATAATCCATGTAAGCGCAACGAAACCAAGTACGATTATGAACGGTGTTGGTATAACGCCGAACACATTCCCGCGTCCCAGCGCAGTAAGCGTTTCGTTCTTCATGTTCACAGGATATCCATCGGTAACCAGCATGGCTGTACCGCGGAAGATGGTTTGCGTTGCGAGGGTAACAATGTAAGGCGGCATTTTAAAATATGCAGTCGCAGTACCGTTGATCAAACCAAGTAGCGTACCTGCCCCCAACGTGACCATTATCCCCAAAAAAGCATTATCACATTTTTCAAGAAAAAGCGCCCCTATGACGCCGCAAAGCGCTACGCAGGAACCAACCGACAGATCAATATTGCCCACAATGATGATCTGCGTCATGCCCAATGCAAGCAGCACATAAATGGACTGCTGACGGAATATGTTAAAAAAATTCGTCATATCAAGAAAAGACGGAGAGAGAATCGTAAAGAAAAGTCCCAGCAGTATAATGCCGGAAACGATGCCGATTTTAGATCGGATCGCGCGCTTAAATGAATGCTGACCGTACTTTGCAGCGTTCGTGTTCGTATTCATTTTTTTCCTTTCCCCCTTTCAAATGCAAGCTCAAGAATTCTTTCGTAATCGAAATCTTCTCGATTGATTTCACCCGTGATTCTGCCTTCACACATTACCGCTGTGCGATGACATATGCCCATGATTTCGTTAATATCGGAGGATACGAAGATAATCGCCATGCCCTGACGGCTCAAGTTGGATATCAAATTGTAAATCTCACGTTTGGCGTTAACATCGATTCCACGCGTAGGCTCATCAAGAATCAGAATATCCGCGCCGGTGAGCAGCCATTTGGATAGAATTACTTTCTGTTGATTGCCGCCAGACAGATTCATAACCGGCTGATAGATGTGCGGGGTTTTTATGGCAAATTTATCTCTGTAATCTTCTGCAATTTTTATTTCGCGTGCTGGGTGCGTAAAAACACCGCCGCTTGCCATCCGTTTCAGGTTTGCAAGGGTAATGTTGTCGCATATACTCATACGGGGAATAAAGCCGGTTCTTCTTCGGTCTTCCGTAACAAAGCCTATGCCCGCCTTCATTGCGCTAGCCGGAGAGTGGATGTCTACCTGCCTGTCTTTGATATAGATTTTTCCAGCGTCACACCTGTCTACCCCAAAGAGGATGCGCATCAATTCAGTGCGTCCTGCGCCCATTAGACCGGCAAAGCCCAGAATTTCACCCTTATGAAGACCGAACGAGCAATCGCGTACCACATTTCCACGACTCACATGCTCCACACGGAGCACACCTGGCGCATCTTTAGGTAAAGGGACGACACTTGGATACATATCGGAAAAGTTTCGATTGACCATCAGCGCAATCAACTTGTCCTGTGTGCATTCAGACGTTGGCAATGTGTCTATATACATACCATCGCGCATGACGGTAACAGAATCTGTGATTTCGAGAATTTCGTCCAGCTTATGCGAAATATAAATGATAGTACAGCCACTTTTTTTCAACTCGCGCATATAATCAAACAGCAGTTTGATTTCGGCTGGGGACAGCGATGACGTAGGTTCATCCATAATCAGCAGTTTTGGATTGTCGTGTGCAGCTTTCAACACTTCAACCAGCTGACGTTTGCCAATGGTTAAGGATTTGATTTGCTGATCTGCTGTGCAATCCAGTTGAATCCTGTGAATTAGTTCCTGCGTTCGTGCGAATGTGCCGCGATCATCGAGCCATTTTCTCTCTTCACCCAGAAAGATGTTATCGGCTACCGTTAGTTCGGGAACCTGACAAAGTTCCTGATGTACGATGCAGATGCCGATGCGCTTTGCCTGTTTTGGCGTAAGCGACTTGTATTCGACATTGTCGAATACGAAGGAGCCTTCCTCTGGCACATACGCGCCGGACAGTACCTTCATAAGTGTGGATTTTCCTGCTCCATTTTCGCCTACCAGTGCATGTATTTCGCCGCGTCTGACATTAAAGCTGATGTCCTTCAATGCCACAACGCCGGGAAATCGCTTTATGACATGCCGGATTTCCAACAAATTGTTTGTCACTCACTCTACCTCCCGCCCAGTCGTAATTTTTCCTCACAGAGTATCTCTCGTACAGCGAAACTGTCTTTCCAAACGGATGAGGTTCTTGTTAACCCCATCCGTTTGGAATACTCTTCTGATAACGAAATCAGATATGAACGTACAGCTTACTTTTTATAATCTGCAACGTTGTCAATGGTCACGGCAGGCGTTTCAATCATAGTTCTTGCATCGAATGTTTCGCCATTGCATGCACCGATAAGAACTTCAACACACTTTACGCCCATCTGATAGGGTAGTTGGGTAATGATGAAGGGAATATCGCCAGCTTCGATGCCTGCGATTGCGTCTTCAGAAATATCTATTCCAAAAACTTTTATCTTATCGGTGAGCCCTGCCGCTTGAACCGCCGCATAGCAACCCAACACGTTTCCTTCATTCGTGCCATACAGGAAGCTAATGTCCGGATCGGCTTGCAAAATGTTCTCGGCAGAAGTCATAGCAGTATCGCGAGCATCGCCATCCTGTTCATTTACGATCTGAAAATCATCCCCCATTGTGGCGAGAACATCTTTGAACCCTTGTAGACGCTGCTGCTGACCAGTCGATTTTTTCCATGTGGTTACACCGATCTTGGCTTCTGTAATGTTATTTGCTTCACAATATGCTTTGAACGCTTCGCCACAGGAAGTTCCCATACCATAGGAATCTGATCCGATGAAGGTGGTGATCTTATCGGAGTTTATTGATCCATCACAGCAAACCACAGGGATGCCATTTTCCTCGACGCATCTGGCGATGATGTCGACAAGGGATTCCGGATCAACAGCCAGCAATATGATTCCGTCAAGCTTCTGTTGAATGAAGTTTTCCATGGTGTTATACTGGGTTCCGGCATCACCGTTTTCATCAACGATGGTCAGTGCAACACCGTTTGCCACCGCTGTATCTTTCATGCCATCGATCATGTCCGCAAAAAACTCATGGTAGGTTGAATGGAAGGATGCGCCAAAGGACATACCCTCGGCAAATGAGGCAAAGCTTCCTACAAGCATCAGAGCGAGCAACAGGGAAATCATTTTCTTCATGGGTCTCTACTCCTTTCGTTTTTATACTAACGTGTTGACCACGCAGTATTAAAATCATAGGCAAACGTTTGCCTATATGTGAAAAAATAAAGTGGACTTCAGAGCACCGATGTTAATTCAAGCTTTGGGTCCACTGTTTCGATATCCCGTTGATTACTTTATTGAACGTGTTGAATCACCGATTACCATTTCATAATCTAAAGCATCATGGGTATATCCTTTATAGGTATCCGCGCGTACAATTCGTTCAACTGCTTTATGCGCAATTTCACGAACCGGTTGCAATATACATGTAAACTGCTGGGCAATTACATTTTTAGGTACAAATGCATCAAAACAGGCAATTGAAACATCCGTCGGAACATGATAACCAGCGCTCCTCAATGCATCATAAGCACCTACTGCGATGGAATTGTTGTGGCATACAATCGCCGTTGGTAGCTGCGGCAAGCAAAGCATCCTTTGGGCTGCTTTACGACCCGTTTCGTAGCCCAGCCCCGCATCGATTTTCATTTGGGGCGGAATTTCAATTTTATTTGCCGCCATACAATCTTCAAATCCCTGCTTTCGATGATCGCCCGTTGTGTTTTCACCATCGTTAAAACCATAAAGGCAAGCAATATGACGATGCCCCTGATTGATTAGGTATTGCGTAAGATCAAACATCGCTCGGTAATTATCGATCGCTATCCAATTGATCCGAACATCTCTTTTATGTTCGTTTAATGATACTATTGTGATTCCGCTCTGCTGAAGAATTTCATATCCGCGGTCATCATTCGAGGCAATAATGATGCCTGCTACATGCTTAGCAGCCATTTCATCCACATATTGGCGACTGCGATTCCAATCGTAATTGGTAATGCCTACCAGCATAGAATATCCTTCCAAACTGCATTTTTCTTCTATGCCCCGTAATATGTAACTAAAATAAGGATTGGTCACATCCGGCAAAACAACGGCAATCGTGTTTGCTTTCATGGTTCGCAGTCCACGCCCGAATTCATTCGGATAATATTCCATCTCGCGGGCAGTCTTCAATATGCGCTGCCGTGTTTCCTCCGATACGACGCCTTTTCCATTGATAACTCTGGAAATTGTAGAAACCGAAAGCTCCAATTTGTCCGCAATATCTTTGAGTTTTACTGACACTTGTTCCTCCGCTAAAGACAAACGTTTTACTTATTTGTATTATACATATTTATTTCTGTTTTGTCAATATATATTTGGTAATATTTTTAATTCTGTTCAATTCAACCTATATATATAGTACTAATATATAGTACTTGAACACATATATTTCATGTGAAAGATTCCTTGGGTATTCCAGAAAGCAATCGTTATCACAGATAAGAACAATTAATACTGTTCGAGATAGTGTTACCATGTTTTGAGCAATAATAATGATAGACTTGCGCTTACGTATGGTCACGGTATGCGGCGATTGCAGGGAAAGCTTCTAGCGTAATCAGTTTTCACGCTGCACGATGCATTCCCGCATTTTGTGCAGCATTGTTTTGAATTTTGTATATATTATATATAATAAGTATAAAATTTAACACGTAACATAGTTGCGCAAACGTTCCCGCACTGATATAATAGTGATAGTTCATCTGGAAATAACATTTATTGTTTGAGTTGTGGGGGCGCTGCCTTTGAGTTCTGTAAAGCTGGAGGACATTGCAAATCAGCTTGGGTTATCGATTTCTACCGTTTCGCGTGCGCTGAGCGGAAACGGGCGCATCGGAAAGGAAACGCGCGAACGCGTGTTGGCGGAGGTGCGCAAATCGGATTATACGGTAAATGCTGTGGCGCGATCGCTCCGCTTAAAGAATGCGCGGAACATCGGCATCATCGTGCCCGATATTACGAACAGCTTCTTTGCATCGGTGATCAAATCCGCGCAGCACGTATGCCGAAGCAACGGTTACACGCTGATGGTATGCAATTCGGACGAAAGTGCCGAATATGAAACGGAATCGCTGCATTCTCTGCTTGAAAAGCAGATTTCAGGGCTGATTCTATCCAGCGTTTGCAGCAGCGATGAGCTGATGCGGCATTATGAATCGCTGAATACACCGGTGGTATTTATCGATAACGTGCCCAACGAATGCGATAAATGTAACGTTGTATCCATCGATAACTACGCCGCCGCACGGCAGATTACGCAGGCGTTGATCGATCGCGGCTATACGTGCATCGGCATGATTTCCGGCCCGCGCAGCCAGAGTACCGGTCTTTTGCGCTACAACGGCTTTTGCGATGCGATCAGCGCGGCAAATTTGCCCCTTTGTGCGGAATGGATCGCCGAGGGCGATTTTAAAATGGAATCCGGCTACACCTGCATGAAGGCGCTGCTTGCGTTGGAACGCAGACCGCGCGCCATGATCTTCGCCAACAACTATATCGCCTACGGCGCGATCAACGCCATACGCGATTGCGGCCTGCGAATTCCGTCGGATATCGCCGTGGCTTCCTTTGACGCCGTGGATGATACGCATCTGATCACGCCGCTGATCACATCGATCAATCAGCCCGCGGATCAGATCGGGAAATGCGCGGCGGAGATTCTGTTCCGGCGGTTTGCTTCGGAAACGAAGGAGTTGTGCGAAAACATCGTACTGCAACCGAGCTTTATCAACGGGCAATCCTGGTAAATTCGCACTTTTGCCGGTAAAACGGTGCAAATATACGAATGGAGGTTGATCAACCATGAAACGTTTCTGTCAGCGGGCATTTCTGAAGCCGGAAAAGATCGAGGAATACCGAAAACTACATGCAGCGGTATGGCCGGATGTGCTGAAAACCATCCACGAATGCAACCTGCGCAATTATTCCATTTCCATCATGGGCGATATGGTGGTATCCTACTTTGAATACATCGGCGATAATTATGACGCCGATATGGAAAAAATGGCGGAGGATCCCATCACGCAAAAATGGTGGACGCACACGCACCCCTGCTTCCGCGATCACGAAAAGGGCGTATATTATGAAGATCTTGAAGAGATTTTCTATTACGCCTAAGAATTCGAAGGACGTTTAAGCCGTAATCATTGCGGTAAAAAATAATCAAAATACATTATCAGGAGGAATTCAAAATGGCAAGAATCTGCATTCCGGATCATGAGTACAAAGAGCGCGTGCAGCGCTGCGCCGCCATTCTGCGCCGCGAAGGACTGGACGCTCTGATCGTAAACGGCAACGAAGCCGATTACGCGAATCCCCGCTACTTCTCCGGCTTCTGGCCGCTGTTTGAACGCGCGGGCGTGGCGATCTCCGCGGGCGGCGACGCCGCGCTGATGGTTGGCCCCGAATCCGCCGAATTCGGCAAGGATCGCAATAAGCTGGATAAGCTTTTCGTTCTGAAGGCCTATCGCGAAGGCGCGGATCCTTCCTATCCCGAACTGAAGGCGGATACCTATCACGATGTATTCAAGGCGATCGGCGTAACCGGCAAGAAGCTGCGCATCGGCATCGCTTCCTTCCTGGATACTTCCGTAACCATCTACAATGCAATCGTGGAAGCTTTCCCTGAGGCCGAGCTGATCAACGCCGGTCATATCATGACCGAACTGCGCCAGATCAAATCCGCCAACGAACTGGCTTGCCTGCGCGAGGGCTATCGTATCGCCGATCTGGCGACCCAGCAGGTAATCCGCGAAATCAAACCGGGCATGACCGAGCTTCAGATGGTGGGCGTCGCGCAGCGCGTGGTATATGAAAATGGCGCGGAATACGAAGGACTTCCGATGTACGTATTCTCCGAGGCTTCTACCCGCCACGCTATTTCCCGTTCCTGCTACCGTGAATTCCAGAAGGGCGACATCGTTCAGCTGAACCTGTCCGCCAAGATCGACGGCTATTCCGCCGCGATCGGTTATCCCATTTGCCTGGGCAAGCTGGAAGGCGAGCGCCGCGAAATCGTGCAGTTCTGCCGTCAGGCGCATACCTGGACGGTAAATCAGGTGAAGGCCGGCGTTATGGCGGGCGACATCGCGAAGGATTTCTACAAGTATTTCGTGGACAACGGCTTTGAGAAGAACTTCGTCTATGGACCGCTGCACTCCACCGGCATTATCGAAGTAGAAGCGCCCTGGGCGGAAACGACTTCCATGTATCCGCTGCAGCCCAACATGACCTATCAGGCAGATACCTTTATCTCCTGCCCCACCTTTGGCGTTCGCTGGGAAAAGGGCATCGCCGTTACGGAAACCGGCTGCGATATCCTGAGCCCCGAAATCCCCGAGGTATGTCCGGAACTGATGTTCTAATCATAATTGGCACGGCTGTCGGTTCGATGAACCGGCAGCCTGTTATAAGGAGCGAAGAAATATGTTTGGCAAGAAACACTGGTTTTTCCCCGATGCGGAGCTTCCGCTGATGGGCGCGAATCCCGATCTGTACGGACATGAATCCATCATTCTGTTGAATCCCAACGATCAGGATGCGCATGTAGAGATCATACTGCATTGGACGGATAAGGCGCCATCCGCGCCGCTGAATGCCGAAATCAAGGCGGGCTGCACCCGCTGCATCCGCGTGACCGAAAAGGATGGCATCCTCGGCACGCCCGTGCCGGTGGGCACGCAGTATGCGATTTCGGTACATTCCGATACGCCCGTCGTGGCGCAGTATGGCCGTTTGGATATGACCACGGGCAACATGGCGTTCTACACCACGCCCGGTTACGCAGAATAAACGCGTTTACAGGAGGTACAGCATGAACCTTATCGATATGTTTTACACCGAAATTGAGGATTGCAAGGCGCGCAAGGTGCCGCTGATCATCCCGATTGGCACCATGGAATACCATGCGGAGCACGCGAGTTTGGGCTGCGACACCATGGTGATCACCGGAATGCTGGAACGCCTTGGAAAGCGCAAGGAAATCATCGTCGCGCCGCCCATCTGGTACGGCGTTGCGAGCTACGCCGTATGCGGTCCGGAAAAGAACACCATTCAGGTGGACGTCGATCCCTACGAGGCGTATATCACCGAAATTCTGAAATCGCTGGTATACGGCGGCTGGAAGAACATCTATCTGGTGTTCCATCATCAGAGCGAGGGCAACGGTCTGATGCCCATGTCGCTGGCGTGCATGAAGGCAGCGAAGAAGGTCACGATGCGCTATCTGGAGGAAAAGCGTGGCTATGGCTGGTGGGGCAGCAACGATATGCAGAATTATTATGAAAATCTGGATACCGATGAAAACCCGCTCACCTTCATCAAAACCATTCAGCTGATGGATGAACAGGTGCAGAAGGATTGCGGCGGCTTCGATCATGCGGGCAAGTTTGAAACCTCCTTGCTGGCGGCGCTGTATCCGCAGAACGTGGATTTCGCGCGCACGAGCCGCAATACCGAATGGTTCGCGATCCCATCGCAGGAGGCCAGCCGCGAGCTGGGCGAAAAGATGGCTTCGATCGCTCTGGAATATCTCGACAGAACGATCGTCTGATCCCGTGTGCAAGACGCTGCCGAATCCCTTTTTCGAGGGGTGCGGCGGCGTTTTTTGTATGCGATGCAGAAATCATCACCAAGGCTTAACCGCCGCCGGATGGCGTTCTGCGCGCATATGCGGTAGGATAAATTGAATTTTTTAGAATCGAGAAATGGTAATGAGCGAAGTAAAATTCTCCGAATTGAATTTAACGCCGGAAATGCAGCGCGCCATTGATGAACTGGGCTTTGAAACCGCCACGGACATTCAGGCGGAGGCGATCCCCGTCATCCGCGAAGGGCGCGATGTAATCGGCAAATCGCAGACCGGAACGGGCAAGACGCTCGCCTTTGCGATCCCCGCGATTGAAAAGATCGATCTGACGGAGGAAAACCCTACCGTACAGGTTCTGATCCTCTGCCCCACGCGCGAGCTTGCACAGCAGGGCTGCGATGAAATCAAAAAGCTGACCCGCTTTACCCGCAATATCTGGGTGACGGACGTATACGGCGGCGCGCCGATGGATCGGCAGATCATGCATTTGAAAAAATGCAATATGGTAATCGGCACGCCTGGCCGCGTAATGGATCATATGCGCCGCAGCACGCTTTCGCTCGCCAATGTTCGCATGATCGTGCTGGACGAGGCGGATGAAATGCTTTCCATGGGCTTCCGCGAGGATATCGAAACGATCCTGAAGGATGTGCCGGAAGCGCACCAGACGGTGCTG
The DNA here is from genome assembly GCA_934663625.1 of uncultured Clostridia bacterium. Lineage (GTDB taxonomy): Bacteria > Bacillota > Clostridia > Christensenellales > Aristaeellaceae > SFTH01. Next base: position 17,975 of record CAKUKP010000017.1, read on the forward strand.
TTTTCCGCCACCATGCCCGATGCGATTCTGGAGCTTACGGAGGCCTATCTGACCGAGCCGCACATCATCGAAATCAACCGCGAACAGGTTACGCTGGAAAACATTCGCCAGATGTACGTGGATGTGCCGATGGGGCGCAAGCTGGACGCGCTGAATCTGATCCTGCGCGCATATGAACCGCGGCTGTGTATGATCTTCTGCAATACGAAGCTGATGGTGGAAGAAGTTACGCAGTATCTGAGCCGCAATGGCTTTAAGGTGGAGGCGCTGCACGGCGATTTGAACCAGAGCCAGCGCACGCGCGTGATGGACGGCTTCAAATCCGCCCGCATTCCCCTGCTGGTCGCCACCGATGTGGCGGCGCGCGGCATCGATGTAAACGATGTGGATTACGTGATCAATTACGATGTGCCGAACCACGATGAATATTATGTGCATCGCATCGGCAGAACCGGCCGCGCGGGCAAGGAAGGCTGCGCGCTGACGATCTGCTCCGGCCGCAGGCAGTACGCCATGATCCGCGATCTGGCGCGCATGGCGAAATCCGAAATCGTGGAAACGCCGATTCCCAAGGTCGCCGACATTCGCAAAAAGCAGGATGCGCACAATCGCGATCGACTGACGGAAACGATCGCGGGCGGCATCGCCGATAATTATCGTGAAATGGCGCAATCGATGATCGACGGCGGCTGTGATCCGGCGCTGATCGCCGCAGCTGCCCTGCAGCTGGCGTTCGGCAAGCTGGAGGACAGCCTTTCCGATATTGAATTTGAACGCCGGTCCGCCGACAACGGCCAATATCAGAAGATCGTTTTGAACATCGGCCGCAAGCAGCGCATCGCGCCGAACCATGTGGTGAGCGCCATTGCGGAGCGCGCGCACATCCCCGGCAAGGAAATCGGCAAGATCGAAATCTATGATGAACGCACGATGGTGGGCGTACCCGCGAAGCGCGCCGAGGAAATTCTAGCCTCGCTGCGCGGGCTGAAGATCAACGGCTTCCCCGCCGCCTCCCGCCTGTTTATCGATCACAGGAGCGGAAACGGCGCGATGCGTGCGCGTCCTGCCTACAATAAAAAGGAAACGCCCGCCGCATACGAAAATTCTTCTGTACAGTCCAATCCGGAGCCGCGCAAAAAGGGCAAGATCAAATTATCCGATTCCGCCCGCGCACGGCTGCTGGACGCCAGCGATTTGAGCCGGTTTGAAATCCGCAAGCCGCGCGAAGCGGGACTGAAATCAAAGGATGATTTTGCCCATCGCAGAGATCGCAAGCCTTCCGGAGATTTCAAAACGCGGGATCGCGGCAGCCGTAAAAATCAGGATCGACATTCCGTCCGCCGCGACCGGCGCAGGAAATAATCATTTCAATATATAAAGACACCGCGAAATGCAGTTCAAAACGCATTTCGCGGTGTTTTAATTTTAAATTGATTACAACAGCTTACTTGAACAGCGTGAAGTGGCTGAACACGCTCGCCAACGTATTGGCTACGGTGGACATGGTTTTGATGAAGATATCCAGCGCCACGCCGACAACGTCCTTGCGGGTATCGCCGACCGTATCGCCCGTAACCGCCGCCTTGTGCGCATGAGAGCCCTTTCCGTGCCCCTCCAGCGCGCCGGATTCGATATACTTCTTGGCGTTATCGAAAGCGCCGCCGGAATTGCCCATGAACAGTGCGCGCGGGATCGCGACGATCGTCGCGCCCACCAGAATACCGCCGACGAATTCAACGCCGAACAGGAAGCCGCCGACGATGGGGATAAACAGCGCCATCACGGAAGGCACGAGCATCTTCTTCAGCGCCTGCTTGGCCGCCATTTCAATGCAGCGATTGTAATCCGGACGTACCTTGCCCTCCAATACGCCGGGCACGGAAAGCTGGCGATCTCCCTCGTCCGCCATCAGGCGCGCGGATTCGATGGTGTTATCGGTCAGCAGTGCGGAGAAATATTCGATCAGCGCGCCGCCGACAATACCGCCCGCGACGACCACGAACGATGCGATGTTCAGCACGGGTTCCGCGCTGCCCGCGTAATTGCCGACATACGCCACGATCAGAGATACGGTTGCAAACGCAGCAGAGCCGATGGCAAAGCCCTTGCCGATGGCGGCGGTGGTATTGCCCACGGAATCCAGCTTATCGGTGATTACGCGCACATTCGCGGGCAGATGACAGGATTCCGCCAGACCGCCGGCGTTATCCGCGATGGGGCCGAACGCATCAATCGATACGGTTGCGCCGACGAACGCCAGCATGCCCAGCGAAGAAAGCGCGATGCCATAGGTGCCGCAAACCTTGCCGGACAGGAACAGCGCAATGCCGATCACCAGTACGGGCATCAGGCACGAACGGGAGCCGATCGCATCGCCCTTGGTAATTACAAAGGCTTCGCCCTCGGTGGCGATTTCGGCAAGCTTGCGGGTGGGCTTGAAATCGGTGCTGGTATAATATTCGGTGATCGATCCGATGGCGATGCCGCTCAGGATGCCCAGCACGCTGGAAATCCACGGGGACAGCCAGCCGCATACGAATTCATCGTACAGCGGGACATTTTTGAATACGATCAGCGATGCAAAGAAGCCGATTACGATGGTCAGTCCCGCGGAAATCCAGGTGGCAAGATTCAGTTCGCGGGAGGGATTATCGCCCATTTTGCGCACCGCGGCATAGCCCAGCCCCAGCACGCAGCCCAGCAGGCCGCCGCCCGCCAGCACCACGGGGAACAGAATCGTCGCGTTGAGGGTCGCGTTGGTAATCGCCGTGCCGACTGTGGCAATTTCCCTATTGAACACGGTAACCGCGATCATGATCGCCGCGGCGATCGTGGCGACGAAGCTTTCCAGCAGGTCGGAACAGTTGCCCGCGATATCGTTTACGTTATCGCCGATGAAGTCCGCAACCACGTTCGGCACGCGGCTGTCATCCTCAGGCATATCGTGGCGGAGCTTCGCCAGAATATCGGAGGAAATATCCGCCGCCTTGGTGTAGTTGCCGCCCGCGACGCGGTTAAACATCGCCACCAGAGAACAGCCCAGAGAATAAGTAGAAATGCGCATGATCGAGGGATTGCAGGAAAGATTTGCGATCAATCCGTGCCCGGAATTGTCCGCGGGATCGATGCCGTTCCACGCGATCAGGATCGCCACCATGCCCAGCATGCCGAACGCCTGTACCGCAAGGCCGGAAATGCTGCCGCCGCACAGCGCCACCTTTACGGTTTCGCCGATGGACAGGCTCTCGCGCGCCTTATTCGCGGTGCGCACGTTGGCGTAGGTCGCCGACCGCATGCCCAGAATGCATACGCAGGAGGACATGCACGCGCCGAAGATAAATGTAAGTCCGCTCGTCCTTTCAACGAACAGCGAAAACACCAGCGCGAGCAGCACGACCACGATTCCGACCGTCTTGAATTCCGTTTTCAAGAAGGTGGAAGCGCCGCTTCGAATGATGGCAGCCATTTCCATCATATCGCGCGTGCCTTCATCCATTCCGCGAATGCGGAAGAAGTTAAAGAACACATAGATAATTGCCAGAATGATAACCGCAAGTACACCGTACAGTGCCATGTTTTTCCTTCCTTTCCATTCCAAATCCTGTAATTCCAACCCCGGGTTAAGCCCTCTGAATTCGGATTTTGTCGCGCAAAGCTTCCGTCCACCCAGCGCGGAAGCATCTGTGAAAGCTATATTTCTTCGTATAAATATAAAAAAATAAAAACCCAAATTCGAATCTATTGTATAACAGTTTCGCGCTAATTTTCCGGAAAGAATTTACCAATTTCGCACACCTGATGTCTTATTTGTACTTTTATGCTATAATAGAATCGATAAAGCAGGTAAAACCATCTGCGCGCTTCGATTCGCGATGCGCGCCGGCAAGCCGGCAGTGCCTGTACATAAATCCGATCAATGGGGAGCGACGGCATGGAGAACAGAAAAATGGATTGGCGGCGCATCGTTCGCGATACGCTTCTTTCAATCGGAATACTGGCGATTACCATCCTGATATGCAGCATTGTTTCCAACGTGCACGGAGGCAACAACCCGTTTGCCGCGCCGTTGTTTATTCTGGCGGTCGCGATCATCGCCCGTTTCACGAGCGGGTACATGTGCGGCATTGCGGCGTCGCTCGCAAGCGTTCTGTGCGTAAACTATCTGTTCACCTACCCATTTTATCAGTTCAATCTGACCATCTCCGGCTATCCGCTGACCTTTGCCGCAATGCTGATCGTATCCATGATCATCAGCACACTGACCACGCAGATCAAGCGGCAGGAACAGCTGCGCCTTGAAGCGGAGGCCGAAAAGATGCGCGCGAATCTGCTGCGTTCGGTTTCCCACGATCTGCGCACACCGCTATCCGCCATTTACGGCTCCACCAACGTGCTGATGGAAAACGAAGCGATGGATGCATCGGAGCGCATGGAACTGCTGCGATCCATCAACAGCGATGCGCAGTGGCTGATCCGCGTGATGGAAAACATTCTGACCATCACCCGTTGCAGCGGCGACGCCGTGGAGCTTCGCCTGGAGCCGGAGGTCATTGAGGAAATCATCGGCAGCGCGATCGTGAAATTCAGCCGGAAATACCCGAATTACAAAATCACGGTGGATCGTCCCGAGGAAATTCTCCTCGCGAACATGGACGCCATGCTGATTGAGCAGGTGCTTATCAATATTTTTGAAAACGTGCCCGATCACGCGCCGAACGCCACAGAGATTCACATTGCCCTGTTTCGAACCGACGAAGAGGTACACGTGTGCATATCGGATAACGGCGGCGGCTTTCCTTCGGCGATGCTGCCCAAGGTATTCGATGGTCTGGCGATGTCCAAGGCGCACGTTTCCGATTCACGGCGCAGCATGGGCATCGGCCTGAGCGTATGCCGATCCATCATGCGCGCGCATCACGGCGATATCGTGGCATTCAATACAAATGACGGTGGCGCGGTAGAATTCCATCTGCCGGTCGAGGAGGGAATCATCAATGAATAATGAACAGAAAAACAAGATCCTGATCGTAGAGGACGATGCAGGCATATCACGGTTTCTGCGCAGTACGCTGACCACGAACGGATACAGCGCGCTGGAAACCAACACCGCCAAAAAGGCGATTGAAATGATCACATCGCATTGTCCGGATTGCATTCTGCTGGATCTGGGCTTGCCCGATATGGATGGAAATCGCGTGATTCAGGAGGTGCGCACGTGGTCAAAGGTGCCGATCATCGTCATTTCCGCGCGCAGTACCGAGGAGGATAAGGCCGATGCGCTGGATCTGGGCGCGGATGATTATCTGATCAAGCCGTTCGGTACGATCGAACTGATGGCGCGAATTCGCGCCGCGCTGCGCCACACCATCACGAACAGCGAAAATGACGAAATCGCGCTGACGGGGTGCTATCAGGCGGGCGATCTGACGATCGATTACCGCAAGCACCGCGTATTTCTGGGCGATCGAGATACGAATCTGACCCCGAACGAATTCAAAATCGTGGCGCTGCTGGGCAAGCATCCCGGACAGGTGATCACCTACAAGGCGATGCTGCGCGAGCTGTGGGGTCCCTACGCCAGCCGCGATAACAAAATTCTGCGCGTGCACATGGCAAATATCCGCAGAAAGATCGAACCGAACCCCGATCACCCCACCTATATTTTCACGGAGGTCGGCGTGGGTTACCGCATACTGGACGCATCGGATATTATTACCTGAACGTTTTTGCGCGTAAATAAAAAATGATCCCGACGGCAGGATGTAAACGAATGTGTACACCTGCGCTGTCGGGATCGTTTTTGATATTTCTATTGCATTCCTTCTCGAATGCGCTGCGCTTCCTTCAGCATATTTGCCGCATGGGCAAGGCTGGAAGGACTGTCCTCTGCGCCGCCGACGAGGCGCGAAATCTCGCGCACGCGGCCTTCCGCATCCAGACGGGAAACGTTCGTTTGCGTGCGATCGCCGGATACCTGCTTTTCCACGCGGAAATGCGCGCCGCCCAGCGCCGCGATCTGCGGCAGATGCGTAACGCACAACACCTGCTTTTCCCGCGCGATGGCACACATCTTTTCGCCGACCACCTGCGCCATTCGACCGGAAACGCCGGTATCAATTTCATCGAAGATCATGGTATCCACGCCGTCTACGTGCATGGCGATGGTTTTGATCGCCAGCATGATGCGCGATAATTCGCCGCCGGACGCGATCTGCGCCATGGGGCGCAGTGGTTCGCCGGGGTTTGGCGAAATCATGAATTCCAGCTGATCCATGCCATCCGCGCAGGGCTTTTCCAGCGCCTTGAATTCCACACGGAACTGCGTGCGCTGCATACCCAGATCGCGCAGCTGGGCAAGCAGGGCGCGTTCGAATTCCGCGGCGATCGCACGGCGGGATTCGGTCAGCTGCGCACATAAATCGTGCAGGATTCGATCCTGTTCCTTCAAAAGCTTTTTCAAATCCGCAATCCGCTCTTCGCCGTTCTGTACGGAATCGAGCTTCGCCTGCGCATCCTGCCCGAAGGCGATTACCTCTTCCACCGTCGCGCCGTATTTTCGCTCCAGGCGCGCGATCGTTTCCAGACGATGACTGATCTTGTCCATCAGGCGCGGATCGAAGGTCAGTTCCTCATTCAGGCTTTGCAGCTCCTGCCCCGCCGCCTGCGCAGCGTAATACACGTCCAGCAGTTCGTTTGCCAGCTTTTCAAACCGCGGATCGAGCGCGGCGATATCGCGCATCGCATCCGATGCGCGCCGCAGCGCCTCCTGCGCGCTGGTTTCGCTTCCGCCGCTGTAGGTCAGATGATACGCCGTTTCCACGCCGGTACGGATTTTTTCGGCGTTTTCCAGCATGCGCAGCCTGTTTTCCAGCTTCTGTTCCTCGCCCGGCTTCAGATGCGCGGATGTAATTTCCTGCACCTGAAAGGTGAGCATATCGATCATCCGTTCGCGCTCGGCGGCTTCGCGCAGCAGTCCCTTCAATTCGCGAACGGTTTCGGCGCGCCTTGCGTGCGCGTCCGATACGCGCGCCTTCAGCGCGCGATGGTTCGCATCGCCGAATGCATCGATAAATTCAATGTGCATCGCCGGATTCATCAGGCGCTGGTGTTCGTGCTGCCCGTGCAGATCCACAAGGCACGCGGTGAACTGCTTCAGCACCGTCAACGGCAGCACCGCGCCCGCGATGCGGCATACGTTCTTTCCGTTTCGGCTCAATTCACGCATTACGGTAATCAGCCCATCATCCGCTTCCAGTCCGAGCTCCTCCGCCATGCGGCGCGCATTTTCATTGTTTGAAATATCAAACAGCGCCTGTACGCTGCCCTTTTCCGCGCCGGTACGTATCAGATCGCGATCCGCGCGCCCGCCCAGCACCAGATTTACGCTGTCCACGATGATGGATTTGCCCGCGCCGGTTTCGCCCGTAAGCACATTGAATCCCTGTGCAAATTCAATGCACAGCGATTCAATCAATGCAATATTTCGTATGGTCAGTTCAAGAAGCATCTTCCTACCTCTTGATCAGCGTGGAAATCCTGTTCTGCACGCTCTCGATGCCCTCCGGCGATCTGCCGATCACCAGCAGCGTATTATCTCCGGCGATCGTGCCCAGCACTTCATTCCACTTCATGGAATCAACAGCTTCACCCGCGGCAGAACCGCTGGCGGACAGGGTTTTGATCACCATCAGATTGCCCACGCATTCCATGTTGATCACGGATTCGGACAGAATGCGGATAAAGCGATCGTTCAGCCCCTTTTCCGCGCGTTCCGCCGTGGCATACTTATAGCCGCCGTGCTCCGCCAGCACCTTCAAAAGGCGCAGCTCCTTGATATCGCGGGAAACGGTGGCCTGCGTGACCTTCACGCCGCGGCGCTTCAGTTCATCCGCCAGTTCTTCCTGCGTTTCGATGTCCTTTTCTTCGATGATTTCCAATATAAGATTATGGCGCGTGCTCTTCATTCTTCGGTCCTCCCGGCTCCAAATCCGCTCCGTGTATTCTCAATGCGTCCATTCCGATAGCTTATCCCGCAGCAGGCTGAAATAATTCCGATCATGCAGGCGTATGAACCGCGCCCGCAGTTCGGATCGCAGAATCGTTACCCCCGGTTCGCCGCAGGGAACGTTAATCACCTTTCGGCCGTCCATTACGGCCTGTGCGCCGCCGCGATCATCCATCACACGAATCTTGATTACATCGTTTGAGGATACCACGACAGGGCGCGTATTGAGCGTATGCGGACATATCGGCGTAATCACAAGGCAATCCAGACCAGGACGAATGATCGGCCCGCCTGCGGAAAGGGAATAAGCTGTTGAACCGGTTGCCGTAGCGACAATCAGCCCATCCCCCGATATTCGATCCACCACAATCCCATTGACCTCAATTTCCAGCGATAATATGCGCACCGACGGCGTTGACCGCGTGAGTACGATATCATTCAGCGCAAAAAAATTGTTTTCGTTCTGACCCGCGACGGTCAGCGTCATTCGAGAATCGATGGTATAATTGCCATTCAAAACCTCGGAAACGTCCCTGCGCAGATTCGCAGGGTCAACCTCCGTCATGAAGCCCATTCTGCCCAGATTTATGCCCAGCATCGGAATATTCTTCGGCAGAGCATAGTCCAGCGCGGACAGCAGCGTACCGTCGCCGCCCAGCACCATCAGCAGATCGCACTCCTCAAAGCTGCCCTCCGCAAGTTCCGGCGCGCCGAGCGCATGCGCCAGCGTAATGCCCGTCGTAACGGAAAGACCGCGTTCCGCCAATATATCCCGCAATTCGCGTGCAACTTCGAATCCCGACGTCTTGGTGGGGTTCCAGATCAGGCCGATTTTTCGAAATTCCATGCGCATCACCTCATACCTGTATATAAGTATACCAAACCGGTGAATACTTACAAGCCCTGTTTTGCCGATTTAAAAAAATTGTCATAAGCCGCCGTAATTATGTCATTTATTGCGGCTTCATCGATTTTGGATTCAATCTCCGCGCCCTTTTTCAGATGCAGCAGAAATTCGATATTGCCCTCCTGACCGCGCACGGGCGAATAGCTCAGCCCTGCGGCATGCCAGCCCGTTTCAGGAACGAAGGATAGAATATCGCGCACCACGCGCAGATGCACATTCCGATCGCGCACCACGCCGCGTTCCCCCACATCCTCCTTCGGCGCTTCGAACTGCGGCTTGATCAGCGCGACGAATTCGCAATCGCCCGTCAGAACGGAAAGCGCGGCGGGCAGAATCGCCCGAAGCGATATGAAGGATACGTCGGTCGCGCCGAAGCTCGGCCGCACGGGAAAATCCTCCGGACGGATAAAGCGCGCGTTCACGCGCTCCATCGCCGTAACGCGCGGATCGCTGCGGATTCTGTAATCCAGCAGGTTGTAGCCCACGTCGACGCAGTAAACCTGCCTTGCGCCCGCGCGGAGCATCACATCGGTAAACCCGCCGGTGGAGGAGCCGACGTCGATGCATACGCGATCGCGCAGATCGATTCCGAATACCTCTACCGCCTTTTTCAGCTTATACGCGCCGCGGCTTACGTAAGAATCCAGTTCTCCGCGCACGCGCAGTTGATCCTGTGGGCGCAGCGCTTCGCTGACCGAAAGAATCTTTCGATCTCCCGCCATCACGCGGCCTTCCATGATCAGCGCGCGCGCTAGCGCGATGCTTTCCAGATTCAGATCTTCAAACAGCGCTTCATCGGCGCGCCTGCGCTTCATATGCCGCCTCCGTTTTTCGTGTTCAGCTTATTTTGAATTTGATCGCATATCGCGGATACGGACATGCCGCATGCCGCGCGCTGTTCGGATACGCGCGCGTGCGCCACAAAGCAATCCTGCGCGCCCAGAATCAGCATCGGCGTATGCACATCGTTCTGCACGAAAATGTGCGCGATGCCTTCGCCCAGGCCGCCGCATACGGTGTTTTCTTCGAGCGTTACCACAAGGCGCGCCTTTTTGCCGTATTTAAGCGCCATTTTTGCATCCATCGGCTTCAGAAAGCGCGCGTCCACAACGCCCGCCGCGATGCGCTTGCCGTTCAGTTCCACGGCGGTCTGCATGGCGATCTGCACCATCGGCCCTTCGGCGAAAATCATCACATCATCGCCGTCGCTGAGCAATTCCCATTCGCCCGCCTTTATATCCTGCTGGGATGCAAGCCCCGGTCCCAGATCCAGCCCCGTCTTGGGATAGCGTATCGCCATCGGCTGCTGAAGCTCTACGCTCAGATCGATCATCTTTTTCAGATCGCGCACATCGCGCGGCGCGGCGATCACGATATTGGGAATGGATCGCAGGAAGCTCAGATCGTACAGACCCTGATGGGTTTTGCCGTCCGCGCCGGCGAAGCCCGCGCGATCGATTAAAAACGTGACCGGCAGATTGTTGCGGCACACATCGATCATGATCTGATCATAGCTGCGCTGCAAAAAGGAGGAATACAGCGCCACATAGGGCTTCATGCCGGAGGCCGCCATGCCCGCCGCCATCGTAACCGCGTGTTCTTCCGCAATGCCCACATCGAAGAAACGATCCGGATGGCGCTTCTGGAATTCCTCCATGCCCGTACCCGCGACCATCGCGGCGCTGATTGCGCAGATGCGGATATCCTGATCGGCAATTTCGCTCAATTGATGCGCGATCAATTTGCCGCAGCTGGTTTCCTGATCGTGCGGACGGCTCTTGCCCGATTCCACGAAAAAGGGCGCAACGCCGTGGAATTCATCCGGATGGCTCTCGGCGGGCTGATAGCCGCGCCCCTTCTGCGTGATCATGTGAATCAGCAGCGGCCGTTTATCGTCCCGCGCCCGTCGCAAAATGCGGATCATGTGCTTTAAATCGTGCCCGTCGATCGGCCCGATGTACACAAATCCCAGCGCTTCAAAGAATTTGCCGTCGATAAACAGGGATTTGACCATGTCCTTCAGCTTTTCAATGAAGCGGAACAGCTTTACGCCGATGTGCGGGATGCGTTCCAGCGTGCGGCGTACGCCGCGCTTAAAGCTGCGATAGCCGCGGCTCTGGCGCAGACCGTTCAAATACTGGCTCAGCGCGCCCACGTTTCTGGATATGGACATTTCATTGTCGTTCAGAATCACGATCAGCGGCGTTTTGCTCTGCCCTGCATCGTTCAGCGCTTCATAGCACATGCCGCCCGTCAGCGCGCCGTCGCCCACAACGGCGATTACACGCTCGTCAGAATGCATAATTGCGCGCGTTCTCGCCATCCCCAGCGCCGCAGAAATGGCGGTGCTGGCGTGACCTGCGACGAAGGTATCGTATTCGCTCTCCTCCGGTGCAGGAAAGCCGCTGATTCCATCCTTCTGGCGAAGCGTGTGAAACGCCTCCGCGCGTCCGGTCAGCAGCTTGTGCACGTAGCACTGATGTCCCACGTCAAATACGATTTTATCCTCCGGACAGTTGAACACATAATGAATCGCGATCGTCAGTTCCACGATTCCAAGGTTTGAAGCCAGATGGCCGCCGTTTTCGGAAACCGTCTGGATCAGCTCCGTTCGAATCTCCTGCGCCAGTTCTTCCATCTGCCGCAGATTCATACTTTTCAGCTGTTCCGGATTTTTCAGATCTTTCAGCATCTGTATTCTATCCTCGATTGCGCGTATTCCATACCGACTTCGGTTTGTTTTGCAGCATCAGTTGGTGCGGCTTACCATGGCGTTGATCAGATCGCGGAAGAAATCCGCGCGCGCGCCGAATCGATCCAGCGCGGAAAGCGCCGCGTCGCGCTGCGAAAGCACGATGCTTCGGGTTCCTTCAACGCCGTGCATCGCGATCATCGTAAGCTTGCCCTGCTGTGCATCCTTGCCCAGCGTTTTGCCCATTTCAGCCGTATCGCCGATCACGTCCAGCAGATCATCGGTCGCCTGAAACAATCTGCCGAACGCTTCGCCATACTGTCCGAGCGCATTGATATCCGCCTGATCCGCGCCGGAAAGCCAACCTGCGGCGCGCAGCGGATAGATGAACATGCACGCCGTCTTATTGCGCTGAATGTAGCTCAGCTCCGCTTCGCCGTGCACGCGATTGTGTTCGCAGTACAGATCCATCACCTGTCCCGCGATCATGCCGGTCACGCCGCAGCCAGTGGCGATTTCATTGATCGCATCCAGTGCATAAGGCAATTCGCGACGCAGCGCAACTGCGTGCGACAGCATCACCTCAAACGCCATGTTCAAAAGGCCATCGCCCGCCAGAATCGCCTGTCCCTCGCCGAATACCACGTGATTCGTGGGACGGCCGCGGCGCATGGTATCATTGTCCATGCCCGGAAGATCATCGTGAATCAGCGAATAATTATGAATCATTTCCACGGCGCAGGCAAAATCCAGACAGGCGTTGATATCGCCGCCCAGCATATCCACAGCCGCCAGCAGCATCGCGGGACGAAGGCGTTTTCCGCCCGCCAGAAGGCTATAGCGCATGGATTCCGCCAGCAAGCCCGGCATATCCCCCTCGCGTGCCAGCCCTTCGCCGCCCTTCGGAATGATGGTTTCCAAGCGATCGTTGATGATCGCCGCGTATTCCTTAAGTGTTTTCATTGGTTTTCCTCCACATCCATTTCGCGCTCGCCGCTTTCGGTCAATACGCGAATCCTTGCATCGCCCGCATCTAGAATTTCTTCCAGCTGCTTTTTCAGCTTGATCGCTCGTTCATAGGCGTTAAAGGATTCCTCCAGCGGCATTTCGCCGGATTCCAGCGAAGCGGCGAGCGTTTCCAGCTCTTGCATTCCCTCTTCAAAGGTGATTTTCTTTTTCATGCGCCGGACGCTCCTTCATTTCAATATCGGTAATCTGCGCGTTGATTTTTCCATCGCGCATCTGAACGGCGATCGAATCGCCGGATTTTAATCTGCCAGCCGAGAAGACCAAATTTTCCTGCACGGTTACATATGCATATCCCCGATCCAGCACGCGTTCGGGGTTCATTGCATCGATCATCGCGCAGGTGCGATCCAGCCTTGCGCGGCGGGCGCGCATCTGTTCCGCGATCAATCGCGCGCAGCCGTCCATAACGCGCCGGATTTTATCCCGTTTGCCCGCCGTCAGCGTCTGCATGGGCGCGCGCAGCGCAGCATAGACGCGTGCAAGCTCCGATCTGCGAAGGCGGTTCGCCTGCGCCATGCCGGATGTGATTCTGCGCAGCAGCTGATTCAGTCGGTATTTCTGTTCTTCCAGCACTGGCACGGCGATTTCGCTCGCCATCGAAGGCGTAGCCGCGCGCACATCCGCGACGAAATCGGCGATGGTGAAATCCGTTTCGTGCCCTACGCAGGATACGATCGGTATGCGCGATTTTGCGATGGCGCGGGCGACGATTTCCTCATTAAACGCCCAAAGATCCTCGATCGAACCGCCGCCGCGCCCGCATAGAATCACATCGCAGCGACCGTCGGCGTTCAATTGCTCAATCGCGTGTACGATTTCGCCCGCCGCTTCCGTGCCCTGCACCGCGCAGGGCGCAACGATGATATCGATCTTCGGATTTCTGCGCCGCGCCACGCGAATCATATCGCGAATCGCCGCGCCGGTTAAGGATGTGGCGATGCCGATGCACTTCGGCGATTCCGGCAGCAGTTTTTTAATCGCGGGGTCGAACAGCCCTTCCATCTCAAGCTTCTTTTTCAACTGTTCGAATTTGGCGTACAGATCGCCCACGCCGCATTTCTGCATGGAGGTTACGTACAGCTGATAGCTTCCATCCTTTGCATAGAGCGAAGCCGACGCGCGCACGCGAACCCGCATACCGTCCTTCGGCGTAAAATCAAGCCCCATCGCATTTTGCCGGAACATCACGCATTGTACGCGCGCGCCCGCGTCCTTCAACGCAAAATAGCGATGTCCGCTGATATGATGCTTATAGCCGGATATTTCACCGTCCACATCCAGATTTCTCAGCAAAACATCGCTCGCAAGCAGTCGGCGCACATATTCATTCAATTCAGAAACGCTCAGTGCGTTTTCCGGAAGCTGCATGGTACGAACCTCGAAAATATCTATTCTTCGCGGGATATGCTGCCCAGCACGCCGTTGATAAACGCGCCGGCCTTTTCGGTGGAATACTGATTTGCCAGCTCAACGGCTTCGTTGATCACGATGCCCGCCGCCGTTTCCTTCAGCATCAGTTCATAAACGCCCAGACGCAGAATCGCCAGATCTACGCGGCTCAGGCGATCGATCGTCCATCCGCGCAGATGATCGGAAATCTGCCGGTCAATTTCATCGCGGTTGCTGACAACGCCATCGTACATGCCGTTCATGTATTCGGTTTCGTTTTCGCCGGGTTCTACGCCCAGAAGCTCGATGCGCGTATCCTCGCCGCCGTCGCCGCCCATTTCCCATTCATAGATCAGCTTCATCGCGTGCGCGCGGGCAATTCTTCTGTCCATTGTGTTTTACCTCACATCCCGTATTTAACACATCAATGCGGTGGCATGTGTAACCATACCGCCGCATGATTGAAGTACAAGAATCCGCAAAGCCGTTGGCCTTGCAAACTGCGCAGCCTGCCGGCCTGCGCTTATTCGTTTATGTCATTTTGTTCGGAATCCGCAGAATCCGTATTCTCCGGCTGTTCCGGTTCGGTTTCGGAAACCGTATCCGCGGGCGCAAACTCCGTTTCGCCTGCATTCGCATTCAAATCAAAGCTTGCATTCGGAATTTCGTCCTTCAGAACGGGCGCTTCCGTTTTTGCGCCTTTACCTGCGTTCGGCGCTTCGCCCTCCACGGCGCGCACGTTTACGATAATGCTCTGTACCGCCACGCCGCAGTTCTGCTCGATGTAACCGCGCACCGTGCGCTGAATGTTGTTCGTTACCGTGGGCAGATATGCGCCGCGTTTCAGCACAAGGCTGATGTTTACGCCGATCGCGTCCTCCGCGCCGGTGATGGTCGCGCGCACATCGGATATGCCGTCCACACCCGCGATGGCCTGACGCGCCATCTGCTCCACCGCCGATACCGCGATGCGGGTTTTGCCGGTATCATTGCTGAATACGGTAATCAATCCGCGCTCCCCGCGCTTTCCAAAGCCGGAGAAGATCATTGTCGCACAGCCCGCCGCAATCAGAATATAGATCGCGCACAGCACGATGCCAATCGTATCGAACGCGCGTTTTCCGATCGACGCATATACGCCGTCGATCATGCCGTACACCGTATTCGGCGTAATCAGCAAAAGCGCCGCAAGCAGACATCCAATCAGGGAAAGAATCCAATGCACGATCAGCAAAAGGCGCTGACCAAAATTCAATTTCATAGCATTCACCTCATTTTCTTACGTCGAGGCGCGGGAAATTTCAGTTATCTTCAGTAGTATCTTCCTTCTCGGCGTCCGGTTCGCATTCGGATTCGGGCGCAGCTTCGGTCTTGGGCTCTTCCGCCGCGGCGCACTGCTCCAGCATCTGCTTGCGTTGCTCCTCCAGTTCGGCGGCGGCGCGCTGTTCGCGTTCGAAGCTGATGCCGGTCACGTGGATATCCACCGCGCGCACCTCCAGACCGCTCATGGTTTCGATGGCCTTTTTCACGTTTTCCTGAATGTTGCGGGCGACCTCCGGCACGGGAGAGCCATATTCCACAACGATGCTTACATCGACGGTAACCTTATTGTCCTCCAGCGCAATCCGAACGCCCTTGGTAAAATTGCGGGTGTTCTTGCGGGCAAACATATCTGCAAGGCCGCCATTTTGCGAAGACATTGCTGCGACGCCTTCAACCTCGGTCGCGGCGAGTCCGGCAATGGTGGCGATGACTTCCGTTGCAAAAGAAACTGTGCCATTCTGGCCTTCATCCAGTTTCACGTCAGACTGGTAATTCTCGCTCATAATGCAGACCTCCTTTGTCGATTCTATTATATCAGATAAGCGTCGAAAGCGCAATTGCAGTTTTCTTAATTTCTATCGATATTATTTGTCATTCCGCGGGAATAATCTTTACATTGCCCACCTTCACATCCGTCTGCGAACAGATGATATCCAAAATGGCGGATGATTCCTGCGCCGTCACCATGGGCGCATCGATCAGCGCGTTGATGCAATCGCCGTTTACGGTCACCAGCGCGCCGCGAAATCCCCGCACCGCCAGCAGCCCCTCCAGCAGGGTTTCCGTTTCCTGCCGTTCCATCAATTCCATCAACCGGCGCTGCGCGTCCGTGCGCACCTCTTCTGCCGCGCCGTCGGAATGGATGATATCGTTCAACTGCGCCTTTTCCATGGCGCGCATGGCGTCGCGATCCGTGCGAAACGTCGAAAGCGATGTTTCGATCGTTACGGCCGCGACCGGCGCCGCCGTGGGACACGTATTTTCCAATACATACGCTGTCGTCACCGTCGCCATCGCGAGCGCCGTACACAGAAATGCAATTCGAAGCTTACCCATCGCCGCTCATCCCGCCTCTCCCTTTACGATTTCGATGCGCTCCGCATCGATTCCCGTCAACGCTCGCACCGCCCGCTGAATCGTCAGATAGGTTTTCAAATCCCGCGCGCCGTCCGCCACCACCAGGATGCCCGTACATTTACCGTTCGCGTCCTCCGCAATCATCACGCGCACGTGCCCCGCGCCATCGATATCGGAAAGCACGGCGCACATCCGGCGCTCCGCCTCCGTCATGCCGCCGGAATCGGCAGGGCTTCCGTTCAGCATGATGATCGCCAGCACGCAGATCAGCGCGAAGGAAATGACGATTTCCAGCCGCCGAAACGGCTTCAGTGCATCGATCAGCGCACGCATCGGTTCAAAATCGATCCTATACAGGTAAATACTGATACCGCGATTCGACCCGCCGCGATCATGCGCAGGCAGGCAAAGGATGTTTTTTCCTTCAGCAGCTGTTCCGAAATCGCCATCAAAAGACACATCATCGAAATCTGCCGGATCAATGCGGTCATGCTCTTTCCTCCACTACACAATTGCGCCGCCGATGCTAGCCGCGCAGCCGATCAGTACGATCACGATGGCGGCGGCGCTGCACGACAGCATCAGCGCCATCTGGCACGCGCCGGACAGTTGATCCACTGCCGACGCGATCCTGCCATCGCCAAACAAACGCATCAGCGCTGCCAGAAACCGAAGCGCTGTAAAGGCGATCAACGCTTTCAGCATCGGCTGTATGCATACTGCCAGCACCGCGATCGATCCGCCAAAGCCCACCGCGCTGCGAAGCGCCGCAAACCCTGCGATCGATCCGCCCCAAAGCTCGGATGTTCCGCCGATGATTCCGGAAGCGCTGTCGAAGGCGTATTTTGCCGCACGAAGCGCGACGGTATCCTGCGCGAACGCGTTCGCTCCCGCGTAGGAAATCAGCGCGGCGAAGATCGATCCGATCAGACCCGCGCCCCAGTTGACCATACTGCGCAGAAATCGAACCATACCGGATAAATCCATCGTTTGACAAATGCCGCCCGCGGCGGACAGGCACAGCGCCGCGCGGGTCAGCGTAAGCCCCACATCCGAATACGCTTTCTGACAGATATCGCCGATCATCGCGGCAGCGGGCGAAAGCAGCGCCGCCCGTCCCGTCATGCCGCAAGCGGTGAGCGCGGCGGCGATGACCGGTGCGGCGGAATCCGAAAATGTCATCGCACGGGAAATGCATTCCTGCGCGGACTGCACCGCCGTCTGTGCGATCGCAATGCAGCCGGTCAGCACGGCGAGCCTGCACGCGAGCAGCGGCGCGGACGCGCCATCGCCCATGCCCGCCTGCATCACCATCAGCAGCGCGACCGGAAAAAGCACATATGGCAGGCGCGAAAGCGTTTCCCGAACCGGCTCCGCCGCCGTATCGATCAGCCAGGTGAGCGCATCCTCCGGACTTTTCAGCGCATCCGCCGCCGAAAAATCCGGCGTTTCCACGCCGTACTGCGATATGATCTGATCAAACCCGATCGCCTTGTCCGCAGCATCCGTCTCCGCGCAGGCACAGCCCAGCCACAACAGAAGCGCGATCATCAAAAAAACGCGCCGTTTCATGCCGTTAATTCGGAAATTCGAAGCATAATTTCCCCCGCCATCGGCAGCGCGGATGCGAGCATCGCCGCCCTTACGCCGAATGAAATCCGGTTCGCCAGCGCGCGTTCGCCGCAATCGATGCAGATATCTGATGCAAATTCGCCGAGCAGCGAAACGGCGCACAGCTTCAATAAATAGGTAAATTCTTCGCCATTCATCCAATCCAGCGCAGAAAGCCGCTGCAGCTGCCCAGCGATCGCCTGAAAATCGGACATGGACAAAAGCACCGCCGCCGCGCCCGATCCGATCGCCACCGCAGTCGCGATCTGCGGATTCTGCATCCGGATGGCGGAACAGACCATCGCCGCCGCCACGCACAGGCCGAGTATCCGAATCGCGTTCATATCAGCCGGAGATCAGAAACATGGCGCGAATCTGATTGAAAAAATCCGAAACCATGTTCAGCACCATCACCATGACCACGATCAGACCCGCGAGCGTCGCCAGCGTGGCGATATCATCGCGCCCCGCTCTGGACAGCACCTGCGAAATGATTGTAATCAATATGCCCAGCGCGCCGATTTTCAGAACCATTTCAAAATCCATAGGCACCTCATACGGTTTGGATCCGTGAAATCTGACATTTCTATACCACGATCACGCAGATGCCGATGCCCACCAGCGCGCCGAGCGCCGTGGACATTCGTGCGCTGTCGCGCAGCTGCTGTCTGGCGTGCAGCTGCACCTCCTCCAGATGCGAAATCACATCGGACAAAAGCAGATTCTGCTGCTGGCGATCGCTCTTTCCCAGATGCGCAAACAGGTTATCCAGCGCCTTTACATCATCCGCGCTCAGGCAATCCAACGCGCCGCCGCGCGCGGTAAATCCGTCCCGCAGGCGCAGATAGTTTGCCTCCGGATCCGTTCCCCCGCCGCCGATTTTCCGAAACGCTTCGAAATCGGATTTGCCCAGAAGCGCGCACACGTTTTCCGTGGAATTGAGCATTCGCAGCCGCAGTACGCGCACGGCGCCCAATAGATCGCCCATGGTTTTTACCCTGCGCTGTCGGGAAGCCGTCAGCATACGCCCGCACGCCGTACACGCGATAAATATTCCGCACAGAAGGATCGCCTTCAGCAAACTATATCCACTCCTTTTTTCAAATCGCGCACCTTAACAATTTTCCCCACTCGATCGCCCAGCAGCGCCGCATAATCAAACGCACCGTTTTCAAACAGCGATGCGATGCACTTCCGATGCGCGGTTTCCTCGATATCCCGCCCATGCGCGGAAGCGATGATCGCAACGCCGCAGCGCCGCGCGTCCAACAGACAATCCGCGTCCGCAGCGTTTCCAATTTCATCAGCGATCACGATATCCGGCGCCATGCAGCGCACCAGCATCGGAATTACGATGTGCTTTGCGCACCCGTCCATGATATCCGTCCGCACGCCCACATCCAAACCGGGAACGCCGCATATGCACCCGCAGATTTCCCGCCGCTCATCGGCGATGGCGATCTGCGCGCCGACGCCGGATAAGCTTCTGGCAAGATCGCGCAGCATCGTGGTTTTGCCCATGCCGGGCGGCGATACGATCATCATACTGGCGTAAGG
>CAKUKP010000018.1 GCA_934663625.1 uncultured Clostridia bacterium
ACGGCGTGTGCGAGCGCTGCGGCGGCGAGGTCGTCCGCAAGGTAAAGAGCCAGTGGATGCTGCGCATCACCGATTACGCGCAGAAGCTGATCGACGGCCTGGACGATGTGGATTTTATCGACCGCGTGAAGGTGCAGCAGCGTAACTGGATCGGCAGAAGCGAAGGCGCGGAGGTGGATTTCAACCTGTCCTCCGGCGATAAGCTGACCGTGTACACCACGCGCCCGGATACGCTCTTCGGCGCGACCTACATGGTCATTTCGCCCGAGCATCCGATGATCGACGCGCGCAGGGACATGATTTCCAATTATGCCGAAATCGCGGCGTATCGCGATGCGGCGGCGCGCAAGAGCGATTTTGAGCGCACCGAAATGAATAAGGATAAGACCGGCGTGCAGATCGAGGGCGTTCATGCGATTAACCCCGTAAACGGCAAGCCGATTCCGGTATGGGTATCCGATTATGTATTGATGAGCTACGGTACCGGCGCGATCATGGCGGTTCCTGCGCACGATACGCGCGACTGGGAATTTGCAAAGAAGTTCGGCCTGAAGATCGTCGAGGTCGTGGCGGGCGGCAACGTGGAAGAAGCGGCGTACACCGATATTCAGGATGGCGTGATGGTCAATTCCGAATTCCTGAACGGCATGAAGGTGGCGGACGCCAAGCGCGCCATCATCGATTATCTGGTGGAAAAGGGCATCGGACATAAGAAGATCAACTTCAAGCTGCGCGACTGGGTATTCTCCCGCCAGCGCTATTGGGGCGAGCCGATCCCGCTGGTGAAGTGCCCCTGCTGCGGCTGGGTGCCGCTGCCCGAATCGGAGCTTCCGCTGAAGCTGCCCGAGGTGGAAAGCTATGAACCCACCGACAACGGCGAATCCCCGCTGGCGGCGATGACCGACTGGGTGAATACCACCTGCCCGAAGTGCGGCGGTCCCGCGCAGCGCGAAACCGATACCATGCCGCAGTGGGCGGGTTCCAGCTGGTATTTCCTGCGCTACATCGATCCGTGGAACGATACGTGCATCGCCGATCCCGAAGAATTGAAGTACTGGCTGCCCGTAGACTGGTACAACGGCGGTATGGAGCATACCACGCTGCATCTGCTCTACAGCCGCTTCTGGCATCGCTTCCTGTATGATATCGGCGTGGTGCCCACGAAGGAGCCGTATCAGAAGCGCACGAGCCACGGCATGATTCTGGGCAGCGACGGCGAAAAGATGTCCAAGAGCCGCGGCAACGTGGTCAATCCCGATGAAATCGTGGATGAACTGGGCGCGGATGCGTTCCGCATGTACGAAATGTTCATGGGCGCGTTTGATCAGGCGATTCCGTGGAGCACCGACGGCGCGCGCGGCTGCCGCCGTTTCCTGGATCGCGTATGGCGCATGATGGAATTCATGACTGAAGATACCGGCATTTCCGAGGATATGAAATTCGATGTGAATACCTGCATCAAGAAGGTTTCCGAGGATTTCGAACGCATGAAGTTCAATACCGGCATCGCGGCAATGATGACGCTGGTAAACGCGTTCTACGCCAAGGGCAGCATTACGAAGGGCGAAATGACCGTGCTGATCAAGCTGCTGAACCCCGTCGCGCCGCACATCACCGAGGAAATCAACGAAATGTGCGCCTGCTGCGATGGCGAACTGATGCATGCACCGTGGCCGGTATGCGATGAATCCGCGCTGGTGAAATCCACCGTGGAAATCGCAATGCAGATCAACGGCAAGGTGCGCGGCCGCATGAATGTGCCCGCCGACCTGACCCGCGAAGCCGCCGCCGAATATTTCATGGCGCTGGACGAGATCAAGAAGCTGGTGGGCGATAAGCCGGTCAAGAAGCTGGTATTCGTGCCGGGCAGGCTGGTAAACATCGTGATGTGATTACCTTCCGCCGGATAAGGAGATTGAAAATGAGCAAAAAGAACAAAACCGGCGAAAAGGCGGCGGTGGCGGTCGTACTGCTGATCGCGTTCATCGGCTATACGCTTTTGCTGCGCATTGTGGATGTGCAGGCGATCGGGCCGCTGGATTCTCAGGTGGGCTTCGCCAGCCTGAACGATCTGGTGTTTAACGCGCTGGGGACGAGCGATACATGGTACAGCATCACCAAGCTGATCGGCTATGCTGCCATTGTGGTTGCCCTGCTGATGGGCGTCTGGATGCTGATTCAGATGATTCGCCGCAAGGGATTTTTCAAGGCGGATCACCGGTTCTATGCGCTGATGGGATTGTACGTGGTGATGGGATGCCTGTATGTGGCGTTTGATCATGTGATCGTGATCAATTATCGTCCGGTGCTGGAGGCGGGCGCGCTCGCGCCTTCCTATCCCAGCTCGCATACGATGCTCACGCTGACCATCGCGCTGTCCGCGGCTTCGGCGATTCCGGGCATACTGCACAGGCGTTCCCTGAAGCCCGTCTGCTGGACGATTGCGATCGCGGTATCGGCGGTGATGGCGGTGGGCCGGCTGCTTTCGGGCGTGCATTGGATCAGCGATATCGTGGGCGCGGTGATTCTGTCCTGCGCGCTGGTCGCCGTATACGATGCGGTAAGCTATGCGATCGGCAGGCGCATTCATCTGCGCCGCCGCGCGGCAAGACGCGCATAAAACGTATCTGGCGAATGAAATCCCTCCGAGATTTAACACATTTTTGATGTGCTCGGGGGGATTTATGTGTTATAATGGCACTTGGGTAAATTTGAGCCCAAAACACACCTGTGCTGATTCGCGCGGCGGTTGCCCGTTCGGGTGCCGTTCGAAGATGAGGAACAGGGAGGTTGCAAAACAAAAGGAGGAAACCCCAAATGGCAGTTATTTCCATGAAGCAGCTGCTGGAGGCCGGCGTACATTTCGGCCATCAGACCCGCCGCTGGAACCCGAAGATGGCGCAGTACATCTTCACCGAGCGCAATGGTATCTACATCATCGACCTGCAGAAGACCGTTCGCAAGATCGACGAAGCCTACATGTTCATCCGCGACGTCGCGATGGAAGGTAAGTCCGTTCTGTTCGTCGGCACCAAGAAGCAGGCGCAGGAATCCATCGAATCCGAAGCCAAGCGCTGCGGCATGTTCTATGTCAACAATCGTTGGCTGGGCGGCACGCTGACCAACTTCCGCACCATCCAGACCCGTATCAAGAAGCTGAACGACATCGATAAGATGGAAAAGGACGGCCAGTTCGAAGTTCTGCCCAAGAAGGAAGTTATCAAGCTGTGCGCAGAGCGCGAAAAGCTGCTGAAGAACCTGGGCGGCATCCGTGAAATGAAGAAGCTCCCCGGCGCAATGTTCATCGTTGACCCCCGCAAGGAGCGCATTGCCGTGCAGGAAGCCCGCATCTTGGGCATCCCGATCGTCGCCATCGTAGATACCAACTGCGATCCCGATGAAATCGATTACGTCATTCCCGGCAACGACGACGCAATCCGCGCCGTAAAGCTGATCGCCGGCAAGCTGGCGGACGCTGTGCTGGAAGGCAAGCAGGGCGAACAGGTGACCGATGAGGAAGCCGCACCCGCGGAAGCTCCGGCAGCCGAATAATCTGAATATTTCTGTATGCGACAAACGGATTTTCCGGATGCCGCATACATCGTGTAAGGGTAAATAGAAACAGGAGGAAACAAAAATGGCAGAAATTTCCGCAAAAGTCGTTATGGATCTGCGCGGCCGCACCGGCTGTGGCATGATGGATTGCAAAAAGGCGCTGGCAGCTTGCGAAGGCGATATCGAAAAAGCGATTGACTATCTCCGCGAAAAAGGACTTGCCAAGGCTGCGAAGAAGCAGAGCCGCATCGCCGCGGAAGGCGTTGTAGGCGCGTTCATCTGCGAAAAGTGCGGCACCGGCGCGCTGGTTGAAGTCAACTGCGAAACCGACTTCGTTGCCAACACCCCCGAATTCAAGGATATGGTGCAGGAAATCGCGAAGGCGATCGTGGTTGCCAATCCCGCGGATGTGGAAGCGCTGGGCGAAGTGAAGCTGGACAGCGGCATGACCGTAAACGAACTGATCACCGAAAAGACCGCGAAGATCGGCGAAAAGATCTCCGTTCGTCGCTTTGCCCGCTATGACGGCGCAGACGGCATCGTGGATTCCTACATCCACATGGGCGGCAAGGTTGGCGTTCTGGTTCTGGCGCAGGGCGAAAAGACCGATGCTGTAAAGGAAGTGCTGCACGATGTCGCGCTGCAGATCGCGGCGGCTTCTCCGGTAGCGCCCGAATACGTGACCCGCGCGGAGGTTCGTGCCGAGCATCTCGAGCACGAAACCGAAATTCTGGCGGCGCAGGCGCGCAACGAAGGCAAGCCCGAAAAGATCATCGAAAAGATGGTTCAGGGTCGTATCAACAAGTTCTATGAGGAAGTTTGCCTGATGGAACAGGCGTTCGTCAAGGATGGCGAAATGACCGTTGAAAAGATGATCAACACCAAGGCGCCCGGCACCAAGATTCTCGCTTTCACCCGCTATAAGATGGGCGATGGCCTTGAGAAGAAGGTTTCCGATCTGGCGGCAGAAGTTGCCGAGCAGACCAAGATGAAGGGCTAATCAGAAATAAGAATTCGAAAGGAACGTTTCTTGAAACGTTCCTTTTTCTAAATATACCAACCACAAAGCTGCGTGGCTAAATTCAGTTGATACTGAAAACGTAGCCCTTGCCTTCCTCTGATGATACGCACCGAAGACCCTGCTGTGCAGGGTTTCGGCAGCGCGCCGAACGAATCCAAAGGATTCGCGGCGGCTGGTCGCGGGCTGCAAGCAGCACGCGACTGCTAAAAGGAAGGTGTCAAAACCGCAGGTTTTGACGGAAGGAGAGATAACGTACCTTGCGAATCAGATCAGCGCCTACAAAAAGGTTCGCTCCCGCAGCTTTCACTAACAATATTGTATGGATTAAGGAGTGTCCCTCATGTATAAGCGTATAATTCTGAAGCTCAGCGGCGAAACGCTGGCGCCCGAAAAGCTGACCGAGGAGAGCCGTGCGACCTCTACGACCTTCGATGCGGCGCGCGTGGATCGCGCGGCGGACGCGATTTGCCGCCTCGCGGATCTGGGCGTTCAGGTGGGCGTCGTGATGGGCGGCGGCAATATCTGGCGCGGCCGGTTTACCGATGCGATGAACCCCGTACAGGCGGATCAGATGGGCATGCTGGCGACGATCATCAACGCGCTGGCGGTGCAGGATGCGATCGTGCGCGCCGGACATCGCGCGCGCGTGTTCACCGCACAGGAAATGACCCGATTTGCCGATCTGTACCGCGCGGATCGCGTGCGCGCCTGCATGGAGGACGGCGAAATCGTATTGCTGTCCGGCGGCAGCGGCAATCCCTTCTTTACCACCGATACGGCGGCGGCGCTGCGCGCGGCGGAGCTGGGCGCGGACGCGGTGTTCAAGGGAACCACCGTGGACGGCGTATATGATTCCGACCCCCGCAAGAACCCGAACGCAAAGCTGATTGCGGACATCACCTATAAAAAGGCCATCGAAATGGGGCTGAAGGTGATGGACGCCACGGCGTTCCAGATCTGCATGGAACAGAATATCGGCGAAATCCGCGTGTTCAACATGGATGATCTGGATAACATCCTGCGCGCAGCAAAGGGCGAAAAGCTCGGCACGGTCGTGCATCAGTGATTTTTGCATATCAAAACCGGCAGCATACAAAGCGTGTGCTGCCGGTCAGACCGCTGACAAACCCCGCAACCGCAGAAATTTTCTGAACACTTCTGACGAAGTAAAAATTTCTGCTTACTGCGTCAACAGGAACTGCAAAATCGGTTACATACGTCTGTGTATGCGCCCTCATTTGCAGTTCCTGTTTCCTTGTCTTGCGGCGCTTCTCAGCGTCTGTCAGTCTGTTGACTTTGTCAACATCCTGAACCGGTAGCATACAAAACGTGTGCTGCCGGTTTTTTGAGTATGGAGAACCATGTTTCCGCTGCTTTATTTTTCAATCCAGTTCTGTTCAAGCTCGCGCTGGAGCGCTTTGAACATATCGATGTATTCGGATTTTGTATGACGGATGATGTCCATAGCGATCAGTTCGTTATATGCGTGCGCGGCGTGATTGCGGGCTTCCAGCGCGGAAAGCCAGAGCGCTTCATCGCGGATCATGCCCGCGCTGTACGCGGTTTTGAGGATCAGCTTCGGCGAACCGGTTTTGCCCTCGGCGTAGCCCGACTTTTCAAGAACCTCCTTCATGACCTTCCAAGATTGTTCAAAACAGATTTCGTAGAGCGCGACCATGCCGGTCAATTCAACAATGCCGTAGGGTTCGGTATAGCGATTGATTTCCTCAAGGTTTTGAAGCGCCTTGCAGAAGTTTTCATATTTTTGCATACAATTGCTTCCCTTCTCTGCGGATGTTTTCCAGCAGCTCCGGCTGCACGGAGCCATCCAGATTTACGATATCGAACATCAAAAGGGTGGAAGTTTCCTCATCCACATCCAGCGCAAAGCGATCGTAATCGCCGCCGGATACGGCAAGATCGATATCGCTGCGCTCGCGATAATCGCCGCGGGCGCGCGAACCGAACAGCGTGACCGAGGTAAGATCATATTTTTTTGCAAGCTCCACAATTTCGTGGATCAGTTCATCCCGCAATCCATACATGCGCGCTGTCCTTTCCGGCGTTTTGCCAATTGATTATTGCTGTTGATGTGCGATTCACGAATCCATTTTCATTATACCGTGAAATGTTTCCAAAATCAATGCCGCATATGCGGATTGAGGTTTGATTTGCAGGCGCGTTTGTGCGTAAATGGCGCGCGCGAAATCGCTTTTCTGCAAGAATTTTGCAAAGATACTTGCCAATTCGGGCAAAACCATGTACAATAGTAACTGGAAAAAGACAGCGCTTTTGCGCGTAACGTATGGAGGTATATAAATGTATCAGGACGTCATCAAAGCCGCCGCCGATAAGATGGACAAGACCATCGCTGTGATTCAGAAGGATCTTTCCACGCTGCGTGCTGGCCGCGCCAATCCTCAGATTCTCGATAAGATTACCGTTGATTACTATGGAACGCCCACCGCGCTGAACCAGGTCGGCAATATTTCCAGTCCGGAACCGCGCCTTCTGGTGATCGCGCCCTGGGAAGCCAGCATGATCACGCCCATTGAAAAGGCGATTCAGAAGAGCGATATCGGCATCAATCCTTCCAACGATGGCAAGGTGATCCGCCTGCTGGTGCCGGAGCTGACCGCAGAGCGCCGCAAGGATTTGTGCAAGCAGGTCAAGAAGCGCATCGAGGATGGCAAGGTGGCGATTCGCGCCATCCGCCGCGATTCCATGGAAGCGCTCAAGAAGATGAAGAAGGATTCCGAAATCACCGAGGACGATCAGAAGAACGCCGAGAAGGAGCTTCAGAAGGTCACGGATGCCCACATCGAACAGATCGATAAAGTGGGAACCGCGAAGGAAAAGGAAATCATGGAGGTCTGATTGACCTGCGGGCAATCGGATTTTCGGCAAATCAATTGCGCGGGGCTGTTGCAGCGGCGTATGTCCGCATTGCCGACAGTCCCGCCTTTGCCATACATAATTGCAAGTTATTGTATACAGGAGTAGGATCATGTTCGCAGAAAAACTTACCAGACTGTTTCGTAATATGCGCCGTACACAGCCGAAATACATCTGCGCAACCGTTGCGCCGGGCGGACTGATCGCGGATCGGCAGCTGCCGCCGGAGCATGTGCCGGCGCACGTGGCGATCATCATGGACGGCAACGGCCGTTGGGCGCAGAAGCGCGGTCTGCCCAGATCATCGGGGCACGCCGCGGGCACGGAGGCACTGCGCGATATCATTCGCGCGAGCGATGATTGGGGCATCAAGGCGCTGAGCATCTATGCGTTCTCCACGGAAAACTGGGCGCGTTCCAGGGAAGAGGTCAACGCACTGATGGGGCTTTTGCTGAGGTATTTCAAATCGGAAATCGATGAACTGGACGAAAAAAACGTGTGCATCCGCATTCTGGGCGACGTGGACGGTCTGCCGGACGCGCAGCGCGAAGCGGTGATCAGTGCCATGGAGCGCACGAAGGACAATACCGGCCTGAAATTGAACATCGCGCTGAATTACGGCGGGCACGCCGAACTGACCCGCGCGGCGAAGCTGATTGCGCAGGATGTGGCGGATGGCAAGATTACGGTGGATCAGATCACCGATCAGACGATCGAGGATCATCTCTACACCGCGGGCATTCCGAATGTGGATCTGCTGATTCGAACCAGCGGCGAAATGCGCACGTCCAATTTCCTGCCGTGGCAATTGGCGTATGCGGAAATGATATTTGATTCGGTATACTGGCCGGATTTCGATCGCGCGCATTATCTGAATGATCTGCGCATCTATGCATCCCGAAACCGCCGGTTCGGCGGGGTTCAGGAGGAACAACCGGAGGTGAAGCTGTGACCAAGCGCGTGATTACCGGCGTTGTCTATGCGCTGATCGTGCTGGCGGGCATTTATTACGATGGCTGGGTGATGACGGCACTGCTGTCGATATCGATGTTCGTGGCGACCTTTGAAATGATTCGCGCGCTGAAGCGCAGGGATATGAAGCCGATTGCACCGATCGGCTATCTGTTCTGCGTGCTGACCACGCTCACCCAGGTATTGCAGACCAAGGGCGCGAACGGCTTTCAGCTTTCGATACTTTCGCTGGTGATCTGTACGATGATCGCGTGCGCGCATCTGGTGCTGCGCGGAAAAATCGCCACGGATGAATTGATGGCGACGCTGTTTCCGATGGTGTATCCCGGCATGTTTTTCGTGCTGCTGATGGGCTGCGTGCGGCTGGGCAGCCGTCCGGAATCGATGCTGGCGCTGGGCGCGGCGTTCTTTTCATCCTCGATCAACGATATGATGGCGTTGTTTACGGGCATGGCGTTCGGAAAGCATAAGCTTTCGCCGCAGATCAGCCCGAAAAAAACCATCGAAGGTTCGATCGGCGGACTGCTGTTCTGCGTTCTGTTTACGCTGTTCCTGCCCGAAATCAACGGCTTTGTGCTGGGTCTGTTCAATGCGGAGCTGGCGGCTTCGATGTACAATCTGTATCCGCGCTGGTTCTATGCGCTGCTTGGGCTGATGGTGGGCATCGCCAGCCAGATCGGCGATTTGACGGCTTCGATGGTGAAGCGCCATTGCGGGCTGAAGGACTACGGCAAGATTCTGCCGGGGCACGGCGGCATCATGGATCGCATGGACGGCGTGCTGTTCAGCGGCGCGGTGTGTTATATATTCTTCAGAATGGCAGGACTCGGATAAAATACGATGAAACAGAGAACAATTGCAATATTGGGCGCGACCGGTTCCATCGGAACGCAGGCGTTGGATCTTGTGGAACGGCATCCGGATCGGTTTCGCGCCGTATGCATTACTGCGCACAGTTCGGCGGAGAAGCTGTTCGAACTGGTGCGCAAATTTCGTCCCCGCGCTGCGGGGCTGGTGGTGCGCCCCGAATCCATTCCGGATGATCTGAAATTCTGCGAATGGCGATTCGGCGCGGATTGTTCGGCGCGCACGCTGGAGGCTTGCGGCGCGGACGACGCGCTGTGCGCGATTACCGGCATCGCCGGTCTGGACGCGGTATGGACGGCGCTGGACGTTTGTGATCATGTGCTGTTGGCGAATAAGGAAGCGCTGGTTACCGGCGGCGATCTGGTAATGGAAAAGGCGCGCAGGCTGCATAAGCCGATGCTGCCCGTGGACAGCGAGCATTCCGCGATCTTTCAATGCCTGCAGGCGGCGGGCGGCAATCCCGTGCGGAGCATTATTCTAACCGCGTCCGGCGGCGCGCTGCGCACGTGGGAGAAGGAACGCATTCAATCCGCCACCGTACATCAGGTATTGCAGCATCCCACCTGGCGCATGGGCAAAAAAATTACCGTGGATTGCGCTACAATGGTCAATAAGGGGCTGGAAGTGATCGAAGCGCATCATCTGTTCGGGATGGATGTGGATCACATCCGCGTGATCGTGCATCCGCAGAGTGTGATTCATTCGATGGTGGAATTTATGGATGGCGCGGTGCTGGCGCAGCTGGGCTGCCCCGATATGCGCGGCCCCATCGGGTACGCCATGGCGTATCCGGAGCGCGTCGGTTACGATGGCAAGCGGCTGGATTTTGCCGAAATCGCGCAGCTCACATTTGAAAAGCCGGATCTGGATCGCTTTCCGGCGCTGGGCTATGCCATCGGCGCGCTGCGCGCGGGCGGCAGCATGCCCGTAATCTTAAACGGCGCGAACGAAATCGCCGTCGCTGCGTTCCTGAAGGGAGAAATCACGTTCGGGCGCATCAGCGAAACGATCTATGATGCGCTGAACGTGGTGGAAAGGACGTGCATTACATCCATCGCGGATGTATACGCGGCGGATCGCGCGGCGCGCGCCGCGGCGGAGAAATTTATCCGGAGGATCAAATGACCAGGGTTTTGTATATTCTGATTGCCATTTTCATGCTGGGCTTTATCGTGACCGTGCATGAATTCGGCCACTACATCGTAGGCAGGCTGTGCGGCATCGGTATCGTGGAATTTTCCGTGGGCATGGGGCCGAAGCTGTTCGGCTTTCGCAGGCGCGATATTGATTATTCACTGCGCCTGATTCCGTTGGGCGGCTATTGCAAATTCGTGGGCGAGGATGAAGAAAATCCATCCGCGAACGCCATGAACAATCAGCCCGCGTGGAAGCGCCTGCTCACGGTGGCAGCGGGGCCGGTGATGAATTTCCTGCTGGCATACGTTTTCTGCGTCATTCTGCTGAGCAATTTCGTCATCGCGGAATATCAGCCGCGCATTACGCAGATTTATGAAAATACCCCCGCCGCGCAGAGCGTTTTGCAGGCGGGCGATATCGTAACGGAAATCAATGGAACGCCCGTGAGCTACGATCAGACGGGCATACTTGCCGTGCGCGAAGCGATTCAGTCCGCATCGGAGGATCAGCCCGTTTCCATGACCGTGCAGCGCGGGGAAGAAACCATTCAGGTGGAGATCGTGCCCGCACAGGTTACAGATGCGCAAACCGGAAAGCTGGTCAATCAGATCGGCATCGCCTACGGCGGGCGCTATTATCACTTTGGCGAAGCCATCGCCCGCGGCTGTTCCTATATGGTGGAAGTGACCGGCGAGATGATCAACGGATTGAAAAATCTGATCTTCAAGGGCGAGGGCGTGGACGAGGTGATGGGGCCGGTGGGCATCATTTCGTTCGTCAGCGATCTGGTGTACAATGAAAAGCTGCTCGCGGTGGTGAACCTGATCTTTATCCTTTCGCTGAACATCGGCATCATGAACCTTCTGCCGCTGCCCGCGCTGGACGGCGGACGGATCGTATTTCTGATCATTGAAATGATCTCCGGAAAGCCCGTGCCTCCGGAAAAGGAGGGGCTGGTGCACGGCATCGGCTTTGCGCTGCTGCTGCTTTTGATCGTGTTTATCACCTATAAGGATATCGCGCGGCTGTTCGTCGGCGGTTAGGAGGAGCATATGACCCGTCAGGTGCTTGCGGGCGGCGTTGCCATCGGCGGCGGCGCGCCCATTACGGTACAGACCATGACCAATACCGATACGCGCGACGCGGCGGCGACGATCGATCAGATTCGGCGCATGGCGGCGGCGGGCGCGGATATCGTGCGCGTATCGGTGTATGATGATATTTGCGCGGACAACGTGCGCGCGCTGGTGGACGCAAGCCCCGTTCCGCTGGTAGCGGATATTCATTTCAACCACCGGCTGGCGATTCGCGCCGTGGAAAACGGAATCGCCAAGGTGCGCATCAATCCGGGCAACATCGGCGGCGAGGCGAACGTGCGTCAGCTGGCGGATTGCCTGAAAATGCACGGCGTTCCGGTGCGCATCGGCGTAAATTCCGGATCGATCGAAAAGGACATTCTGGCGAAATACGGCGGCGTAACGCCGCAGGGCATGGTGGAGAGCGGTTTAAATCATGCGCGGATGCTGGAACGCGCGGGCTATGATCATATCGTACTTTCCTTCAAGGCGACGAATGTGAAAACCATGATCGAAGCCTGTCGGCTGGCGCATGCGCAGACCGATTATCCCCAGCACATCGGCGTGACCGAATCCGGCACGGCGGATGTGGGCATCGTGAAATCCGCCGTGGGCATCGGCACGCTTTTGATGGAGGACATCGGCGATACGATTCGCGTATCCATCTCTGGCGATCCGCTGCAGGAAATTCCGGCGGGCATCGATATTCTGCGCGCGTGCGGGCTGCGCCGCGATTTTGTGGAAATCATTTCCTGTCCCACCTGCGGGCGCACGTGCATCGATGTGGAGGGCATTGCCGCGAAGGTGCGCGCCGCGACGCTGGATATCCGCAGGCCCCTGCGCGTTGCCGTGATGGGCTGCGTAGTCAACGGCCCCGGCGAGGCGCGCGAGGCCGATTTGGGCATTGCGGGCGGCCGCGACGGCGGCGCGCTGATCGTAAAGGGACAGCCGCCGCGCGCCGTGCGCGGCGATCTGGCGGAAATTCTGATTTCCGAAATACGATCCTATGTTGCGAACAACTGATTACATATTCTACGAATGACGGAGGCTTAAAATGGCGGAGCTTTGGCGGGATCTGATCGCGCGGGAGAACGGCGCGCTGGCGGGAATGCTTTCGCTGGTGCGTGTAACGATATCCAAATCCAGATCGGACGTCGCCATCGAATTCGGCGCGGATCGGTATCTTTCCGCGCACGATACGAAATTGCTTTCCGCCTGTATGCAGTCGGCGTTTCCCGCCGCGAATGTATTGGTGCGCGTAAGCTATGGCGCGCTGCGCGATCGCGTGCTGGGAGACGTCGGCTTTGCTTTGCCCCAGCTGCGCAATTATCTGCTGTCCGTATGCCCCGGCGCGGTGCATTTTCTTTCCTGGCAGAAGGAGGATTGGACGCTGGAGGGCGGCGCGCTGACCATCGGCGCGCCCAGTCAGGAGGGCGCGAATTATTTAAAGCTGAAGAACGTATCCGGTCTGATTGCCGATGCGATGCAGAGCCTGTTCGGCGTGCGCGCGGCGGTAAACATCATCGTGACCGGCAGCGATGAAAAGCGCTTGCAGGAGATTAACGAAGCGCGCGCGCGGGAGAATGAAATGCTGGCGAAGGCCGCGGCGAAGGAACTGAATCTGAATCCCGAAAAGAAGGCCGCGCCGCCGTCCGACGCGCTCTATGGCAAGCCGATTCACGCGCCCGCCATCGAAATGCGCGAAATTACCGAGGATATCGGCTTCTGCACCGTCTGCGGCGAGGTATCGGATTTCGATATGAAGGAAGCCAAGAACGGCGTGACGCGCATCATCACGTTTTCCATGTCGGATCGCACGTCCTCGGTCAACTGCAAGCTGTTTCTGGGCAGCAAGCGCGGCGGCGAGGACAGCTCCAAAACCGTTCCGGCGCAGGCGGAAGCGCTGGCTGCGGCGCTGAAGGATGGATCGTGGGCGAAGGTGCGCGGCAGCTATCGCTATGATGATTACAAGCATGAAATGGTGCTGATGGTGCAGGATATTGAACCGGCGGAGAAGCCGGTGCGGCGCGATCTGAGCGAAGAAAAGCGCGTGGAGCTGCATCTGCATACTTCGTTCAGTACGATGGATGCGTGCGCGTCCCCCAGCGATCTGATCAAGCAGGCGGCGAAGTGGGGCCACAAGGCGATCGCCATCACCGACCACGGCGTGGTGCAGGCGTTTCCGGAAGCGTTCGGCGCGGCAAAGAAGAACAACATCAAATTGATTCCGGGCTGCGAGGGCTATCTGATCGACGATGCCGCGGGCATCGTGGACGGCGGCGAGGATATCGCCATCGATACCGCCGCGTTCGTGGTGCTGGATGTGGAAACCACGGGCTTAAACACCTACACCGATCAGATCATCGAAATCGGCGCGGTGCGCATCGAAAACGGCGTGGAGGTCGCGGAGTTTTCTCAGTTGATCAACCCCGGCAGGCCAGTTCCCGAAAAGGTGGCGGAGCTTACGGGCATTTCCACCGCCATGCTGCGCGATCAGCCGAATCTGAAATCGGTCATGCCCGATTTTCAGAAATTCTGCGAGGGTGCGGTGCTGGT
Organism: uncultured Clostridia bacterium; assembly: GCA_934663625.1. GTDB lineage: Bacteria > Bacillota > Clostridia > Christensenellales > Aristaeellaceae > SFTH01. Next base: position 14,080 of record CAKUKP010000018.1, read on the forward strand.
GGCGCACAACGCCCCGTTTGATATCGCGTTCTTCCGTCGGGCGTTTCGCGATTCGGGCTTTGAATTTGCCTATCCGGTGGTGGATACGCTGGCGCTGGTGCGCAATCAGTTTCCCAATTACAAAAATCACAAGCTGGGCAACGTATGCAAGCAGCTGGGCATTTCGCTGGCGAACGCGCATCGCGCGGTACACGATGCGCGCGCTACGAGCCTGGTGCTGCTGCGCACGATCGCGGATGTGCGTTCGCAGAAGCAAAACCTCCACACGCTGGGCGATCTGAATACCGCCTACAAGACCGATCCGGGCAAGCACGCCTATCATATCATCCTGCTGGCGGAGAGCCAGAAGGGCATGGAGAACCTGTATCGCCTGATCAGCGAAGGACATTTGAATTATTTCTATCGCACGCCGCGCATCCCGCGCAGCCTGATTACGAAGTATCGCGAGGGCTTGATCGTGGGCAGCGCGTGCGAAGCGGGCGAATTGTTCCGCGCCGTACTGGAGGGGCGCGATGAGCGCACGCTGGAACGGATCGCGAAATTCTATGATTATCTGGAAATCCAGCCGATCGGCAATAACGAATTTTTGAAGCGCGAAGGCACGGTGGCGGACGACGAGGGTCTGCGCGAATTGAACCGCAAGATTCTGCGGCTGGGCGATAAAATGCACATTCCCGTGTGCGCCACGGGCGATGTGCATTTCATGGAACCCACGGACGGCATATTCCGCGCGGTGCTGATGGCATCCAAGGGCTTTGAGGATGCGGATTTCCAGCCGCCGCTGTACTTTCGAACCACCGATGATATGCTTTCGGAATTTGCGTATCTGGGCGAGGAAACCGCGCGCCGCGTGGTTATCGAAGCGCCGAACGCCATCGCGGATCGCGTGGGCGATCTGCACGTATTCCTGCCGCATCCGGAGGGCAAGGAAACCTTCCAGCCGTACTGGCCGGAGGCGGAGCATGAATTGCGCGAGCTTACGATGAACAAGGCGATTTCCATCTACGGCGAAAACCTGCCGGAGATCGTGCAGAAGCGCATCGATAAGGAATTGGGCGCGATCATCGGATACGGATTTTCCACGCTGTACATGATCGCGGTGAAGCTGGTGGCGAAATCGCTGTCGGATGGCTACATCGTCGGCAGCCGCGGATCGGTCGGATCATCCTTCGTGGCGTTCCTGTCCGGTATTACGGAGGTGAATTCGCTTCCGGCGCACTACATCTGCCCGAAGTGCAAGCATTATGAATTCGATATCCCCGCGGGCTACGCCACGGGTCTGGATCTGCCGCCCAAAAAGTGTCCGGTTTGCGGAACCGAAATGGGGCGCGACGGTTTCAACATCCCGTTCGAGGTATTCCTCGGCTTCAAGGGCAACAAGGTGCCCGATATCGATCTGAACTTCTCCGGCGAATATCAGCCGGTGGCGCACAATTACATCAAGGAACTGTTCGGCGCGGAATTCTGCTTCCGCGCGGGCACGATCGGCACGGTGGCGGAAAAGACCGCCTACGGCTATGTGCTGAAATATGCGGAGGAGCGCGGGCTTTCCCTGTCCAACGCGGAAAAGCAGCGCCTTGCCAATGGCATCACCGGCGTAAAGCGCACCACGGGACAGCATCCCGCGGGCATGGTGGTGCTGCCGAAGGAATATTCGATCTATCAGTTCACGCCGATTCAGCATCCGGCGGACGATATGACCACCGACACCATCACCACGCACTTCGATTTCAGTTCGATGCACGATGTGCTGGTGAAGCTGGACGTACTGGGGCACGATGATCCCACCATGCTACGTAAGCTGCAGGACCTGACCGGCATTCCGCCGCAGAAGGTGCCGCTGCACGATCCGGAGGTATTCGGCAAGATCATTTCGCTGTTTTCCGGCACGGAGGCGCTGGGCATCACGCCGGAGGAATTAAAGATATCCAAGACCGGCACGCTGGGCGTTCCCGAATTCGGCACGAAGTTCGTGCGCGGCATGCTGGAGGATACCAAGCCCACATCGATGGAGGAGCTGATTCGAATATCCGGTCTTTCGCACGGCACGGATGTATGGCTGGGCAACGCGGCGGATCTGGTGAAGGCGGGCGTTCCGCTGAAGGAATGCATCTGCACGCGCGATGACATCATGAACGCGCTGATCGCCTTTGGCGTTGAAAACGAAATCGCGTTCAAAACCATGGAAAACGTGCGCAAGGGCAAGGGCCTGAAGCCGGAGATGGAAGCTGCCATCGCGGCGGTGGACGCGCCGCCGTGGTACATCGACAGCTGCAAGAAGATCAAATACATGTTTCCGCGCGCCCACGCCGTGGCATACGTCACGATGGCGCTGCGCATCGCGTATTTCAAGATCTTCTATCCCACCGCGTACTACTGCTGCTATCTGCACCGCAACATGGAAAGCTTCAACGCTTCCTATATGTGCACGGAGGATGTGGAAGCGCTGCGCGCCGCGATCGAGGAAATACAGGCGCTGGATAAGAATGAATTGACCGCCACCAAGGCGGATGAACAGACGATCCTTGAAATGCTGATTGAAATGAACCTGCGCGGGGTACACATGCGTCCGATCGACATTTACAAATCGAGCGCGGCGGATTTTACGATCGATGCGGACGGCTACATCCTGCCGCCGATCAGCTCGCTGCCCGGCGTGGGGAAGAGCGCGGCGGAAGCGTTGGTCGCGGCGCGCGCGGACGGAACGTTCATATCGCAGGATGATATGGTGCGACGCCACGTCGCCAAATCCACCGTGGAAACGCTGCGGCAGGCGGGCTGTCTGAACGGCATGCCGGAAACCAGCCAGGTGAGTTTGTTTGAACTGTAGGTTTCTCCAAAATCTCACGATTTTGTCGAGTTGGGAAGAGAAATCAGACTGTCAGTTTGCGTCCATCGGCGATTTCGCCGATGGACGTGTTTGAATATTCGCGATTTTAGACATGCAAAAACGCCATCGCATTGCGATGGCGTTTGAACTGCTTTCCGATTCAATCCTGATCAATTCATCAGTTTGCCGCGGTTTCCTCGGCGGGAGCCGCTTCTTCAACGGGCGCGGTTTCTTCTGCCGGAGTTTCCTCGGCGGGCGTCGCTTCGTCGGTCGCGGCTGCATCGTCGGCAGCGGCGGCTTCGTCGGTCGCGGTCGCTTCATCGGCGGTGTTGATCGCTTCGTTGATCAGCTGTTCGGGGCTTACCGCGTCGGGCGTATTGTGAGATACGACGATCGTGGTAACGATGGCGAGAACGATGAATACGACGGCGGCGATCTTCGTGATCTTCGCCAGCTTGGCATCAATGCCCTTCGCCTTGCCCTTGCCAAAGAAGGTATCCGCTCCGCCCGCGATGGCGCCAAGGCCCTGACGCTGTCCCTGCTGCATCAGCACGGCCACGATCAGAACGAGGGAGAGCAGAATCAGAAAAATGTCAAGAATAATGGTCAATGCGCTCATGGGTCATCCTCCTTAAGTAGATCAGCACAACATACCTGCATATTATAGCATGGATGCACTCAAAACGCAACAAGCTTTTGTAATATTTTGAAAATTTTCTTGAAGAACGGTATCGGATGGGCGATGCGCGCGGATGATTTCGGGTACAATTTTTTGGGAAAACGGCGTCTTTGCCCAAACTTCAGACAATCCCCACAGAATGTCCATTGAAGAATCTGTGAAAACATGGTAGAATAACATACAATCAATAAAAGAGATAAAAAGATTTGCAGCATATTAGCATCGATGCGGAAGGAAGGCTGTTATGCAGAAGATCGATCCAACCGTACAAAAGGAAACAAAGTACGTCGCCGCAGTCGTGATCGTGCTCAGCGCGGCGATGGAAGCGGTATTTTTGGTGCTGGGCAAATGGAATTATACGGTGCTGTTGGGTAATGCGCTGGGCGCGCTGGCGGCGGTGGGCAACTTTTTGCTGATGGGGCTTACGATTCAGAATACGCTGGGCATGGAAGCGGAGGACGCTTCCAAACGGATGAAGCTTTCGCAGAAGCTGCGGATGCTGATGTTGCTGATTCTGGCGGTGCTCGGCGTGGCGCTGAAATGCTTTGATACGGTGGCGGTGCTGGTCACGCTGTTTTTCCCGCGAATCGCCATCGCGCTGCGCCCGCTGCTGGATAGAAAGGAAAGCAAACGTGAATAATATACAGGATCAACGTCAAGGGGAAATACGCCTATGAAAAAAACGATTCGGCAGCGCGCCGCGGATATCGCGTGCCTCGCGCTGGCCATTCTGCCGTTGATCGGCGGTATGGTGTTGAAGGTATTGACCCATCCCCAGTCGGACGGCGTGGAAATCACCGGCGCGCACATTTTCTTTACGATCCCGATGCCGCTTCAGGATCTGCCGATTACCGAATCGCAGGTCAATTCCTGGCTGGTGATTCTGTCGGTGCTGGGATTGAGTCTGTTTTTAACGCGGAATCTGCGCATTCGCGATATTTCCATCCGGCAGCACATCGCGGAATGGATCGTTGAAAAGACGGATGCGCTGGTGCGGGGCAACATGGGCGAATACTTTATGGCGTTTTCGCCGTTCGTATGCGCGGTAATGGCGTTATCGGCGCTTTCCAGTCTGCTTACGCTGATCGGGCTGTTCCCGCCCACATCGGATTTGAACGTGGTGGCGGGCTGGGCGATACTGGTTACGATCCTGATTACGCACTACAAGCTGAAGGCGGGGCCTGTTCATTACATCAAGTCCTTCGGCGATCCGGTGCCGTTCCTCGCGCCGCTGAACATCATCAGCGAAGTGGCGACGCCGGTTTCCATGTCGTTCCGTCATTACGGCAACGTGCTGTCCGGCACGGTAATTTCGGCGCTGCTGGCTTCGGCGCTGTCGGGGCTTTCGGCGCTGCTGCTGGGCTGGCTTCCGGCGGGGCTTTCCGATATCGCGTTTCTGCAGATCGGCCTGCCCGCGGTGCTGAGCGTTTATTTTGATATATTCAGCGGGTGCATGCAGGCGTTCATATTCGCCATGCTCACCATGCTGTATATTTCCGGCGGCTTCCCCTACGATGAATGGGCGGCGCGCAAAAAGCGCCGCGAAGCGCGCCGGGCGGCCTCACGGCAATCCACCCAACTACATGAACTGAACGGAGGAAAACAAAATGCTTGAACTTGCCATCGGTATCATTCTGGGCTGCTGCGCGCTGGGCGCAGGCGTTGCGATGATCGCGGGTATCGGCCCCGGCATCGGTGAAGGTAATGCGGTTGCCAAGGCTTGCGAAGCCATCGGTCGTCAGCCGGAATGCAAAAGCAGCGTGACTTCTACCATGATCATGGGCTGCGCCATCGCGGAAACCACCGGTCTGTACGCGCTGGTCATTGCAATTCTGCTGATCTTCGTTGCCCCCAATCTTCTGGTAAACATTCTGATGAACACGATCGGCTGATCGATGGAGGGATAAAATGCAATCCCTGGACATTATTTCGATTAACATATGGCAGATTCTGATTTCGCTGTGCAATCTGGTGATTCTGTTTCTGATCCTGAAGAAATTTCTGTATAAGCCCGTGCATAACGTGCTTGCCCAGCGCCGTGCGGCGCTGGATCAGGAATTCGCGGCGGCGGAAGCGGATCGCGATGCGGCGGCGCAGAGCCGCGCGCAGTACGATGAAAAGCTGCGCCATGCGAATGAGGACGCCGAAGCGGTGCGCGCCGCGGCGCGCCAGAGCGCGGAATATTCCTCGCGCCAGATTCTTGCGGATGCGCAGGATCGTTCCGAGGGCATTCTGCGCCGTGCGCAGCAGGCGGCGGAGCAGGAAAAGAAGCGCGCCGAGATGGATATCCGCGATGAAATCGCCGATGTTTCCACGCAGCTTACCGAAAAGCTGCTGGATCGCGAAATCACGGCGGAGGATCACCGCGCGCTGATCGACGATTTCCTGAAGGATCTGGGTGAAGATGATGACGCAGACCGCTAATTCTTACGTGGCGCACAATTACGCGCACGCGCTGTATGGGCTGTGCGTTCAGGATCACACCGAAGCGGAAACCATAGCGCAGCTTACGGAAATCTATGCCGCGATGCGCGATGCGCCGGGCTATATGGAAATGCTTTCCTCGCCCGCGATCCCGAAATCCGAACGCATTGAAGCGCTGGATCGCGCCTTCGCAGGCAGCTGTTCCGAACGTGCGATCGGCTTTTTGAAGGTGCTGATCGCACACGGACATATCGCCAGTCTGGGCGAATGCATCGATGCGATGCGCGCCCTGCAGGACGACGCGCAGGGCGTTCTGACCGCCGAGGTGGTCAGCGCCGTGCCGCTGACCGATGCGCAGGCGAATGCGCTGATTCAAAAGCTGGAAGCGCGAACCGGACGCAAAATCCGCCTGAATCGCCGGATCGATCCCAATTTGATCGGCGGTGCGGCGGTGTATGTAAACGGCAGGGTATTTGACGGCACCCTTCGAAGCCGGCTGAACGAACTCAAGGATGTGATGAAGCAATGAATTCAAAGGTAGAAGAACTTGGAAACATCCTGCGGGAGCAAATTAAGCAATATCAATCCAAGGTGGAAATGAAGGAAACCGGCACCGTGATTTCCGTGGGCGACGGCATCGCGAAGGTGTACGGTCTGCGCAGCTGCATGGCGGGCGAATTGCTCAGGTTTGAGGACGGCTCCAAGGGGCTGGCGCAGAATCTGGAGGAAGAAATCGTTTCCGTCGCCGTGCTGACCGAGCGCGATACCCTGAAGGAGGGCATGACGGCGTACCGCACCGGCGAAATGCTGTCCGTGCCCGTGGGCGAAGCGCTGCTTGGGCGCGTGGTAAACGCGCTGGGCGAGCCGATTGACGGCAAAGGGCCGGTGGAAAGCGCAGGTCTGAAGCCCATCGAAGCCGAAGCGCCCGGCATCATTGAACGCAAGAGCGTTTCCGTGCCGATGCAGACCGGCATCAAGGCGATCGACAGCATGATCCCGATCGGCCGCGGCCAGCGCGAACTGATCATCGGCGACCGCCAGACCGGCAAGACCGCCATCGCCATCGATACCATTATCAACCAGCGCGGCAAGAACATGCTGTGCGTCTATGTCGCCATCGGTCAGAAGCGCACCAGCGTTGTGCAGATCGCGCAGGAGCTGGAGCGCGCGGGCGCGATGGAATATACGATCATCGTATCCGCGTCCGCCGCGGAGAGCGCGCCGCTGCAATACATCGCGCCCTATTCCGGCTGCGCGATGGCGGAATATTTCCGCGAACAGGGGAAGGATGTGCTGATCGTATACGATGATCTGAGCAAGCATGCCGTGGCGTATCGCGCCCTTTCGCTGCTGATTCGCCGCCCGCCGGGACGTGAGGCGTATCCGGGCGACGTATTCTATCTGCATTCCCGCCTGCTGGAGCGCGCCGCGTGCGTCGCGCCGGAGTACGGCGGAGGATCGATCACGGCGCTGCCGATTATCGAAACGCAGGCGGGCGATGTTTCCGCCTATATCCCGACGAACGTGATTTCCATCACGGACGGCCAGATCTTTCTGGAAACCGAATTATTCCATTCCGGCGTTATGCCCGCCATCAATCCGGGCATTTCGGTAAGCCGTGTGGGCGGTTCGGCGCAGCTGAAGGGCATGAAAAAGGTGTCCGGCCAGCTGAAACTTCTGTATTCCCAGTATCTGGAACTGAAATCCTTCGCACAGTTTGGATCTGATCTGGATTCGGATACCAAGGCGCGCCTCGCGCAGGGCGAACGCATCGTAGAGGTGCTCAAGCAGGGGCGCGGCAAGCCCGTGCGCGTGGGCTGTCAGGTGGCGATCATCTATGCGGTGATCAACGATTATCTGAAGGATGTGCCCGTGAAGGAAGTTCAGGAATACGAACAGAAATTGTTCACCTATCTGGAGGATGCGCACCGCGCGCTGCTGGAGCGCATTGAGCGGGGCGAATTTTCCGACGCCGATATTGAAGAGCTTCGCGAAGCGCTGAACGCCGTGCGGAGGTGATCGAATTGGGTGCCGATATCAAAGCGCTCAAAAACCGCATCCGCAGCGTGGATTCCACGCTGCATTTGACCAGCGCAATGGGGCTGGTGGCGGCTTCCAAAATTCGCCGCGCCAACGAACGAATGCTGTTCGCACGCGATTATGCCGATGCGTACCGTCAGGCGATCGCGGTGCTTTCCGCCTGTCCGGAATGCCGGCGCAGCCCGTATGCCGAAGTGCGCGCAGCCGGACGCGATGCGATCATTGTGATCGCGGGCGATCGCGGTCTGGCGGGCGGCTACAACGCCAATGTGTTCCGGCTGGCGCAGGATTATCCCGATGCGGAATTTCTGCCCATCGGAAAGCGCGCATGCGATCGATTCGGCGCGCCCGCCAATTCCAGCGAGCATTTTGCCGCGGCCGATGCGGCGGAAATGGCGCGCACGCTGTGCGAACGCTTTCAGGCGGGCGAATTCGATCGATTGGGTATCATCTATACGCGCTATGAATCGATCATGACGCAGACGGCGATGATCGATTGGCTGCTGCCGCTGATCCCCGATGCGAATGCAAAGCAGGCGGGCGTGATATTTGAACCGAGCGAAGCGGCGGTAATGGACAGAATCGTGCCGCAGTACGTGGCGGGCAGAATCATGCATGGCGTGCGCGAAAGCTTTGCCAGCGAGGTTTCCGCGCGGCGCATGGCGATGGATTCCGCGGGCAAGAACGCGCGCCGCATGATCGATGATATGCAGCTTCAGTACAACCGCGAACGCCAGAATGCGATTACGCAGGAAATCACGGAAATCGTGGGCGGCAGCGGGCAGTAGGGCTGCGAAAGGAGATAACCATGCAAAATGAACATACCGGCATTGTAGCCCAGGTGATGGGGCCTGTGGTGGACGTGCGGTTTGAGGATGGCGTGCTGCCGAAGATGCACAGCGCGCTGAAGATACCGATGAACGGGCGCACGCTGACCGTGGAAGTGGCGCAGCACATCGGCGATAACACCGTGCGTTGCATCGCCATGGCGTCTACGGACGGCCTGCAGCGCGAAACGCGCGCGATCGATACGGGCGCGCCGATCAGCGTACCCGTGGGTCGGGAAACGCTGGGCAGAATTTTCAACGTGCTGGGCGATCCCGTGGACAATGCGCCCGCGCCCGAAGGCTGCGAACGCTGGAACATCCATCGCCCCGCGCCGAGCTTTGATCAGCTGTCCACCTCTACCGAAATTCTGGAAACCGGCATCAAGGTCGTCGATCTGATCTGCCCCTATGCAAAGGGCGGCAAGATCGGTCTGTTCGGCGGCGCGGGCGTAGGCAAAACGGTGCTGATCATGGAATTGATCCACAATATCGCCACGCAGCACGGCGGCATTTCGGTATTCACCGGCGTGGGCGAACGCACGCGCGAGGGCAACGATCTGTACAACGAAATGAAGGAATCCGGCGTTCTGTCCAACACCGCGCTGGTGTACGGACAGATGAACGAACCGCCGGGAGCGCGTATGCGCGTGGGACTTTCCGGACTTACGATGGCGGAATATTTCCGGGATGAGGAAGGCCAGGATGTGCTTCTGTTCATCGACAACATCTTCCGCTTCACGCAGGCGGGCAGCGAAGTATCCGCGCTGCTGGGGCGTATGCCCTCCGCCGTGGGCTACCAGCCCACGCTGGCGACCGAGATGGGCGCGCTGCAGGAGCGCATTACCTCTACCAACCGCGGATCGATCACGTCCGTACAGGCGGTATATGTGCCCGCGGACGATCTGACCGACCCTGCGCCCGCGACCACGTTTGCACATCTGGATGCGACCACGGTGCTTTCCCGAAGCATCGCTTCGCTGGGCATCTATCCCGCCGTGGATCCGCTGGAATCCACCAGCCGCATCCTGTCGCCTGAAATCGTGGGCGAGGAGCATTACCGCGTGGCGCGCGAGGTGCAGCGCGTTTTGCAGCGCTATCAGGAACTGATGGACATCATCGCCATCATGGGCATGGACGAGCTTTCCGACGAGGATAAAAAGCTGGTCAGTCGTGCCCGTAAGATTCAGCGTTTCCTGTCCCAGCCCTTCAGCGTATCCGAAAAATTCACCGGCATTCCGGGCACCTATGTGCCGATTTCCGAAACCATCCGCGGCTTTGCCGAAATTCTGGATGGCAAGTGCGATGATCTGCCCGAATCGGCGTTCCTGTTCGCGGGCACCATCGATGATGTGGTGAAGCGCGCCGGAGGTGCGAAGGAATGAACAAATATCAGCTGCGCATCGCCACGCCGGATGGCAACGCCTATTCGGGCGAGGCGGAGATGCTCGCGCTGCGCGGCATGGAGGGCGATCTGGCGGTGCTGGCGGGACACATTCCGTTTATTACCGCCGTCCGGCCGGGCGTATGCCGCGTGATCAACGGCGATGATGAGCGCGAAGGCGAAATCTCCGGCGGAATGCTGTGCGTGGGCAAGGATCAGGTAACACTGCTGGCGGATACGTTCCACTGGACAAAATCATAAATGCAAATATAAAAAACGGCTGCGGCGAAAGCATTCGCCCGCAGCCATTTTTAGCGTAAGTTACAGGTCGGTTGCAGTGGTTTCGATAATATCTTCCTTCTGCTTTTTCCTGAACTTGGAATAGGTGTAATCCACAACGCCTTCGTAGATCAGCCCCGCGCCCAGCACGCGCATCAGCGTCATGGCGGTGGAGAAGGGGTTGAACACGATCAGCGCGCCGAAGATCAGCGAAATCACGGCGGCGACCATCGTGATATTCCATTTCGCGCCCATGCGCAGCGCGGCGATGCTGCCCTGCAGCTTGAAGAAGCCGCCGATCATGATCGCAAGCCCGATGCACAGCGGCAGCAGTGCGATCAGCGATTCATGGAACAGGATTACAACCAGCCCCGCCAGCACGAAGATCAATCCGCTGGCGAGATTGTTCGATTGCATCGCAGCGGATGCATCGGTCATGAAATAGCGCACGATATTGATGATGCCGATGATGATCGCGGCGATGCCGATGCCATTCATCACCACGGCGACCGTCGCGCCGGGGAAGATCAGCAGAATCGCGCCCAGCACGATGCTCGCCACGCCCAGCAGCAGATCGGATACCACGATCCTGATTTTCTTATGTTGTTTGGGATTTGCCATTGCGTTCTACCTCCAAAAACAATTCCATCCTTATTATACCATTTCTGTCAAGCCGCGGCGCACGTTAAAATCCTATGAAAAGCATCGGAATTGATTGACAGCCCTTGCGCGCGGTGATAAAATAACTGTCGGAAAAAATCGATCAAATTGGTCGGAATTCGCCGAAGGGAGGGATCGCTGATGAAATTATCCACCCGCGGAAGGTACGGCATACATGCAATGTACGATCTTGCGGTACACTATGGCGACGGGCCGCAATCGATCAAATCCATTGCGGAACGACAGACGATTCCGGAGGCGTATCTGGAACAGCTGATCGCGCTTCTGCGGCGCGAGGGGCTGGTGATCAGCAACCGCGGCGCGCAGGGCGGCTATCGATTGTCCCGCGAACCGAAAAACATTACGGTGGGCGAAGTGCTGCGGGTGCTGGAGGGCAATCTGAATCTGGTGGATTGTCTGCTGGAGGAGGACAGCTGCGGCAAATCCTGCGCGTGCCCTTCGCGCATCGTATGGATGAAGATTCGCGATGGTCTGAACGCCATCGTGGACGGCATCACGCTTCAGGATATGATTGATGAATACGCGTGCCTGAAGGCACAGGGGGAACAGGGGGAATAAGCATCATGAAGAAGATTTATATGGACAACGGCGCGACCACGCGCGTAACCGAACCCGTATTTGAGGCGATGAAGCCCTATTTCTGTGAAATCTGGGGCAATCCCTCCTCCATGCATGATTACGGCTATGAAGCCCACCACGCGGTGGAAAACGCCCGCAAGCAGGTCGCGAAGGCGATCAACGCGGATGTGAACGAAATTTATTTCACCGGCTGCGGCACCGAATCCGATAACTGGGCGGTGCGCGGCGCGGCGTATCAGAATATCAAAAAGGGCAGGCACATCATCACCACGGCGATCGAACATCACGCCATTCTGCACACCTGCCAGCAGCTGGAAAAGGAAGGCTTTGAAGTAACCTACCTGCCGGTGGACGAATTCGGCTTCGTAACCGCTGAGCAGCTGGAGGGCGCGATTCGCCCCGATACCACGCTGGTATCCGTGATGACCGCCAACAACGAAATCGGCACCATCGAACCCATCGCGGAGCTGGCGGCGGTGTGCAAGGCGCACGGCGTTCTGTTCCACACCGATGCGGTACAGGCGATCGGCAGCGTGCATTTCGATGTAAAGGCGATGAACATCGATATGCTGTCCATGTCCGGCCATAAGTTCCATGCGCCGAAGGGCGTGGGCGTTCTGTATGTAAAGCGCGGCGTGCGCCTGCAGAACCTGATCAACGGCGGCGCGCAGGAGCGCGGTAAGCGCGCGGGCACCGAAAATCTGGCGTCCATCGTGGGTCTGGGCAAGGCGATTGAAATCGCGACCGCCAATATCGATGCGCACAACGCCTATCTTTCGAAGATTCGCGATCACATCATCGAACGCATTGAAAAGGAAATTCCCTACGTTCGCGTAAACGGCGATCGCACGCATCGCCTGCCGGGCAATGTGAACGTGTGCTTCCGCTTCATCGAAGGCGAAGCGCTGCTGATGAGCCTGAACGCGAAGGGCATCGCCGGATCCTCCGGCTCCGCCTGCACCAGCGGATCGCTGGATCCCAGCCATGTGCTGCTGGCGATCGGTCTGCCGCACGAAATCGCACATGGTTCGCTGCGCCTTTCCCTGAGCGAGGAAAACACCATGGAAGAGGCCGATTACGCGGTGGATTGTCTGGTGGAAATCGTGGCGCGTCTGCGCGCGATGTCGCCGCTGTACGATGATTTCATCAAGGAAAATAAAAACAAATAATCGGGCGCGCGTCCGAACGAACTGAAAACATCGATTGCTTGAAAGGAGCATGATTATGGAATATACCGAGCAGGTAATGGATCATTTCACCAACCCCCGCAACATGGGCGAAATGGAAGACGCCAGCGGCGTAGGCACCGTGGGCAACGCCAAGTGCGGCGATATTATGCGCATCTACATCAAGGTGGAAAATGATGTGATCGTGGATGTAAAATTCAAGACCTTCGGCTGCGGCGCGGCGATCGCAACGTCCAGCAAGGCCACCGAAATGGTAAAGGGCAAGACCATCGATGAAGCCCTGAAGATCACCAATAAGGCCGTTATGGAAGCGCTGGGCGGTTTGCCGCCGGTAAAGGTGCATTGCTCCGTGCTGGCGGAGGAAGCCCTGCACGCCGCGATTCAGGATTATCGCGACCGCATGGAAAAGGGCCTTCCGCCCAAAATGGAGGAGGACGATGAAAACGTCCGCTACGTCTGATTGACAAAATCAAAAAAATAGGATATGATCGCAGGGAACGGGCAATTGTCCGTTCCCATGATTTTTATTTGAGGGATGAAGACATGATTCATGGAAATCTGGAAGGCATTCGCGAAAGCGCGCTGAACGAACTGGAAAAGCTATACGATTCCGAATTTGAGCGCGATCAATATCTGCCGGATCGCCTGTTGAACATACTGGTTCGGTTCACGGATCAGATCAACCGCGAAATGCTGGTGTATCTGGGGCGCGATGGCAGCGTGCTGGAAATCGCCATCGGTTCGATCGGATCGATCGCGCTGCCGGAATTGCATCTGCGCCGAAATCCGGATCGCTTATCCGGCTTCCGCTGCATCCACACCCATCCGGGCGGGGACGCGCGCCTGTCCAGCGTAGATTTGCAGGCGCTTCGGCTGCTTCGGTTCGATTCCATGTGCGCGGTCGGCGTGCAGGATGGGCGCTGCACCGGCATCAGCGCGGCGTTTCTGGGCGAAATGGAGTATTCCAATCTGTCCGTGGTGATTCACGGGCCGGTAAAGCCCGGCAGAATTCCTCAGTACAATTGGATGCGCGAAATCGATCAGGCGGAGGAGCGCGTCAAGGAAGCCATCGCGAAGGGCGGCATCGTGGAAACCGCCGAAAAGGCGATGCTGATTTCCACCGACAGCGAGGAATCGCTGGAGGAGCTGGCGAGCCTTGCCGAAACCGCGGGCGCGATCGTGATCACCCGCGTGATGCAGAACCGCCAGAAGCCCGATCCCGCCACATTCATCGGCAGCGGCAAGGCGGAGGAGCTTTCGCTGGTATGTCAGGCGATGGAGATCGATCTGGCGATCGTGGATGATGAGCTGACCGGCGCGCAGCAGCGCAATCTGGAAAACGTGCTGGGCGTGCGCGTGATCGATCGCACGGCGCTGATTCTGGATATATTCGCCCAGCGCGCGCAGACCGCCGAGGGCAAGCTGCAGGTGGAGCTGGCGCAGATGAAATACCGCCTGCCGCGGCTTACGGGCATGGGCAATGCGCTGTCCCGTCTGGGCGGCGGCATCGGCACGCGCGGCCCCGGCGAAACCCGTCTGGAGGTGGATCGCCGCAGAATCCGCAAGCGCATCGATGATCTGCAGGCGCAGCTGAACGAACTCAAGCGCCAGCGCGATATGCGCCGCGCGCGCCGCGATAAGCAGGAACAGATCACCGTGGCGCTGGTGGGCTATACCAATGCGGGCAAATCCACGCTTTTGAACGCGCTTTCCGGCGCGGATGTGCTGGTGGAGGATAAATTGTTCGCCACGCTGGATCCTGTGATGCGCAATGTGGAATTGCCGGAAAATCGATCCTGCCTGCTGGTGGATACGGTCGGCTTTATCCGCAAGCTGCCGCATCAGCTGGTAGAAGCTTTCCATTCCACGCTGGAGGAAGCCCTGTACGCGGATCTTCTGGTGGTGGTATCGGATGTATCCAACCCGCAGTACCGCGAACAGCGCGATACCGTGTTCCACGTATTGAATGAACTGGGCGCGGGCGGGAAACCCGTGCTGGAGGCGCTGAACAAGGCCGATCGCGCCAAGATCGGCGATCAGGTGGAGCCCGCGGACGCGATCATCATCTCTGCGCGCGAGGGTCGCGGTCTGGACGCGCTGAAGATGGAGATTTCCCGCCGAATCGCCGCGATGCGCCACCGCGTGGAGCTTACGATTCCCTACGATAAGGGCGCGGTGCTTTCGCTGATTCACAATCGCGGTCAGGTATTGGGCGAGGAATATCTGGCGGAGGGCACGAAGGTGGAATGCCTGCTGGACGCGGCGCTGTATCAGCGCGTGCTTTCGATGCTGAAATGATATACAATGAATCCCCGTTCTGATTGAGGCGGAACGGGGATTCATTGCGTGCAGGCAGGGCATTTTTAATCCCACCTGCCTTGACAGAACGCCTACGCAGGCACTACAATAAAACGATAAGGAAATCTGCAATTCTGTACAAAAAACGAGGGGATGGCGGCATGTATCTGATCGTGGGTCTCGGCAATCCGGGCAGAAAATATGAACACACGCGCCACAACGTGGGCTTTGATGTGATCGAAATACTTTCGCAGAAATACGATATACCGCTTTTGAAGCTGCGCTGCAAGGCGGTGGTGGGCGAAGGCATGATTCGCGGCGAGCGCGCAGTGCTGGCGCAGCCCCAGACGTTTATGAACCTGTCCGGCGAATCGGTGGTGCAGCTTTTAAACTGGTATAAGCCGGAGGAGGATCACCTGATCGTGGTATACGATGATGTGGATCTGCCGGAGGGCAAGATTCGCTTTCGCCCGTCCGGTAGCGCGGGTACGCACAACGGGATGCGCAACATCATCTACCTGATGGGGCGGGATAACTTCCCGCGTGTGCGCGTGGGCATCGGCCGCCCTGCCGAGGGCTGGGATATGAAGGATTGGGTGCTGGCGACCTACAACACGCCAGAGCTTCGCAAAACGATGTTTGATGCGTATATGAACGCGGCGGATGTGATCGCGGAGCTGATTGAAAACGGCGTGGAACCCGCGCGGCGGCTGGTTGGCAAGCTGAACGGGTAGCAAGCTGAATGCTGAAGGGTAAAAACATCTCTTTCCGGAGGAATCATGAACAAATCGCAGCAACGCACAAATTGTCTTTTGACGCCGGTGCATGGCCTTTCGTGCTATGATCCGCTGATAAATGATCTGAACGCGCACAGGGTAAGTTCCGTATACGGAATGGACGATTCCCAGCGGGCACATTTTCTGTCGGCGCTCGCGCGGGATACGGGGCGCGGCATGATCATACTTGTGCCGAACGATCAGGCTGCGATGTGCATGCGGGAGGATATGGACGTACTGACGGGCGGGCGCGCAAAGATGCTGCCCCCGCGCGATATTTCCTTTGTCAGAAGCGCGGCCTCCAGCCGCGATCTGGCGATGCGGCGGGTGGAGGTGCTGGGCGCGTGCGTCGGCGGCGATGCGGATGTACTCATCGTGCCGGTGGACGCGGCGCTGCACCGGCTGGACAGGCCGGAGGTATTCCGCGAAAATACCATCGCGCTGGATGAAAGCGCGCAGATGGAGCCCGCTGATCTGATTGAAAAACTGACCCGTGCGGGCTATGAGCGCGTGCAGATCGTGGAAGCGCGCGGACAATGCGCGCTGCGCGGCGGCATTGTGGACGTGTATCCCGTGGGCGAGCCGAACGCGCTGCGCATCGAATTTTTCGATGATGAAATCGATTCGATCCGAAGCTTCGATGTAATGACCCAGCGATCCGTATCGCGCAGAACGAAAATACGCATATTTCCCGCGAAGGAATTTTTGCTGACGGATCAACAGGCGCGCGATGCTGCGGACGCGCTGAAGATTCAGCTGCAAGCGGCGGCGGAAAACGGAAAAACGGGCAACCGCCAGAAGCAGCTGGAGGCGCAGTTTGGGCTTTCGCCGTTCGCTGATTTTTTGAAGGCAGCGGAGGAAGAAGCGCCCGACGCGCCGAAAAAGCGCGAAAATCCGGGCTCTGCACACGATCGCGCGTTTGCCGCCATCATCGATGCACTGGAAACGGGCCGGTATTTCGATTGCGCAGACAGTCTGCTTCCGGTGCTGCTGAACTTCAACACGACGATATTTGAATATTTCGATGATCCGATCATCGTTTTTGATCAGCCGGAGCGCCTGCGCGAGCGGTGCGATAATCGAATCGCCGAATTTCGGGAAATGCTGGCGGCGGCGCTGGAGCATGGCGACGCGCTGCCATCACAGGGCGAGCTTTTATTCGGCTACGATCAATTGATTGCGCGCGCGGACGGAAGGCGCGTGATGACGGTCAATTCCTTCCTGCGCGCGGATGCGGATTTCAAGCCCGAAGCGCTCTACCAGATCGAGGGCAGGAATGCGACCGCCTATCAATCCAACATTCGCGAACTGGCGATCGATATTGAAAAATGGCAAAAGGAGAATTGGCAGATCGCGCTGCTGGCGGGCGGCTCCGCGCGCGCGGCGCGGCTTTTGCAGGCGCTGCAGAATCAGAATTGCACAGGGTTAATCTGCGAAGATTCCCCGAATGAATTGACGGCGGGCGATGTGCTGATCTTCCCGTTCACGGTAAATCGGGGATTCCTGTATCCCGAACTGCGGCTTGCCGTGGTAGCGGAATCGGATATTTACGGCGTAAACCGCCAGAAGAGTCGAACCCGCGCGCGCAGCGGCGAAAAGATATCGGCGTTTACCGAACTGAAAATCGGCGATTACGTGGTGCATGAAAACCACGGCGTGGGTCAGTTCATGGGCGTGGTGCGCCTGTCGAGCGATGGAACCTATCGCGATTTTCTGCACATCCGCTATCAGGGCACGGATAAGCTGTATGTGCCCACCGATCAGCTGGATCGCGTGCAGAAATACATCGGTTCCGAGGGCGAAGCGCCGAAGCTGAACCGCCTGTCCGGCGGCGAATGGCAGCGCCAGAAATCCAAGGTGCGCCAGTCGATCAAGGATATCGCGGGCGATCTTTTGAAATTATACGCCCAGCGCGAAGCCGTGCCGGGCTATGCGTTCGAACCGGATACCCCGTGGCAGCGCGAATTCGAGGATAATTTCCCCTACGAGGAAACGCCGGATCAGCTGGCGGCGATCGAGGATATCAAGCGCGATATGGAACGCCCGCGCGTGATGGATCGCCTGTTGTGCGGCGATGTGGGCTATGGCAAGACGGAGGTTGCGCTCCGCGCCATATTCAAGGCGGTCATGAGCGGCAAGCAGGCCGCCATGCTCGCGCCGACCACGATTCTGGTGCAGCAGCATTACGCCACGATGCTGAACCGCTTCGCGGGCTTTCCGGTACACGTAGAGGTGCTGAGCCGGTTTAAAACCGCGGCGGAGCAGAAAAAGATATTACAGGACTTAAAAGAGGGATCGATCGATGTGATCGTCGGCACGCACAGGCTGCTGGCGAAGGATGTGGAATTTAAGGATCTGGGGCTGCTGGTGGTGGACGAGGAACAGCGCTTCGGCGTGACCCACAAGGAAGCCATCAAGCGGCTGAAGCAGAGCATTGATGTATTGACGCTGACCGCCACGCCGATTCCCAGAACGCTGCACATGTCCATGGTGGGCATTCGCGATATGAGCCTTCTGCAATCCCCACCGGAGGAGCGCTATCCCGTGCAGACCTACGTGGTGGAATATTCCGATGGCCTGGTGCGCGACGCCATCATGCGCGAACTGGGGCGCGGCGGACAGGTATACGTGCTGTACAACCGCGTGCAGACCATCGAAGTGATGTATGCGCGGCTGAAGCGGCTGGTGCCCGAAGCGCGAATCGCCGTCGGCCACGGCCAGATGCGGGAACACGCGCTGGAAGATGTGATGCTGGATTTCTACGAGGGCAAATTCGATGTGCTGTTGTGTACCACGATCATCGAAGCCGGCTTGGATGTGCAGCGTGCGAACACGCTGATCGTGTGCAATGCGGATCAATTCGGCCTGTCCCAGCTATATCAGCTGCGCGGACGCGTGGGGCGCAGCAATCGATTGGCGTATGCGTATCTTACCGTCAGCCCGAACAAGGTGCTTACCGAAACGGCGGATAAGCGCCTGAACGCCATCCGCGAATTTACCGAATTCGGATCGGGTTTCCGCGTCGCAATGCGCGATCTGGAGATCCGCGGCGCGGGCAACCTGCTGGGCAGCCAGCAGAGCGGCTTTATGGCGTCGGTCGGCTATGATATGTATGTGAAGATGATCGAGGATGCGGTGCGCGAAATGCGCGGCGATACTTCGATGGGCGATGTGGAAACCCGCGTGGATGTGAAGGTGGATGCCTATCTTCCGCAGGAATACGTATCCAACGATATGCTGCGCGTGGAAATGTACAAAAAGATCGCGTCCATCCGTTCGCAGGACAGCCGCGATGATCTGATCGAGGAATTGATCGATCGCTTCGGCGATCCGAACCGTCCGGTGATGAACCTGATCGAAATCGCCAGCCTGAAGGCGCTGTGCGAGCGAATCGGCATAGATTATGTAACTTCGCGCGGGTTTGATCTGATGATGCGCTTTTCCATATCGGCGGATATCGATCTGGTGCGCGTGCTGGAAGCGATTCGAAAATATCCCGATGACCTGCACATGCTGGGCGGCAATCCGCCCACGCTGGTCTATACGAAAAAGAATGCCGCGCCGGAGGAACTGCTTCGGGGCGCGGTGGATGTGATGCAAAAGGTGATCGCCGATTTCGAAGGCGGCCAGCCGAAGGAGGCGTAATTCATGACGAAGGGGTTTTTGCCCGTCACCGCGCAGGAAATGCGCGCGCTGGGCTGGGAACAGCCGGATTTTGTGTACGTCACGGGGGACGCTTATGTGGATCACCCGTCCTTCGGGCTGGCGATCATTTCCCGCGTGCTGGAGAAAAACGGCTACCGCGTGGCGATGCTGCCCCAGCCGGACTGGCATTCCTGCGAGGATTTCAAACGCTTCGGCAAGCCGCGGCTGGGCTTTCTGGTTACGGCGGGCGTGATCGATTCCATGGTGAATCATTACACCGTGGCGAAAAAGCCCAGAGCCACGGACGCCTACGCGCCCGGCGGCAAGACCGGCTGCCGTCCCGACCGAGCCACGGCGGTGTACGCCAACCGCATTCGCGAGGCCTACGGATCCGTGCCCATCGTCATCGGCGGCGTGGAAGCATCGCTGCGGCGCTTTGCCCATTACGATTATTGGGATAACCGCGTGCGCAATTCCATGCTGGTGGATTCCTGCGCGGATGTATTGATGTTCGGCATGGGTGAACGATCCATACTGCGCGTGGCGAAGTGGATCGAGGAAAATCGCGATTTTGCCGAAATGCGCATTCCGGGCACCTGCGTGATGGCGCGGGAAATTCCGGATGGTTTTCTGGAAATTCCATCGATGGAAACGGTGGCGGGCGATAAGCGCGCCTATGCCGAGGCGTTCAAGGTGCAGTATGATCAGCAGGATCCCGTGCGCGGCAAGCCCATCGCGCAGAAGCATGGCAGGCGCTATCTTTTGCAGAACGCGCCCGATATGCCGCTCACCTGCCGCGAAATGGATGCGGTGTACGCGCTTCCCTACATGCGCACATGGCATCCGATGTACGCCAAACAGGGCGGCGTGCCCGCCATTTCCGAGGTGCAGTTTTCGATCTGCTCCGTGCGCGGGTGCTTCGGATCGTGCAATTTCTGCGCGCTCACGTTCCATCAGGGCAGGATCGTGACTTCACGAAGCAAAGAATCGATTCTGGCGGAGGGCAGGCTGCTTACAAAGCAGTCCGGCTTTAAGGGCTATATTCACGATGTGGGCGGCCCAACGGCGGATTTTCGCGAACCGGCGTGCGGAAAACAGTTAAAGTGCGGCGCGTGCGCGGAGCGGCAATGCCTGTTTCCGCAGCCGTGCAAAAATCTGAAGGCGGATCATACGGAATACATCGATATTCTGCGCGGCCTGCGCGCGATCGACGGCGTGAAAAAGGTGTTCATCCGATCCGGCATCCGCTTTGATTATGTATTGAAGGATCCGAAATCGAATTTCCTGAATGAACTGGTGCGCTACCACGTATCCGGTCAGCTGAAGGTCGCGCCGGAGCACGTAAGCCCGCGCGTGCTGCATTACATGGGTAAGCCGGAAGCGGAGGTATTTGATGATTTCGTGCGCCGCTATCGTCAGGCGAATGAAAACGCGCATATGGATCAGTATCTGGTGCCGTATTTCATGTCCAGCCATCCGGGCAGCCATCTGGATGATGCGATCATGCTGGCGTGCTACATGAAAAAGACGGGATTGCGCCCCGAACAGGTGCAGGATTTCTATCCCACGCCCGGCACGATGTCCACCGCGATGTTCTATACCGGTCTGGATCCGCGCGATATGACGCAGGTGTACGTGCCGCGCGACCCGCACGAAAAGGCGATGCAGCGCGCGCTGATGCAGTATTACATCCCGACGAACCATGCGCTGGTGCGCGAAGCGCTTCTGAAGGCGGGGCGCGATGATCTGATCGGCTGGGGCGCGCAATGCCTGATTCCGCCCTACATTCGCGAAAAAAAGAAGGATGATCCCAAAAAGAAGGATGAGGGCAGGCCGCCGCGAAGCCGCGCGGCGCAGAATAAGGCGGGAAATGCGGACAGGCGCGGAAACCGGAACGATCGCGAAAACGACCGGCGAGGCGGCAGACCCGCAAAGCACGGCGGAAAACGGGAAGAAAGGGGCAGACGATAAACCATGAAGAAGGGCGATTTGCGCAGGGAAAGCATATTGAAGGCGGCGGAGCAGCTGTTTTCCAGGAAGGGCTATGAACATACGTCCGTTCAGGATGTGCTGGACGCGCTTTCGATCTCCAAGGGCGGATTTTACCATTACTTTGAATCGAAACTGTCCCTGTTGAAGGCCATCGCGCAGGCACACGGGCAGGTTCGCATCGATGCGCTTCGGCAGGAAACGGCGCAGAGCAGGCTTACGCCGATTCGCAGGATCAATATGCTGCTTTCGGAAACGATCCTGTTCAACCGCGATGATCTGGATATGAACGCCCTGATCGTGAAAATCGGCTACATCGACGGCGATGTGAACCTGCGCGAGGAAACGCGCGCCAGCATGCTGCCGCAGCTGTGCGAAATGATGCATCGCGCGGTGGCGGACGGCGTGGCGGACGGCAGCCTGTTCACCCGCGTACCGGCGCAGATCGGCAGAATGATTCTACTGCTGGGCTATGATGTAAATGATGAGGTTTGCCGCATGATGGCGGAAAGCCCGATCGATGTGGATTGGGTGATCCGCGCTGCGGATTTATTGAACGCCTACCGCGAGTGCGTGGAAAATCTGTTGGGCGCGCGCATCGGCAGCATTGAATTGTACAATCTGGAACATTTGGTGAATGTATTCCGTCAAATGGTAGATAGAATCAATCATATGGGGGCGTAATATAATGAAGCGTTTGATTTTCGCCGTACTGATGCTTTGTCTGCTGCTGTGCGGCATGGCGCAGGCGGATTTTGTCGGCGATGTGGAAGCGCAGGTTTCCGCCGCGCGCGATTATGCGCAGGAGGCGGGGTTGCTGAATCAGCGGCTTTCCGGCGTCACAATCGGCATCGATCCGGGGCATCAGCTGCATGGCAACAATGATCGGGAGGCCATCGCGCCCGATAGCAGCGAAAAGAAGGCGAAGGTTGCATCCGGCACGTCCGGCAGAAAAACCGGCATTCCGGAATATGAAACCGATCTGAATATTTCGCTGAAGCTGCGCGATGCGTTGGAGGCCGAGGGCTGCACCGTATACATGACCCGCGAAACCAACGATGTGGATATTTCCAATCAGGAACGCGCGATCATGATGAACGATCTGAACGTGGATCTGGTGCTGCGCCTGCATTGCGACGGCAGCACGAATAAGAGCGCGAATGGCATCGCGATGTTCGTGCGCGGCAAGGGCGCATGTCAGGCGGAAAGCGAAGCGGCGGCATATGCATTGCTCGATAAGATGGTGGAGGCTACCGGTGCAAAGCGCCGCGGCGTATACAAGCGCGATACCTACACCGGATTGAACTGGTCCACCGTTCCGTGCATTCTGGTGGAGATGGGCTATCTGACCAATCCGGAGGAGGATGTGCTGCTCAACAGCCCCGATTATCAGGATAAGCTGGTGCAGGGATTCGTCGAGGGCATTTGCGCATATTTTGAACGGTAATATTTTTTGATTTCTCCAAAATCTTACGTTGCTATGAATCCGGAAACAGGGGCATGATCTGTGGTGCGATTCATCGTACACGGATTCTGCATTGTTATTTTTCGTGGTTTTGCCCCGCGTTGATTGACAATGCGGGGCAAAACATATATAATAATCAGGTAAGCCGCTCGAAGTCGGCTATAAACGCATGCAAATGCTGCCAAACTTCGGCGAGATTTTTGTATAGGAGGTGCAACGCGTGTACGCAGTCATTAAGACCGGTGGCAAGCAGTACCGTGTTCAGCAGGGCGACGTTAT
>CAKUKP010000019.1 GCA_934663625.1 uncultured Clostridia bacterium
GGTGAAGGCGAAGAAGATCGTCGTCTATAAGTACAAGGCCAAGAAGAACGAGCGCAAAAAGCAGGGTCATCGTCAGCCCTACACCAAGGTTGAAATCACCGCTATCAACGGCTGATGAAAACCTTTGGCACGACCGTTACATTCTATAAACGGTCCGACGGCGCTCTGATCGGCTATTCTTCCAGCGGACACACAGGTTATGCCGAAGCGGGCAGCGATATCGTCTGCGCGGCGATTTCAGCGCTGACGCAAAGCACGCTGAACGGATTGAAAAACATCCTGAAAGCGCCCGTGATGTTCGATGTTGATGAAGATGGAGCGTTCATTGAAGTCAGCTTGACGCCCGAAGCCGAAGAAGCCGCGATCCGGCAGGCACAGCTTCTGCTGCTCACGCTTCAGGAAGGTCTTCAGGCAATCCAGAGGGAATACCCTCACAATCTTCGGATTATCTTCAAGGAACGGAGGTAAAGCAAATGTTCAGAATGAATCTTCAGCTCTTCGCTCATAAGAAGGGAATGGGTTCTTCCCGTAACGGCCGCGACAGCCATGCGCAGCGCCTGGGCACCAAGCGCAGCGATGGTCAGTTCGTTCTGGCGGGAAACATTCTCGTTCGCCAGCGCGGAACGAAAATCCATCCGGGCCACAATGTAGGCATCGGTGATGATGATACCCTGTACGCAAAGATCGATGGTATCGTGAAGTTCGAACGTCTGGGCAAGACCCGCAAGCAGGTCAGCATCTATCCCAAGACGGAAGCCGCAGCGGAATAAGCGAAAGACCATAAAAAGCATCGGAAACGTATCGTTTCCGGTGCTTTTTTTCTATGGAGCGCGCTTGACAATGCAAAACTCTGCAGCTATAATCATTCCTATCAACACAATAGGAATGATAGGAATAAAACGGTGAAAAGAGCGCTGATTGCAATGAGCGGGGGTGTGGATTCCTCGCTGGCGGCGAAGCTGATGCAGGATGATGGATATGAATGCATCGGCTGTACGATGCGGCTGTTTCATAATGAGGATGCGGGGCTGGAACGATCGCGCACCTGCTGTTCGCTGGAGGATGTGGAGGATGCGCGCAGCGTCGCCTATGAACTCGGCATGCGATTCTACGTGTTCAATTTCACGGATGATTTTCGAAATACGGTGATTCGCAGATTCGTGGAAAGCTATCAGAACGGGATTACGCCGAATCCCTGCATCGATTGCAACCGCTATATGAAGTTCGGCAAGCTGTTTGATCGGGCGAAGATTCTGGATTGCGATTGTGTGGTCACCGGCCATTATGCCAGAATCGAGGAACGGGACGGGCGCTATGTGCTGAAAAAGGCGATCGATTCGACCAAGGATCAAAGCTATGTGCTGTATGCCATGACGCAGGATCAGCTGGCGCACACGCGCTTTCCGCTCGGCGATCTGTGCAAGACGCACGTTCGCGCGCTGGCGGAACAGAACGGCTTCGTCAACGCGGATAAGCCGGACAGCCAGGACATCTGCTTTGTGCCAAACGGCGATTATGCGCATATCATCGAACTGCAAACCGGCTGCAAGGCCGCGGCGGGCAATTTTATGGATCGATGCGGAAACGTGCTGGGAACGCATCGGGGTGTGATTCATTATACGATCGGCCAGCGGAAGGGGCTGGGGATCGCCGCCGGCGAACCGCTGTACGTATGCAGAATCTGCCCGCAGAGCAATACCGTCGTGCTCGGCAGAAATGAAGATCTGTTCAGCACCGAAGCCGATGCTGCGGATTTTAACTGGATCAGCGGCGAAAGCCCGAAACAGGCGATTCGTTGCAAGGTGAAAATCCGCTATCGTCAGGCGGAACAGTGGGCGACCGTCACGCCGTGCGGCGAACATGATGTACACATTTCGTTCGATGATCCGCAGCGCGCCGTAACGCCCGGTCAGGCGGCGGTGCTGTATGACGGGGATATCGTCCTCGGCGGCGGAACGATTCGGGGATAGGAAAGCAAAAAAACTGGCCACCTCTGACGAGTGGGCTGTCAGCGAAGCTGACTGGGGGAGAGATAACGTAACTCGCGAATTTTTGTGGATTCTGCGATAGGGGTTCTCTCCCTCAGACATCGGCAAATGCCGATGCCAGCTCCCTCGTCAGAGGGAGCCAAAAAGCGCGGATCCATGTTTTTCTCATCAGAGGGCGCCAAAAAAGCACGAATCCCTGCCTTTCTCATCAGAGGAAAGCAGGGGTTTGATGTTGATCGGCGTACTTTTGGAGAAAACCGCTGATTTGCGTTATTTTCGTTTTGCATACCGCGATAATTCGTTCATTTGAATCTCGGTTTCATCATCGCGCACGGCGCGCAGCGCCACCATGAACCGGCCGCTGTTGTGCGTATATTCGCAGGTGACCAGCAGCAGGATCGAATCGCCGTAGCGCACGTCCACCTCCATATCATAGATGGAAAGCGCCTGAAGCCTGCGCACGTAGGCGTCGAATTCATCCGGTTCGAACAGAAACTTACGGATATTGATATAGCTGTCGCTGTCCGGCTCCATGGATGCGGTCAGCACCGCAAAGGGCACGTAGGCGCGGTTCTGATAGATCGTATCGAAGTATACCGTGCCGTGGGTCTTCAGAAAATCCATATCGGCGTACTGGGTCAGCGGACGGAACATCGTGCCGTTCTTCATGTTGTGACCGTACACGATCAGATTCATATCCTCCGGAACCAGCAGGTTCGATCCATCCAGAAACAGTGTTCCGCCGTTGCTGTCCTTGCCGTCAAAATTGTGATTCAGATAATAATCGTTGTCGTTTTTGCGCTGCACCACGGGCAGAGAAATTTCCTCGCCGATGCGGATGTAGCCGACCGTTTCAGGGTTGCGGGCGAGCAGCGCCTGAAAGGATTCCTGTACGGGCGGCGGCGTTTCCAGCGCGTATACCAGCGTATCCGCGTCCGCCGTAGCGCGCGGCGTGGGGCTGGGCGTGGGCACGGGGGTCGGGGTTGGCGCGGGGGTCGGCGAAGGCGTGGAAATCGCCGTCGGTTCTGCCGCTGCGATCGGTTCATCCTCCGCCTGCTGGAAGATCGGATCATCCATCGCCACGGCGAATGTGGGCGTATCCATGGGGGAAAGCTGCGTTGCCTCCGGCGACCAGCGCGCGTCCTCCTGCGTGTGAATTTGCAGAATCACCTGCGGCGCCGCGGTCGGTTCGATCGTCGGCGTCGGCACGATCGTCGGCGCTTCGGTGGGCGCGGGGGTCGGCGTCGGCGCGATCGTCGGCGCGGCGGTGGGGATGATCGTCGGTTCGGGCGTTGCGTACAGCGCCTGATATTCGCGGTTTTCCGCTTCGATCCTGCGGCGGTTTGTCGTGTTCCAGCAGATGTAGCCGATGCAGTACAGCATCACGGGGATGCAGATCGTTAAGGTGATCAGCCGTTGGGCGCGGCTGCGCTGATGCACATTGGAACTGCGCAGCTGCTTCGGTATTTTTTTGTACCGGCGCAGCAGTCTGTGGAAAAATCCCGCTTTGCGGCGTGCCATGCCCGATCACCTCGCTTTTTTCATCGTTCCATACCATTATATAGCCTTTCGCCGCCGATTGCAAGATGCAGGTAATTCCATGAATACCGCCGCCCGCGATCTCATAAGGTTTTCGTGAAGAAGCATTGGGAGGCGGTTCCATGGATCAGTATGCACTTTATCGGGACATAGCGGGCCGATGCGATGGCGATATTTACATCGGCGTCGTCGGTCCTGTGCGAACGGGCAAATCTAGCTTCATTCGGCGGTTCATGGAGCTTATGGTTCTGCCCGGCATTGAAAGCGGCGGCAATCTGGATCGAATGCGGGATGAACTGCCACAGAGCGGGGACGGGCGCATGGTGATGACGAATCAGATTCGCTTTGTGCCGAACGAGGCGGTTGCGCTCACGCTGCCCGATTCCGGCAGCGCGCGCGTGCGGCTGGTGGACTGCGTGGGCTATATGGTGGACGGCGCGCTGGGCGCGGATGAAAACGGCGAAGCGCGGATGGTGTCCGCGCCGTGGTCGGATCGACCGATTCCCTTTGATGAAGCGGCGGAAACCGGCACGCGCCGCGTAATCGAGGATCATTCCACGATCGGCGTGGTGGTGACCACGGACGGAAGCATACTGGATCTGCCGCGCGATGCGTATGCGCGCGCCGAGGCGCGCACGATTGCGGAACTGAAGCAGCTGGGCAAGCCGTTTGCGGTGCTGCTCAATTCCACGCATCCGCAGGCGGGTTCTACCATCGATCTGCGCGATGAATTGCAGCGCCGGTACGATGTGCCCGTGATGGCGGCGGACGTTGCGCATATGCGCGCGGAGGATATGCAGAGCCTGCTTTCGGATATCTTAATGGAATTCCCGCTGCGCGAGCTTCGTATCGAAGCGCCGGGCTGGGTCGCCGGACTGGATGCGGATCACTGGCTGGGCGGATCGGTGCTGGAATCGATCCGAACGGCGGCAAAATCCATACATCATATGCGCGACGGCGCAGCGGCGGTACAGGCGATGCGCGATAACGAATATGTGGAAAGCGCGCAGCAGGATCAGCTGAACATGAACGATGGCAGCGCCGATCTGCGCGTTCATATGAAGGAAGGGCTGTTCTACAGGATTCTGGGCGAGGCGTGTGGATGCGAGATCGACGGCGAGGAGCATCTGTTCGATCTGATGAAGCGCATGGCGGCGGACGAGCGGGCCTACGCGCGCATTGCGCCCGCGCTGCAGAGCGCGGAGAGCACGGGCTACGGCGTTGTGCTGCCGGAGGTGGAGGAGATGGAACTGAATCCGCCGGAGCTGGCGCGCGACGGCGGGCATTACGGCGTGCGCCTGCACGCGTCCGCGCCCTCGATTCACATGGTGCGCGTATCGCTGCAAACCGATGTTTCGCCGATCGTGGGCACGGAAAAGCAATCCGGCGATCTGCTGGAAAGCCTGATCGCCGCCTATCGCAAGGATCCCGCGGAGCTTTGGAATACCGAAGTATTCGGAAAGCCCCTGCGCGATCTGGTGCGCGATGAAATGGGTGCGAAGCTTCTGCATCTGAGCGACGATGTGCGCGAAAAGCTCGGTCAGTCGCTGGGCAAGATCATCAACGAGGGCAGCGGCGGAATGCTGTGCATACTGCTGTAAAAGCGCTTTGCCCGCCGGCGAAAATTTTTCTTGCGCTGGCGCGCGAATTCGTGTATAATAATCTTTACAAAGGTACGGAGGTGAAAAGGCATGAAACTTATTATCGCAATCGTACAGGACGAAGATGCAACCAGATTGCTGGGCAAGCTGATGGAGGGCGGCTTCGGCGTAACGAAGCTGGCGACCACGGGCGGATTCCTCCGATCCGGAAATACCACGCTGCTTACGGGCGTTGACGATGATCGAATGGAGGAAGCCATGCACATCATCGAAACCACCTGCAAGAGCCGCAAGCAGATGACGCCGGTGCACACGCCGATTACGGGCACGGCGGGCATGTATATTCCCGCCTATCCCATCGAAGTCACCGTTGGCGGCGCGATCGTATTCGTGCTGGATGTGGAACAGTTTAAAAAGTTCTGATGTTGGTTCGTATCGCCGGAGGATGGCTTGAAAATCGGTGAATTTGTCGGGTTGGACGCAAAAATGCAGCAACTGATGCGTTCGGCGCAAGCCGGGCGCATTGTTCATGCCCTTTTGTTCACCGGCCCGCACGGAACGGGCAAAAAAACCATGGCGGAGCTGTTTGCGCAGACGGTGCTTTGCACCGGCGACGGCGAACGCCCCTGCGGGGTCTGTTCCGCGTGTAAAAAATGCGAAACGGGCGCGCATCTGGATATTCATCGGGTCGCGCCGGAAAAAAACATCATCAAAGTGGATCAGATTCGCGATCTGATCGATACGCTTTCGCTCACCGCGCGCGAGGGCGGCTATAAAATCGCGATCATCGATCGCGCGGACTGCATGAACGAAAGCGCCCAGAATGCGCTGCTCAAGACGCTGGAAAATCCCCCCGGCGATGTCTTATTTTTTCTGCTGACCGATACGCCGGCCGCGCTGCTGAATACGATCGTGTCCCGCTGCCTGCGGGTGCGCTTTTCCTGTCTGTCAATCGAGGATTGCGCGCGCGTGCTGATTTCGAAGGGCGTCGCGCCGGAGCGCGCGCAGCTGGCGGCGGCGCTGGCGCAGGGCAGCGTGGGGCGCGCGCTGGAGATCGATGCGGATGCGGAATATGCGCCTCTGCGCGCGCAGGTGATCGAAGCCGTGGAGGATCTGCGGACGGATGCGGACGCGCAGCACGCGGCGGGCAGAATCGGCGATGCGAAGGATCGCCAGAGCGACGTGATGGAGATTCTGGAATTGTGGGCGCGCGATCTGATGCGCGTGCAGAACGGCATGGCGCCGCTGGAAACGGATCGCGCCGCGCAGCTGAAAAAATCAAGGCTGCTCGGAAGCCATATGCTGCTTTGCGTCATGCGGCTTCGGCGGCAGGCGGCGTCCTACGTATCGTGGATGAGCGCGCTGGAGCGCATGTGCTTTGCGCTGCTTGAAAAACATAGTTAATTTACATCCAAACAGGAGGATTTACCCATAATGGCAACCGTTATCGGCGTTCGCTTTAAAAAGGCGGGCAAGGTTTATTATTTCGATCCCGGCGACCTTTGGCCGCGTCCGGGTCAGAACGCGGTGGTGGAAACCGCGCGCGGCATTGAATTTGGCGAAGTGGTCACCGCGCCGCGCGCCATCAGCGATGATCAGATCGTCGCGCCGCTGAAAAAGGTGATTCGCATCGCCACGGAGGAGGATGAGCAGCGCGCTGCCTTCAACGAAAAGCGCGAACAGGAGGCCTTCGCCATCTGTCAGGAAAAGGTCGCCCGTCACAAGCTGGAAATGAAGCTGGTCAGCGTGGAATACACGTTCGATAATTCCAAGATCATCTTCTATTTTACCGCCAACGGCCGCGTGGATTTCCGCGAGCTGGTAAAGGATCTGGCGGGCGTATTCAAGATGCGCATCGAGCTGCGCCAGATCGGCGTGCGCGATGAAGCGAAGATGCTGGGCGGACTCGGCCCGTGCGGGCGGCATATCTGCTGCGGCGCGTTTCTGGGCGATTTCCAGCCCGTATCGATCAAGATGGCGAAGGAACAGAATCTTTCACTGAATCCCACGAAGATTTCCGGCCAGTGCGGCAGACTGATGTGCTGCCTGAAGTATGAACAGGACACCTACGAGCAGACGCTCAAGCGCGTGCCGAAGGTGGGCAAGGATATCGTCACGCCGGATGGAACGGGCGTGATCGTGGAAATCAACGCCATTCGCGAGCGCGTGAAGGTGCGCATTCGCGTGGGCGAGGATGATTCCTTCGAGGTGCGCGAATACTCGATGGATGATGTGCGCCGCCTGGGGCCGGAGGATCAGCCCGCCGTGCGCGAAAATCGAAATCAGCCCGACCGCCGCCAGAACAGAAAGGCGGCGGAGGCCGAAGCCGCCGAACGTTCGGAGGATCAGGAAACGGAAGAAGAACCCAAGCGCAAGCGCTATCCGCATCAGAAAGCGCCCAAGAATCTGTCCACGGATCAGTTCCTGGAAAAGCTGAAGGACGCGCGGGGCGAGGAGGGGGATTCCGCCGCGCCGAAGGAGCATAAGCGCCCGCGCCGCAGAAACGGCCGCGGCCATCGCGGCGAAAATGCGCAGGGCGCTGAAGCGCCCGCGAATGCACCTTCCGATCCGGCGGGCGATGCGCCCGTGCGTGCGGATTCCGCGCCGGAGAACGAATAGAAACGCGCGCGTTCCATCGGATTGTGAAACGTATTTCTGTTAAAAATTTGGTGGAAAAAATCGCAAAAAGGCTGTACATTTCAGAATCGATGTGCTATAATATCGCTAGCCCCGATTAGAGAACTTCGAAACCGTATCCCTCCGGTGGTATCCCTACCGATGAGTTAGGACTCGGCATCAAAGAAACCACATCGAAAGGGCACATACATTTAGGAGGGTATATTTCCATGTTCGAAGACAAGACCTTAACTTGCCGTGAGTGCGGCGCACAGTTCGTTTTCACCGCTTCTGAACAGCAGTTCTACGCTGACAAGGGCTTCCAGAATGAGCCCGGCCGCTGCCCGGCATGCCGCGCGGCGCGTCGTCAGGCCAACGGCGGTGCAAACCGCGGCGAGCGTCAGATGTACGACGTAGTGTGCGATGGCTGCGGCCAGCCCACGCAGGTTCCTTTCCAGCCCCGCGGAGATCGTCCGGTATATTGCCGCGCATGCTTCGAGGCACAGCGTCAGAGCCGCTATTAATCGGCACGTAAGCCTTCATAATGAAAGTCCTCGACGGGCAACCGCCGAGGGCTTTTTGTGTACAAGCGCCCGCGAATGGGCATGGGAGTAATTGGATGAAAGATAAGCTGTCGAATCGGGCGACGTTCAAGACGATCGTTTTGCTGGCGTGGCCGACCGTGATGGAACAGATATTGGAAACGGCGGTGCAATATGCCGATGCGGCGATGGTCGGGCGCATCGGCGCGCGCGCGACCGCGGCAGTGGGCGTGACCACCACCGTAAGCTGGCTGATCAACAGCACGCTGCACGCGCTGGGCATCGGCTTTCTGGCGTACATCGCGCGCGCCATCGGCGCAAAGGAGCCGGAAAAGGCGCGCCGCGCCGTGGCGCAGACCGCGATGATCGCAATCATCATGGGTACGCTGCTCACGGCGCTCACGCTGATCTTCGGCCGATCCGTGCCGGTGTGGATGCACGCGGACGCGGACGTCGTGCCCGAAGCCGCGCGGTATTTCATGATCCTGTATGTGCCCATGCTGTTTCGCGTGGCGCAGGTGCTGTTTTCCACCTGCCTTCGCGCGGCGGGCGATACGAAAACGCCGCTTCGCGTCAATCTGATTCTGAACGCGATCAACGTGGTATTGAATTTCCTGCTGATTTATCCCACGCGCACGGTTTCGCTGTTCGGCGCGCGCATAACGCTCTGGGGCGCAAATCTGGGCGTGACCGGCGCGGCGATCGCCAGCGCCGCCGCGCTGATCTACGGCGGCACGGCGATGACGATTGCGGTCTACCGGCACCGCGATCTTTCGCCGCGCGGACTTTCGCTGAAGCCGGATCGAACGATTTTGAAGCCGTGCCTGAAGATCGCGCTGCCCTGCGCGCTGCAGCGGTTCGGTACGTCGTTCGGCTATGTGGCGTTCGCATCGATGATCAATACGCTGGGCACGATCGCCACGGCGGCGCATTCGATCGCGAATACCGCCGAATCCGCCTTTTACATCCCCGGCTACGGCATGCAGACCGCTGCGGCGACGCTGGCGGGCAATTGCTACGGCGCGCGCGATGCGCAGGCGATGCGCCGGATATCGCGCATGATGATCTATATCGAAGTGGCGCTGATGACGTTGACGGGCAGCATTCTGTTCTTCACCGCACCCGCGCTGATGGGGCTGTTTACGCCGGATGCGGCGGTGATCGATCTGGGCGCGCGCGTTTTGCGGATGGTGGCGGTTACGGAGCCGATCTACGGCATCGCGATCATCATCGAAGGTATTTTTCAGGGCGTTGGGGATACGGGTTATGCGTTTGCGTTTAACATCATCGGCATGTGGGGCGTGCGCATACTGGGCACCTATATCATGCTGATGGTGCTGGGCAAGGGTCTGACCGCCGCATGGGCGTGCATGATCGCGCACAACATTCTGCTGGGCGCGCTTCTGTCGATCCGGTACCTGCGCGGCCGGTGGAATCCGCTGAACAAACGGGAGGGATGATATGGAATTCTGGCAGGAGATCGAACAGGGATTGGATAAGACCTATCTGAAATCCATCCGCCGCCCGTTCATGGCGGGCGTTCGCGAATACGATCTGGTATCCGAGGGCGATCGAATCGCCGTATGCATATCCGGCGGGAAGGATTCAATGCTGCTTTCGAAACTGATGCAGAATCTGCAAAGACACAGCCCGAAGCGCTTTGAACTGCGCTTTATCTGCATGGATCCGGGCTATACGGCGGAAAACCGGCGGCGGATTGCGGAAAACTGCGCGCTTCTGAACATTCCGGTGGAATTTTTCGATACGGATATATTTGAAGCGGTGGGGCAGATGGATTGCAACATGTGCTTTATGTGCGCCAAGATGCGCAGGGGCTATCTGTACCGCTACGCAAAATCCATCGGCTGCAGCAAAATCGCGCTGGGGCATCATTTTGATGATGTGGTGGAAACCACGATGCTGAATCTGATCTACGCCGGCCGCATTCAGACCATGCTGCCCCAGATCGAAAGCGATCATGTGGAAGGAATGCGCCTGATTCGCCCGATGTATCGCGTGCGCGAATCGGAAATCATCCGCTGGCGGGATGAAAACGGGCTTACGTTTTTAAACTGCGCCTGCCGCCGAACCGAGCGCGGCGCGCAGAGCGATTCCAAACGGCTGGAAATGAAGCGCCTGATCGCCGATCTGGAGCGCACAAATCCGGACGCGGCGCGCAACATATTCCGCAGTATGCATAATATCGATCCGAAAAATGGGATATCGGCATGCGCCAATCCGTTAAGTAAACCATGCGAATGATCGTCTGCACGGGCTGGAGATGCAAAAGCGCGCCGAAAAATATTCGGGACGCACCATTGGACATGGATTTGCATTAATTTATATGTTAATTATTCACTTCTTCTATTGCTTTATCATGCTGAGTGTGTTAACATTGTCAGGTAGACCGCAAGCGGTCACAAATTTGAAACCTGTCAGCGGCTTTATCCGCGTTCGATAGGAATTGAGGAATGGAGGAACTACCATGAAGAAACTGTTTGGCCTCGTATTGGTTCTTGCCCTCGTTCTGAGCATGTGCGTAGTCGCAACTGCTGAAGAAGGCAACTGGAAGATCGCAATCCTGACCGGCACCACCACCCAGGGCGAAGAAGAATTCCGTGCTGCCGAGAATGCAAAGGCAAAGTACGGCGATCACATCATCACCGATACCTATCCCGATGCTTTCATGGCTGAAATGGAAACCACCGTTTCCAAGCTGGTTGCGTTTGGCTCCGACCCCGATGTGAAGGCGATCGTTATGTGCCAGGCCGTTCCGGGCGCAAAGGCCGGCTTCGACAAGATCCGCGAAATGGGCCGCGATGATATCCTTCTGATCGCCGGCACTCCGCAGGAAGACCCCGCGACCATCTCCGCCGCGAGCAACATCGTAATGTACGCCGATGAAATCAAGCAGGGCGACACCATCATGGAAAAGTGCGCTGAGTGGGGCATCGATGTATTCATCCATTATTCCTTCCCGCGCCACATGGCGATGGAACTGATCGTTGGCCGTCATGAGCTGCTGAAGCAGAACGCGGACGCGCTGGGCATCGAAATGGTTGACGTAACCGCGCCCGACCCGACCGCTGAAGCTGGCCCGACCGCTTCCAAGCAGTTCATCCTGGAAGACGTACCGCAGCAGCTGGCAAAGTATGAAGGCAAGAAGGTTGCTTTCTTCACCACCAACTGCGGTATGCAGGAAGCCCTCCAGCAGGCGCTGCTGGACGAGCCGAACGGATACTATCCGTCCCCCTGCTGCCCGTCCCCGTATCATGCGTTCCCGACCGTTCTGGGTCTCGAACTGGAACTGGGCGGCGATGACGAGGAAGCGCTGCATCAGATCGCGCTGAAGCTGCAGGAGCATGACGCCGTAGGTCGTTACTCCACCTGGCCGTCCCCCGTTGCCATGTCCATCATCGCCATCGGCGTTGAATATGCCAAGATGTATATCGATGGCATCGTCACTGAGCCGAACAACGCTGATGCTCTGAACGCGCTGTTCCAGGAGAAGCTGCCGGGCGCGACGGTTGAAAAGTACACCGATGCCAACGGCACCACCTATGATAACTACTACACCGTTCTGCTTGCTCCCATCGACTTTGCAGATTATCTGTAATTCAGCGGACATGATTTGAACATCAGGGCCCGCCCTATCGGGCGGGCCCTTTCCCCATGTAATTCACAATTACGGTCTGCGATTCATTTGCGAATGCGCGCATTCAATTCGCAAGCGAATCGCAGACGGTCAATGTCAAAACAATGTTGTTTGCGCGCCGGTCGGGCGTGCGATACAAAAAGAAGGAGGAAACCCGATTGAGCGCCGAATATGTACTCCAAATGAGGGACATTACCAAGCGCTACGGCGAAAACACGGTTCTGGAAAACGTGAGCCTTTCCGTGAAGCCGGGCGAAATTCATGCGCTGCTGGGCGAAAATGGCGCAGGTAAGTCCACTTTGATGAACGTGCTCTTTGGTATGCCGGTGATCCACGATACCGGCGGATTCGAAGGCGAGGTTCTGCTGGACGGCGAAAAAACGCATTTCACGTCCCCGCACGATGCGATGTCGAAGGGCATCGGCATGGTTCATCAGGAATTCATGCTGCTGGGTAGCTTCACCGTTACTGAAAACATCAAGCTGAACCGCGAAATCACCAAGCCGAATCTCGTATCCCGCGTGCTCGGCAAGAATCTGGAAACGCTGGATATGCCCGCCATGCGCGAGGACGCGAAGAAGGCGCTTTCACTGGTTGGCATGTCCATTGAAGATTACGCCTACGTCAGCGGTCTGCCCGTAGGCTATATGCAGTTTGTAGAAATTGCGCGCGAAATCGATAAGAAGGGCATCAAGCTGCTGGTATTCGATGAGCCGACCGCCGTGCTGACGGAATCCGAAGCGGATCAGCTGATTCGCGTGATGAAGCAAATCGCGGCAAGCGGCATCGCGATTATTTTCATCACCCACCGCCTGGATGAAGTTATGGCGGCGGCGGACGCCATCACCATCCTGCGCGACGGCCATCTGGTTACCACCAAGCCCACGAAGGATACCAACATCGTGGAACTGGCGGAGCTGATGGTGGGTCGAAGCGGCGAAGGCATGGTGAAGGCTCCCGCGCGCGAAAAGCCCATATCCGATGAAATCGCCATGAAGATCAGCCATCTGAAGGTCAGCATGCCCGGCGAAGAGGTCAAGGATGTATCGCTCACCGTACACAAGGGCGAAATTCTGGGCATCGGCGGTCTGGCGGGTCAGGGCAAGGTCGGCATCCCGAACGGCGTGATGGGTCTGTACCCCGCCGAGGGCGAAGTGGAATTTGACGGCAAAGCGCTGGAACTGAATAAGCCCGGCTACGCGCTGGAGCGCGGCATCGCGATGGTCAGCGAGGATCGCCGCAAGGTGGGTCTTCTGCTGAATCAGTCCATCGCCGATAACGTGGTTTTCAACGCCATGCAGGTGAACAACGATTTCCTGAAGAAGTTCAAGCTGTTCGGGAAGACCATCGCCACCCTGCGCGATGAAAAGGCGATCCGCAAGGAAACTCAGCGGATGATCGAACAATTGGACATTCGCTGCGCTTCAATGGATCAGTTCACCGGAACGCTGTCCGGCGGCAACCAGCAGAAGGTGTGCATCGCGCGCGCGCTGGAAATGCATCCCACGTTCCTGTTCGTATCGGAACCCACGCGCGGCATCGATATCGGCGCGAAGAAGCTGGTATTGGAAACGCTGGTAAAGCTGAACCGCGAAATGGGTCTTACGGTTGTGATGGTTTCTTCTGAATTGATGGAGCTTTGCTCCATCTGCGATCGCATTGCGATCGTTTCGGAGGGCAAGGTAGTCGATGTGCTGGCGCCCGACGCCAGCAGCGCAGATTTCGGTCTGGCGATGTCCGGCATTCGTCCCGATGACGCCAAGGTAAGGAAGGGAGGCAGCGAAGCATGACCAAAAACCGTGTTCAGAAATTTGTTTCCTATCTCATTTTCCTGCTTGCTGCTGTGATGATCGTGGTCGGCATACTGGGCGTGAGCGGGCGTTCCGGCGCGACCGGACAGGCCAATCTGACCGCCATGCAGACGCGCGCGGTATTAAACGCCGCGGGCGAAGGCGCGGTGGAAGCCTATGTGGCGCTAGCAAAGTCGGAAGCTACGAAGGCGGCGAAGGAAGCCGGCGGCGGTATGGCGGAAATTCGCGCCGCGGTAGAAAAGGCGGAGGCGGAAACGCGCGCGCAGGCGCAGACCTCGCTGGTGGATTACGCCACCGTGGATGAAGAAGCGCTGCATGCGCCCATCGCCGATCTGGAAAATGCGCTGAAGGCGTATTATACGGAAGAAGCCGCCGCACAGGCGAAATATCTGGAAGAAAATGCAGCTGCGGCGACGGATGATGCGGCGGCGGAGGCGGAAATCGAAGCTGCGGCGGAAAATACCGATCTGACGAGCGAATCCGGCGAAATGAGCGATGAGCTCCCCGCGGAAGAGGAAGCCGCGCCCGATCTTTCGGGCTTTGTGGCGACCGAGGAAATGAACGCGCTGCGCGCCAAGGCGGATGAAGCCTACGCCGCGCTGGGCGCCGCACTGAAGAACGTATACACCGCGCTGGATGATTCCGCGCTGAATACGCTGCAGAGCGCGATTGAAAATGTGATCTGCCAGGGCGCAAACGAGGATTACGCCACGCGGTACGATCGCTATGCGGAAAATAATGGCAAGGACGCGCTCGAAAGCCCGTTCAAGGCGATGCTGATCCGCAACGGCGATGATATCGTTACGCTGGGTGTTGCGCTGGCGATTCTGGGTCTGCTGATCCTGTTCTACAAGACGCTGGTGAAGAAGTTGGGCATTCCGCGTCTGATCATCGGTATGTTCTTCGTCGTGCTGTGCGTGATGGCGGTGCTGTATGATCTTTCGCTGCCCACGCTGCTTTCCAACACCATCGTTCGCTTCGGCATGAACGCGGTGCTGGTGCTGGCGATGCTGCCGGGCATTCAGTGCGGCATCAGCCTGAACCTGGGTCTGCCGGTAGGTATTCTGGGCGGCCTGCTGGCGGGCATTATGTCCATCGAATTCAACATCCGCTATGGTCTGGGCTTCTGGTTCTCCATCGCGCTGGGTTCGATCTTCGCGATCATTCTGGGCTATCTGTACGGATTGCTGCTGAACAAGCTGAAGGGCAGCGAAATGGCGGTTACCACCTACGTGGGCTATTCCTTCGTATCCCTCAGCTGCATCGCATGGATCCTGCTGCCCTTTACCTCGCTGGAGCTGCGCTGGCCGCTGGGCATGGGTCTGCGCAATACCTTCACGCTGGGCGGAACCTATCGCCATTATCTGGATAACTTCCTGAAGTTCAAGATCGGAAGTCTTACGATCCCGACGGGACTTTTGCTGTTCGTATTCGCGTGCTGCGCGCTGGTGTGGCTGTTCTCCCGTTCCAAGACGGGCGTTGCGATGCGCGCCGCCGGTTCCAACCCCCGCTTTGCGGAGGCAACCGGCGTAAACGTGGATAAGATGCGCATCATCGGCACCGTGCTTTCCACCGTGCTGGGCGCGATCGGCATTCTGGTGTACTCCCAGAGCTACGGCTTCATGCAGATTTACACCGCGCCGCGCCAGATGGGCTTCGTCGCGGCGAGCGCGGTTCTGATCGGCGGCGCGTCCACCACGCATTGCAAGATCAGCCACGTCATCATCGGAACGCTGTTGTTCCAGGGCGTGCTCACGCTGGGCATGCCGGTTGCGAACGTGCTGGTTCCGCAGTCCACGATTTCGGAAACCATGCGTATTCTGATTTCCAACGGCATCATCCTGTATGCACTGACCAAATCGGGAGGTGAGACTCGTGCGTGATAAGCAGTTCAATCTGGGCGCGTTTCTGAAGAAGAACGCCGTATTGCTGATTTTCGTGGTGCTGAGTCTGGTTTGCCTTGTGTATTCCGGCCAGTCCGTAGCCTATGTGATGTATGAACTGTTCAGCCGTCTGACCCGCAATGCGTTCATCGTACTGGCACTGATCATCCCGATCGTCGCCGGTATGGGCATCAACTTCGCCATCACCATCGGTGCGATGGCGGCGCAGATTGCGGCGCTTTGGATTACGGAATGGCAGATTCCCGGCGTGTGGGGCTTCCTCGCCGCTATGGGCATTTCCCTTCCGATCGGCGCGCTGTTCGGCTATCTGATCGGCAATCTGCTCAACAAGATGAAGGGTCAGGAAATGATCGGCGGCATGATCCTCGGCTATTTCGCCAACGGTCTGTATCAGCTGCTGTTCCTGTTCATCTTCGGCAATCTGATCCCGCTGAACACCCCCGGTCTGGTGATCAAGGGCTCCACGGGCGTCGCGAATACCATCGACCTGAGCAATCCCACCTATGGCATCAAGTACGCGATCGATGGTCTGGTGCGCCTGCCGTTCGGCACGATGCTGTACATCACCGCGGCGGTCGTCGCCGTGATCGCCATCGTTCTGCTGATCATGAAGCGCACGCCTGTAAAGCGCGCCGTGATTACCATCGCCGCGATGGCGGTGTGCTGCGGCCTGTATCAGATTCCGGTCATCGCGCAGTGCTTCACCATGGTGAACATTCCCGTGATCACCTATCTGCTGATCGCGCTGCTGTGCCTGTTCAATTCGGCGATCATGAAAACCCGTCTGGGTCAGCAGTTCCGCGCGGTTGGCCAGAACCGTACCGTTGCGAATGCTTCCGGTATCAATGTAAACCGTACCCGCGTGATCGCGATCATGATTTCCACCGTGTTGGCGGGCTGGGGTCAGCTGCTGTTCGTGCAGAACATGGGCTCCTTCCAGACCTACGGCGCGCATGAACAGGTAGGCCTGTACGCAGGCGCGGCGATTCTGGTTGGCGGCGCATCCATCGTGCGCGCAACCAATGCGCAGGCGCTGATCGGCTGCATCCTGTTCCACACGCTGTTCATCGTAGCGCCCGCCGCGGGCAAGAACCTGTTCGGCGATGCACAGATCGGCGAATTCTTCCGCGTGTTCATCTGCTACGGCGTTATCGCGCTGGCGCTGGTGCTGCATGCGTGGTCCTCGGTCAAAAAGGATAAGCCGAAGCGCGCAAAGCGCGGCGCGGCAAAGTAATTACTGAAGCACATGGGGCTGTGAAAAATCACAGCCTCAGACCGCTGACAAACCCCGCAACCGCAGAAATTTTCTGAAACACTTCTGACGAAGTGAAAATTTCTGCTTACTGCGTCAACAGGAACTGCAAAATCGGTTACATACGTTTGTGTATGCGCCCTCATTTGCAGTTCCTGTTTCCTTGTCTTGCGACGTTTTTCAGCGTCTGCAGGATGTTGACTTTGTCAACATCCTGGGGGCTGTGAAAAATCACAGCCCCATATTTATCTATGGAAATAGGGGGAAGCGGGATGGAATTCATTCAGGAACAGTTGAGTACGCCCGTTCGCGAAAGCTATGATGTGATCGTCGTTGGCGGCGGCGTTGCGGGAATTTCCGCCGCGCTCGCCGCTGCGCGGAGCGGCGAGCGCGTGCTTTTGGCGGAGCACGGGTTCATGCTGGGCGGATTGGCGACGGCGGGACTGGTGACGATTTACCTTCCGCTGTGCGATGGTCGAGGAAAACAGGTAAGCTATGGGCTTGCGGAGGAGCTTCTGCGCCTTTCGGCTTCGATGGGCGTGGAGGCGGATTATCCGGATGCGTGGTTCGGCGATCGCACGGAAAAGCGGGCGGAGCAGCGGTTCATGCTGCGGTACAATGCGCAATTATTCGCGCTGCTTGCGGAGGAGGCGCTGATTCAAAGCGGCGTAACCGTTCGATACGGGTTGACGCTTACGGGCGTGGATTGCCGGAATGATCGCGTTTACGCGGCGATTTTTGAAGAAAAGGGCGGAAGATACGCCGCGCGGGCGCATAGCTACGTGGATGCGACGGGCGATGCGGATGTTTTTCACCTGTCGAATGCGCCGACGCGGGCGTTTCAGCAGGGAAACGTGCTGGCGGCATGGTATTACAGTGCGGGTCGGGACGGCGTGAATTTGAATCCGCTGGGCTTCTGCGATGCACCTGACGAGCGGCGCGATGAACTGGGAACGCCGGAACTGCTGGTGAACCGGCGCTTTCAGGGGCTTAATGGCGCGGAGCTTTCCGAAATGGTGTGCGCGGCGCACGCGCAGATACTGGGCGATGTGCGCAGGCGGCGGGAAAACGATCCGGAATTATCGCCCGTCACGCTGCCGACGATCCCGCAGGTGCGCATGACGCGCTGCATTGTGGGCGAATACGTCCTGCGCGATGATGAAAACGATGTATGCTTTTTCGATGGCATCGGCAGGATCGCGGATTGGCGCAGGCGCGGCTATGTATATGAAATCCCGTACCGCGCGCTGTACAGCACGAAGCTGAAAAACGTGATCGCCGCGGGTAGGTGCATATCCGCCACGGACGCCATGTGGGATGTGACGCGCGTGATTCCCGTATGCGCGGTGACGGGCGAGGCTGCCGGTACCGCCGCGGCGATGACCGATGATTTTGCCGCGCTGGACAGCGCGCGCCTGCGGGCGGAGCTGCGGCGCAAATGCGATCGTCCGGACATTGCGGATTGAAAAAATCGGTGCGCTTGACGAACGGATTCAGCTATGTTAGAATGAAATCATACAAACGGTTTGAAAGGAGAAAGCAATGAACGAGGAATTTGTAAAATTGATGCCGAAGCTGGGCTTTGGCATGATGCGTTTGCCGATGGCGGGCGATGAAATCGATCTGGAACAGACCTGCCGGATGGTGGATGAATTCATGGCGCACGGCTATACCTACTTTGATACGGCATATTCCTATGGCGACGGCGCGAATGAAATCGCGGTGCGCAAGGCCGTGGTAGAGCGCCACCCGCGCGATAGCTTCTATCTGGCGACCAAGCTTTCGCTGTTTTCCAAAAAGACCGCGGAGGAAGCGCGGAAGATGTTCGATGTATCGCTGGAGCGCACGGGCGCGGGCTATTTTGATTTCTATCTGCTGCACAATCTGGGCGATCATCGCACGGCGCTGTATGAAGATCTGGATCTGTGGCGCTTTATCCTCGAAAAGAAGGCGGAGGGCAAGATTCGCCACATCGGCTTTTCCTTCCACGATACCGCGGATAAGCTGGATGCGATCCTGACGCAGCATCCCGAAGCGGAATTCGTGCAGCTGCAAATCAATTATATTGATTGGGAAAATGAAAAGATTCAGTCCCGCAAATGCTACGAGGTCGCGCGCAAGCACGGCAAGCCCGTTGTGATCATGGAGCCGGTGCGCGGCGGCAATCTGGCGACGCCGCCCGCCAACGTTGCGGAGCTGTTCCGTAAGGAAAATCCGGAAGCCACGCCCGCTTCGTGGGCGATCCGCTTTGCGGCTTCGCTGCCCGGCGTGCTGACCGTGCTATCCGGCATGTCCAGCATCGAACAGGTGCGCGATAATCTGCAAACCATGGATCATTTCAAGCCGCTCAATGCGCATGAACAGCAGGTGATCTGCAAGGCGCGCGAAATGATCGAAGCGATCCCCACCATTCCCTGCACGGGCTGCGAGTATTGCCTGAAGGGCTGCCCGCAGCAGATCGCGATTCCCGGCGCATTTGCGGCGTACAATACGTATCAGCGCTTCGGCAATCTGCAAATCGTGCTTGGCAATTACAGCTGGGCGCGCGAAGGCTTTGGACGTAACCGCGCGAACGAATGCATCGAAT
This sequence comes from uncultured Clostridia bacterium, assembly GCA_934663625.1. Classification (GTDB taxonomy): domain Bacteria; phylum Bacillota; class Clostridia; order Christensenellales; family Aristaeellaceae; genus SFTH01. The sequence continues at coordinate 19,496 of CAKUKP010000019.1, forward strand.
GCGGACTCTGCGAAACCGTATGCCCGCAGCACATTCAAATTCGCGAAGAACTCAAGCGCGCATCGGCGCTGCTGGATGCGCCCACTGCATAAGAAATGAAACAAAAACAGCCGTTCACGCATTGCAGGTGAACGGCTGTTTTATCTGATTCAGCACCGGTTTTATGCTTCGGCGGGCTCCGCTTCCACCGTGATGCTCTGATCCTGCATTTCCTTTTCGGCGATCAGATCTTCGATGGTTTCCTTCGTGCGCATCAGATCTTCAACGGACATGGTTTCGAAGTCCGCAGCGGGGGATTTTACCTTCACGCCGTGGCGACGCAGGAAATCATCCACCTTTTCTTCATTGTGCTTGTAGGCGCAGAAGCCCAGAACGCTCGCGCCAACGCCGATCAAAATACCCTTCACCATGGGATTGTTGAATGTCATAATAACTTCCTCCTTCTATGTTCCGCATTAGAATACGTTTTTACGCCTTATGTACCATCATTTCCATGCCCCGACGGAACATGCTTCCGGCGAACGCCAGTTCGCTTTCGCTTCCCGCCATCGGCGTGAGCGTTACCTGTCTGCCGGACCGCCGAACCAGATAGGGCTGCTCGCGCGGGGCGCGCGGAATCAGATGACGGCCAAAGGTGATAATCCACGCCAGCAGGCTGGCGCGCACCGCGCCGGGCTTGCCGACGGAATTGATAAGATAAACGACGGACATGACCTCCGGATCAAAGCTGCCGCGCACGTGCAGTTCCTGATAGCCATGTTCCACCACGGCGGCGAGCGTCGCGCCGGTGGAGAGCCAGCGGCTGAACATCGTAAGCGATGAACCCGCCAGCGAAAGCGCGCCGTCCAGACCGATGCACAATAGCGCCAGTCCGCCGCTGGGCGCCATGGAAAAACCGGCTTCCTCCGAATGGCGGATGTGCAAAAGGCGCGCGTTCGTCTGTGCGGCATAAATCGCGCCAATGCGCACGAGCAGCGCATCTTCGGAAATCGTGGCGGGATCATATTCGCACAGCAGCGTGTTGATGCGCGGATTGTAGCGGCAGGATCGTATCCCTTCCAGCCGCTGCAGGGGTTGAATGGATGAAATGCTCCGCTCCAGCTGCAGGCGGATTCGCCCGCGGATGGCGGAAAGCACCTCCAGATGAACGGCTTCCTGTTCGTTGCGCATCAGATTCTCCCTTCTTCGGGCTTCATGAACATGATCCGCAGCGAATTCGCCACCACCAGAATGGTGGATGAATTGTGCAGCAGCGCGCTCATCATGACCGAAATGCCGCTGGCGGCGCCGAGGATCAGACCGATGGAATTGATGGCGATAACCAGCGCGAAGTTCTGATGTACGATGCGCATCGTGGAACGCGCCAGCTTGCGCAGCGCGGGAATCATCATGGGATCATCGCGGTTGATGATCACATCGCTGGTTTCCATGGCGATATCCGTGGATTTGCTGCCCAGGGATATGCCCACATCCGCATACGCCAGCGCGGGCGCATCATTGATGCCGTCGCCGACCATCACTACGCCGTTGCCCTGTACCTGCAGCTTCAGTACGGCTTCCGCCTTCTGTTCGGGAAGCAATTGCGCGCGATAGCCGTCCGCGCCGACCTGTTCCGCCACTGTTCGTGCCTGCGTTTCCATATCGCCCGTCAGCAGTTCGATATCGCCTACGCCGTCGTACCGCAGAATGTTGATGGCGCGGCGCACGTTTTCGCGCGGGCTGTCCATGGCGTACAGCACGGCGATGATTTCATCATCCACGCCCACATAATTGGGGATCGCGCCGCCATCGCCGGGCAGGGGAACGGTGGAAACCACGCCGTTTTCCTTCATGTATTCCAGATTGCCGATGCGCACGGTCTTGCCATCAACTACGGTGCGGCTGCCGCGGGAAACCTCCGTGACCACTTCATCGTGCGGCGGCACGATCGCGCCCAACTGGCGGCCATAGCGCATGATCGCGCCCGCCAGCGGATGCGTACTGGTTTCCTCCGCCGCCATGGCGTAGGAAAGCACCTCCTGCTGAGCCATGCCCTGCTTCAGAATCGCCATCGAAACGATGCGCGGCTTGCCTTCGGTAATGGTTCCGGTCTTATCCAGCAGCACGGTGTTGGCGCTGCTCATCTGTTCGATGAACGCGCCGCCCTTGATCAGCACGCCTTGGCGCACCGCTGTATTGATTGCGGCGGAGAACGCCGTGGCGGTGGACAGCTTGATGCCGCAGGAATAATCGATAACCAGCATCTTCAGCGCTTTCTGCGGATCCTTTGTGACCAGCCATACCGACAGGCACAGCAGGAAGTTCAGCGGCACCAGATAATTGGAAAATTTATCCGCGTAGCGCTGAATCGGCGCTTTTTTCAGTTCGCTGGCCTCTACCATGCCCACGATGCGGGAAATGACCGTCTGATCGCCCACCTTGGCGGCGCGGATCTGCAAATTGCCGCTCTTGATTACGGTACCGGCGAATACTTCATCGCCCGCGCGCTTTTCAACCGGCACGAATTCGCCGGTGATGGAGCTTTGATCCACCACCGCCGCACCGGCGATTACCTTACCATCGACGGAAATCTTTTCGCCCGTATGCACCGCTACCGCGTCGCCCGCGCTGATCTGGTTGATGGGCAGGCGTTCCTGCCGCCCGTCCGGCATGATCTTCCAGGCTTCGCCTTCGTCGGCGGAGAGCATCTTTTTAATGGAGGAGCGCGTGCGTTCGATGGTGTAGGAGGTCATCAGCTCCGCCATATCGGAAAGCGCCAGAATCATCAGCGCGGAATGCGCGTTGCCCAGCAGCAGGCTGGCGGCAATCGATGTAACGGTCAGGAAATCTGCGTTGGGGCGCAGATCGCGGCGCAATCCTTCCAGCGCGCTCTTCGCCATGGGCATGGAAAGCCCCAAACTCGCCAGCGCTTCCAGCGAAGTAAAGCTGCGCAGCGCACCGCCGATCAGCGGCGCGGTAAACAGCGTATTGCCCAGCACCAGCGCGCCCGCGTTGACCGCCAGACGCTTCATCAGCCGCGTGGTGGTCATGGGAACTTCCGCCGCTTCTTCGCCGTTCTGGGCGTGCAGCGCGCGGATGGCGGACATGGCATGGCGCGCCAGCACCAGATCTACCTGCTCCGTCAGTTCCAGCGATTCGATGATCTGCGGTTCATAATGCAGCAATATGCCGCCGGTGCAGGGCGTAACCCGCGCCGTGCGAACGCCGGCGATTCGCGCAAGCTCCGCCGCGATTTCGCCGCTTTCCGCCTGCAAATATTCCAGTCCCGCCGCAGTGAGGCGAAGCCTGCCGGGCAGGCTGTGTTCCACACGGCACTTCATCAGATCATCCTGCTTTTTTCTGCGAATCATGAAATCCCTTCTTTTTGCTGCGGCAGCCGAAGAATCAGGCGCTTGCGAACGATTTCGCGAAGCGTTTCTTCATCGGCTCCCTGCCATATGTTCTCTTTGGAAATGCGGATGCCCTCATCCACCACGATGTCCACCCAGCGCAGTATCGCCCGCACGTTGGTTACGTTTGCATCGTAGCAGATCAGCACCGTGCCGATGCGGGGGTTGATCTGCGCATCCGTCACGCCGGAAAGCAGCGTAAGTACATCGCGGATGTAATGCAGATACGGCAGCGCCTCCTTCGGTAAAAGATGATGTTTGCTGAAGGACAGCCGAAGCCGCCCCGGCAGATTGCAGGTGATGTTGGGCTTTAAGCACAGCCGCAGGAAGCAATCTTCCAGTTTATTCATCGCTCTGCACCCCGAAAAAGCGCGTCGCCCACCAGAGGAGCGTCATCGCGCCCGGCGCCGCCCAGCCGTATTTCGCCTTGCTGCGCAGCGCGGCGATGGTCAGCGCGCCGCCCGCCAGCGTGGGCAGATCCAGCAAACCATTCGTTCCGTCGATCACGCCCATGTTTACGGCGTTCGCCAGCGTTTTCAAACCCTCGCGCACCTTGCCGACGGGCGCGGCTTTGATTTTTGCGTCCAGCCCCATCAGCTTCATCGCTGCGCCCAGCACGACGGGTGCCTGCACCTGCGTTTCATCATAGATGATCAGCACGGAACCCGTGCGCGGCTGAACGTCCACGCGGCGAATTACACCGGTGCCCTCCAGTTGTGATTTCATCTGAAGCGCCTGTTCCTGCGATTCCATCACGGCGGGCATGTAGATGCGCATCCGTCCGGGCAGGCTGGATCGCACCTCCGCCGTGCCGCGGAAGGAGGGGAGCTTCATCAGATTATGGCTGCTGCGTTTCCTGGGAAGCGCCGCTGCGGCGCCTGCGGCGATTGCCGCCCACCAGACAACGTTCATAAAATAAAAGCCTCCTCATGGGATCATCGAACACAGGGTTAGCATAGGTTAACCTGCGTCCGGTTGTATTGTAGCACAATTGGATGATTTGTCAAGACAGGTTTTGTTGCATCCACGATATACTGTCTGCAATGAATTCTGCACAGATTATCGGCTTGCGGTCGCTTCCATCAGCACGGAATCCGCGCGCAGAAGCAGGCGCACCGGCGCGTCCGTCATCAATGAATCGCCCGCGGCAAAGGCGGCATCCGTGCCCGCGATCTGCACATCGCCCTGCACGCAGTAGAGCAGCGCAACATGGTTTTCCGGAACTTCAACCGCGTATTCGCTGCCTGCGGAGCAGGCGATGCGCCGCATGCCGCCGCTGGCGTGCCCTTTGCGCAGCATCAGATTGAAATCCGTGCAGCAGCCCCAGGAATGCGTATCCGCAGCGCCGTCGAATGCATGGATGGTTCCCACCGGCACCGGAATGCGCGCGCTGCCATCGTGGCACAGGGTCATTTCTCCGGCGATGGGCGTGATATAGCGCTGATAATCGGGCAGCGCCGTGAAATCGGATTCGGGCAGATCCACCGTGGCGGAGCTGATGCGCCACAGAAAATCGCGATTCGCGTAATCGCAGCTTTCGGGATAAATGGCGAGCTGGATGGTTTTTCCGCCCGACCAGCTGCTGATCTTATAATCGCTCTGATGCAGTATCTGAAGCATGTGATTTCCTCCTAATATAAAAATAGAAGCTTCCGGCACGACAGACGCGCCGGAAGCAACGGCTTGTTTATTCCATCTTGGAGGCGAATTCTTCCAGCAGTTGCAGTTCCATGATCTGCTTGTTGCCATCGAAGTTTTCCAGCCGCAGGTAGAAATCGGCGCAATCCAGCAGGGCTTCCGCGGGCGTAAGGCCTACGACCTCGGAGCCGACGATTTCCACGCCGTAGCGGTGCGCCATGGCGCGAACCATTTCAAATACCTCCCAGATGGGCGTTTTCTGATAATTGGTCAGGTTCATGGAAACCTGTACGATGTTGCGCTCGGTCAGATCGATGCCCAGCGCCTTGCAATACTGGAATCCACCGCCCTTCTGACGGATGGTGCTCGCGATCTTTTTTGCGATGGAAAGATCGTGGGTATTCAGGTTGATGTTATACGCGATCAGCGGGAAGCGCGCGCCGATGGCGACAACGCCGCCGGTGGGATGCGGTGCGGGATGTTCCTTATCGCAGTAATCGGGAATCCACTCCGGATCCTTTACCTTTTCCGCCATGCCTTCAAATTCGCCCTTGCGGCAGGTAGCCAGATTCCTTCTCTTTTCCTCGGTCGCGGAATCTTCATACAGATAGCTGGGCATGCCGACTTCCTTCCAGATGCGCTCGGCGACGATCTTGGAAACTTCGATGCATTCCTCGGTGGTTATGCCGCGGCAGGGGATGAAGGGGATTACATCGGCAGCGCCCATGCGGGGATGCTGTCCCTTGTGATGGTTCATATCGATCAGCTCGACGGCCTTCTTGGTCATCTGTACGGCGGCTTCTTCCATCGCCTTCGGGGTGCCCACCAGTGTAAATACGCAGCGGTTGTGATCGCCGTCGGTCTGAACATCGAATACCAGACAGCCGGGGATGGATTCGGCAACCGCCACCAGCGCGTTAAAGGTATCCGGATCCTTTTCGCGGCTGCAGCTGAAATTCGGTACGCATTCGATTAACTTTGCCAATTGTTTTTCCTCCTTAGCATGTTTCCATATCGGTTACTTCAGTGAATTTTCGATTTCTCCAAACAGGCGATCCGCCAGCGAAAGCGCTTCCGAAAGCATCCGTTCGCCCTTTTCGCGGGCTTCCTTCGCAAATGCCGCCTCATCGATGCCGCCCACGTTGATCAATACGTTCAGCCACGCGCCCTGAATGGCGGATTTCATCGCCAGAATGGCGCAGCCCAGATCGCTCGCGGCGCTGGCGTTTAGCTTGCCGCTGACGGTATCGATCATGCGCAGGGTTTCCACCGCCAGTTCCATCATTTCCATGGGCGTTGCGGTACACAGCTTCAGCGCCGCCTGCATCGCGGCCTTGCGCGCCGCCTTGTCCGCATCGGTTTCCTTCGGCATGGAAAATACCGCGCTGACCGCGTTAAACGCTTCGGTATCGCGATCGATGATATCCAGATAGCGATCCTTCAGCGCGAGCGCCTGTTTTTCCGTAGAGGCCGCCAGATCCTGTACATCGGCGTATTTTTTCTTGCCGAGGGTGAGGGCGCAGACCATGGATGTGAGCGCCGCGCCCAGCGCGCCCTCCAACGCGGATACCGATCCGCCGCCGGGCGCCGGAGCGTCCGAGGCGGTGGTATCCACGAAGCCGGTCAATGTCATTTCAATCAGCTTCATTTAAACTCTCCTGAAAGTGAATGTTGAATTATTTATTGAAGCCCTCTACGAACATCTTGATGAAGAAGATGGTCTGCGGCTGATAAATAATGTCTACCAGGAACGCGCCGACGATGGGCACGATCATGAACGCCTTGCGGGACATGCCGTAGCGATCCTTCACGGCGGTCATGTTTACGATGGCGGACGGGGTCGCGCCCAGACCATGACCCATCAGACCCGCACACATGACGGCGGCATCATAATTCTTGCCCAGCAGGCGGAACACGATGAAGTAGGAAACCAGCGAAAGGAAGATCAGCTGGACGACTACGATCAGCAGCACGCCGGGGAGCAGGTCGAACAGTTCCCACAGCTTCAGCGTCATCAGCGCGATGGACAGATACAGATTCAGCATAACATCGCCCACCTTATCCACCATGGCGAAGCTGAAGTTGTACCAATGGAACTTTTCGTTCAGGTTGCGCACGATCATCGCGACGAACATTGCGCCGACGTATTCCGGGAAGCTCATGCCGATCAGCTTTCCGATGTAGCCGGAAATCAGGGAACCGAGCGCCATGCAGATCAGCAGCGCGGTTACGTTCTTCATGATGTCCAGAGAGGACAGCTTATCGCCGTTGGAGGCATTGATGGATTCTACCGAGGTATCCAGATTCTCGGTCGGATCGGGCTTGAGATGATACTTTTCGATCAGACGGCGCGCCAGAGGTCCGCCGACCAGAACCGCGAAGATCAGACCGAAGGTAGCGGCCGCCGCGCCGACTTCAACGGCGGCGCTGTAGCCCATTTCGGCGAAGGTGGAGCCGTAGGACGCCGCCGCGCCATGGCCGCCGATCTGGGAAATGGCGGAAGCCAGCAGCGCATAGGGGGCTTCCAGACCGATGATCTTGGAAACGCCGATGCCGATGGCATTCTGGAAGATGGAAACCACGCCGGAAATCAGCCAGTAGATCACCAGCAGCAGGCCACCCTTTTTCAGCAGCTGCACGCTTGCGCCGAGACCTACGGTTGTGAAGAACGCCAGCATGAAGGCGCTCTGGAAGCTGGTGTCAAACTTGAAGTTGAATGCGTTCGTCTTGTAGCCGATGAAGGTTACGAACATGAACAGAAAGCCGCCGACCACGGGCGCGGGGATGCAGTACTTGTTCAGCACTTTCACCTTGCCCTTGATCCAGAAGCCGATCATCAGCAGCACCGCTGCCAGCGCGGTCGTCATGACTGCGCTTGTTGAAATTGTAAAGACGCCGTCCACCATTCCAAATGTCATACGAATTCCTCCCTCTTCTTTATGTATCCACTCCTCGGATACCCATGAGGAAATTGTAGCAAATGGAGCGTCTAATTATCGTCTATTGCGTCTATTCCGTCATAAACCATTTGTTTTTGCTGTAAAGATCCGATGCGTAATAATTGTCGCGCTGGCGAAGATTGCTGCGCAGAACCTTCTGCATCTCCTCCACTTCGTATACGTCCGGCAGGCTTTTTGCATTTTTAATGCCCAGATGCGCGTATTCCTGCGCACTTTCCGGCAGGATTTTGCCCAGATTTTCTCCCTTCAGCTGGAATTGATCCAGCATTAGACGGATGATCATGCAGGTGTAGTAGAAAATAGACGTTTCGAGCGGGGAAGCGGACTTCTCAAAATAGACGGATGCATTTATGAGATGCCGTTCGACCGCCGCATCGTCCGCCGCTCTGGCGGCATAGATGGCGGCATAGGATTCCGCCGCCGTTCTGCCCAGCAGATTGCCCGTCTTTTCCGCGATCCGGCAGGCTTCATCGAACAGGGATTTCGCCGTCAGATGATCCTCCAGCGCGTAAACCGTGCGCCCGTAATGCACATAGATCCAGACGGAGAACGACCAATCGCCGCCCGCCAGCAGTGAAAGCGATTTCTTGAAGCAGGATCCCGCCTTCGCATATTTCTCCTGATAGCGGCGCAGCCGTCCCTGATCGGAATATGAAAGCGCCAGCAGAAGATTGCTGCCGGTATGCGCGGGCATGGCCTTGAGCGTATCGACCGCCTCGGTCAGATAATAATCCGCCTTGGCATAGGCACGGCGCAGCAGAAAACAGCACCCCTGAAGCCGCCGAAACGCCGCGGTGTAGAATTCATTTCGTTTGCGTTCCAGAATGCGCAGCCCCGTCGCCAGATAGCGCTCCGCCTTCGCGGCGTCCTGCTGCCGGATGGCGAGTTCGCCCAGCAGCGCGCAGATGCGAAGCTGGCGCAGTTCGTTTCGATCGTTGGAAATACCGCTCACGCTGCCCAGAGAAGTGATTCCCTGCGCGTAATCGCCGCTGTAGATTTCCGCAATGCCGCGCGCCTCCAGCAACTCGCATTCCAGCCGCGCGCGGTCATCCCGATCCTCCGGCGCGGAAAACAGCGTTTTCAATTTCGCCTGACAGGCGCTGCACTGCGCGATGATCACTTCGGAATCGACCGCGGCGGGCGTTTGCACATTCGGATACAGGTAGGGAACGAACGCCAGCGCGGTCAATCGGGATAATTCGCGAATTCGATATTCCAAACTGCGCTGCATATCGCCGGCATGTTCGTATTGATGGCTGATTTCCATCCAACTGCCGCCGTTCTGTTCCGTGCTTTCGGTAAGCAGAAGCGCAAACTGCCGGTGCAGCGGGCGGCGTTCGTATACGGACATGCGCACGTAAATCATTTCCCGCAGGCGCGGATGCGCCAGCCGGTAACAGTTTTCCTCGCCGTCCAGATGAATTTCTTCGATGATTCCGGCGCGAATCAGTTCGTTAATGGCGTGCGTCAGCTGCTTTTCGCCGCCGCCGAACATCCGTAAAAACAGGGTGGAGGTCATATCTCCGGGGTAGACGGATAGAATCTGCGCGGCGCGCAGCGATTGCTCCGAAAGCCCCTGCAAATTTCCAAAGAGCACAGTTTCCGGCGCCTGCGCGGTGCTTCCGGCGGCGGCTTCGTGCGCGCGAATCAATTCGCGCAGCAGATGCAGATTGCCGCGCGTATTGCGGTAAAAGGATTCGGTCAGACGATCCGCGTCCGCTTCCCCCAGCCTTCGCGCGAGCAGCGCGCGCACCTGTTCCTCCGTCAGCGGGTGCAGGGCGATGGAACGAATTCGATCGGATTCGGCGATCTGGCGCAGCGCGGCGCGCACGCTGCCGCCGCTGTAATCGCGGCAGGTCAACAAAATGGCGGCGCCGCCCGCGCGGTGAATCAGGCTGTCCAGCAGGCGCAGACTTTCATCATCCATCCAGTGGATATTTTCAAATACGATCAGCAGCGGGCGCAGCTTTTCGAGCGCGTCCAGCAGCGCGAACACGGATCGCATCAGCCCATCATCCAGCTTGCGAACCGCGCGGCTGGAGCCGATGGACAAGCGCTTCGGATCCGTCAGCGCGAAAGCCGATTCCAGCCGCGCCATGACGGAGATGGGCAGCAGAATTTCGTTGCTGTCCGCCATATCCCAAAGGTTTTGCAAAAGATGCTCCCACGGCGTGAGCGGAATATCCCGTTCGGAGGCAAGGCAATCGATGCGCTGAATCGCGCGCTTTTCCACCGCGCCCCAGCGCAGGAAGAAATCGACCAGCTCCTTCTTGCCCGCGCCCGCTTCGCCGTGAATCAGAAATGCGCAGCGCCCGTTTGTGCCGTCCTCCGCAAGCTCCTCCAGGCTGTGATTCAGCATGGCGAAGGCGGATTCCTGCCCAACCGGCGGCGCGGGCGGGCAGGTGGCGCTCTGCGCGTCCCACTGATTCAGAATCTGGTAGTAGAGCGTTTTCGTCTTTTCCAGCGGCTCCGTGCCCAATTCTTCCTTCAGATGGCGCTTCAGCCCCTGATACAGCTCGGCGGCGCGCGAATAATCCTGCATACGGCGATAGCATTCCATCAATCCGACGGCCAGCGGTTCATTGAACGGATCCTCCGCCAGACCGCGGGCGTACAGCCGCGCCGCTTCCCGAAAATTATCCTGCTGTACGGCGGCTTCCGCCGTCTGAGCAACCCGCTCCAGATACAGATCGCGCAGGCGATCCGCCGTCCTGCACATCCATTCTTCGAAGGAAAACGCCCGCTTTACGCCGAATCCCTGCAAAAAGCTGCCGCGATAGGCGGCCAGATCGCGATCCCGCACGAAGCGATCGTAATCGCAATCCACCTCCCACGCCGGATTGACCCGAATCAGCGATTTCTGCGGCGAAATCAAAAAATCGCCGCCCAGAATCTTCTTCAGGTGATACAGGATATTTCGAAGCTGCTTTAAGCCGTTGGATTCATCGTAATCCTCCCACAGCAGCGCGACCAGCTCCTGTCGGGTGGCGCTCTTCTGCACTGCCATATAATACAGCAGCGCGTCGGCGCGCTTGAAGGGGAAGGAGAGGGGAACGCCGTTCAGTTCCACGGACGGCGAACGCAGCACGGTGATTTTCAGCATGGCGAACCTCCGCTAGATTTCCAGATCGAAATTGTATTCCAACACCTGTTCCATTTCCAGGGAATCCATTTGCAGATAATAGGCGGCGGTGTTGATCAGCGCCTGACTGGGCACATAGCCCACGATTTCGCTGCCGGTGACCAGAACGCCGTAATGCGCGGCTTCCATCTTGACCAGCTGAAAGGCGGTATGCATGGCGGAACGGGTAAAATCGGTAAGGTTCATGGTGACCATCGTCTGTCCGGGTTCTTCGGATAGAATGCCCATCGCCTTCACATAGCGCAGACCGCCGTCCACGTTGCGCACCCGCCGCGCAATTTCGCGGGCGATTTCCAGATTGGAGGTGGCGAGCGAAATGTTGTAATAGATCACGGGCATGCGCGCACCGATGATGGTTGCGCCGCCGGTGGGATGCGGGGCGGCGGGGCCGTAATCGGGAATCCACATGGGATCCTTCATCTTTTCCGATAGACCCTCGAACTGCCCCTTTCGGATGGCGGCGATATCGGAGCGATGGGGCGCGGACGCAGATTTTTCGTACAGATAGATGGGCTGATGGTATTTTTCGGCGGCTTCCCGCGCCACGGCCTTCGCCAGCTGATCCGCTTCCTCCAGCGTAACATTGCGCACCGGCACGAAGGGCATCACATCCACGCAGCCGATGCGCGGGTGCTTGCCGACATGATTGTTCATATCGATGATTTCCTGCGCGATGCGAATGGCTTCCAGCGATGCGAGGCGCAGCGGCTCCGGTTCGCCCACGACGGTGATCACGCAGCGGTTGTGTTCGGCATCCGTGGTGTAATCCAGCAGGAGAATGCCCGCCTTCGCGCGATAGGCGCTCACCAGACGTTCCACCTTATACAGATCCCGTCCTTCGCTGAAATTCGGAATCGATTCGATCAATTGACGCTTTTTCATACGGCGCGCTCCCCAATGCAAGAAAGATAGTTCTCTGTTAATTATAGCACCTTTTACTTTACAAGGGAAGCGATTTCTGAATCAAACCGGAACAAAAAAAGACCGGACTTTCTGTTCGAAAGTCCGGCCCGAAATTTTGGAAACTTCTGCAGAACCGCCTGTAAAATCAAATTCAGCGACATGCGCGGTGAATTTGTTTTTTCATCAAAGATGAAAAACCATACCTACAGTCAGGATTCCGCTCGGAAACCCCGCAGGGTTTCAGGAATCTGCAGTCTTCTTCCTACTCGACAAAATCGTGAGATTTTGGAGACTGTGATTACTTTACGCCGTAGGTAGACCACAGCTCGGTCCACTGGTTCAGCAGATCTTCCTTGTGTTCCGCGATGTAATCATAATCCAGCGGCTTCACGCCGATTTCTTCATCGGACGGATAGGCTTCGTAGGTGAAGTTCTTGTTGGTGCCGCGCGCGCAGTTGGCTTCCGCACGCAGGGACTGCAGTTCGTTGGAGCCGCACATATCCAGGAACGCTTCCGCAGCGGCCTTGTGCGGGCAGCCCTTTACCATGGCGCTGCCGTTCGCGCAGCCGGTGTTGCCCTCTACGGGGTAGACCAGACGGATATCTTCCGCGCCGTTTTCAACCTGATACTGTACGATGGATTCGTAGGACAGGCCGACCGCGTATTCGCCCGCCATAACCTGCTTGTACACTTCGGAGGAGGAAGTGGTGTTGACAACGCCGTTCTTGACCAGATCGGTCAGATACGTCCACGCCTTTTCATCGCCGAATTCATCGCCCATGAGCGCGAGGATCGTGTGGAACTGACGGAAGCCGGAGGAGGTGGCGGTGGGATCGGCGATGATGATCTTGCCGGACAGCGCCGGATTCAGCAGCGCCTGATAGCCGTCGATGGTCACGCCCAGTTCCTCTTCGAGCTTGGTGTTCACGATCAGGCACATGTACTGGATGTCCTGCAGCGCATAATAGTGGTTTTCGTCCACCATGGTCTGCTCGTCATAGTTCACGGGCGTATACTGATCGAAGCAATCCCAATACTGGGAACCGTCGGTCTGGAACAGGCCGCCGCAGATCACGTCCGCCTGCGGGTTGGCGGATTCGTTGCGAACGCGGGCGATCAGGGTGCCCAGGGAGTCCTTGATCCATTCGATCTGGCAATCCGGATATACGCTGTACCATACCTCTTCAACGATCGCCTGCTGGCCATCGTCCATCGTGGTATACACGGTGATGGAATCGCCCACTTCTTCTTCGGAGCGCGCCCATGCGGGGCGTTCATCTGCGAACGCGGTTGCGGCCAGGCAGAGCGCCAGCGCCAGGGTCAGTACGAGTGCAAGGATTTTCTTCATGTTGGTTTCTCCTTTCCAATATCTATAAAGCAAATCGCTTTATATTACATGCTACAGGCGGATATTGTCCTTCTGCTTGCGGGTGATCAGCAGATAGATGATCAGGCATACGACCGTGAACGCCGTGGTCACGGTGGCGAACGCCGCCGCTACGCCATCGTTGCCGCCGACGATCTGCGCGTAGGTGTTGACGGTCAGCGTGATGCTCTTATTGTTGTAGAGCATGACGCTCGCGGACATTTCCGTAATGATCGATACCCAGGAAAGCACCGCGCCGGAGAGAATGCCGCTCGCCATCATCGGAATCGTGACCTTTACGAAGGTTTTCAATTCGCTCGCGCCGAGGCTGATGGCGGCTTCCTCGGTGCTGATGGGAATCTGCATCATGGTCGCCGTCGCGGATCGGCTGGTAAACGGCATTCTTCGAATCGCCAGCGCGATGATGATGATCCAGATCGTGCCGGAGATGCGGAAATGGCCGTTGTTAAACAGCGGATAGTTGAACGCGCCCAGCAGCGCGATGCCGATAACCGCGCCCGGCAGAATGTAGGGCAGCATGGAAATCGTATCCAGCGTATGATGGAAAGCGTTGCTGCGCCGCACGGTCAGGTACGATATGATCACCGCGATTACGATGATCAGCGCCAGCGCCACGATGCTGATCAGCAGCGTATTGTTGATCGAACGCATCATGAATTTCTTCGCCGCGCGGGCGTAGTTTTCCAGCGACCAGCCCGGCTTGCGCACGCCCGCCAGATTGTAATTCATAAACGACATGCATACGATGTAAATCTGCGGCAGCATCGCGATGGCGATCAGCGCATAGCAGTAAATGTACATCAGTACGCCACGTACGCCCTTGGGCTTTTTCGGCTGCACCGGATGCAGCGCGTTGATCGTGAATTTAAAGCGGCTGGTGCCGAACTTTTGCAGCATGAACACGAACCCCGTAAACACGATGGCGATTACGCTGACCGCCGATGCGAAGCCATAGTCCGTACTGGTTTCGCTCAGGAATGCATTGTAGATCAGCACGGGGAAGGTGGTATAGCCCTCGCCGATCAGCGCGGGCGTGCCGAAATCGGCGAACGCGCGCATGAATACCAGCAGCGCCGCCGCGAGGATCGTGGGCATGGAAAGCATCATTACGATCTTGAACAGGCGCTTTACGCCTTTGCAGCCCATGTTTTCCGCCGCTTCCATCAAACTGTTATCGATGTTGCGGAACGCGCCGTTCATGTAGATCACAACCAGCGGGAAAAGCTTCAGCGATTGTACAAGCAATATGCCGCCGAAGCCGTATATGCTGCCCACCTTGATGCCCAGCATGCCCAGCAGATTCGTAATCAGGCCGTTTCTGCCCAGCATCTTGATCCACGAATACGCGCCGATGAAGGGCGCGGACATCGTACACAGCAGGCACAGTATGAACAGAATCCGCTTTCCCCTGATCTGGTAGAAGGTATAGAAATAGGAAAACGGTATGCCCAGCAGCAGGCTGATGATCATGACCGACGCCGATACCTTCAGGCTGTTGAGGATCGTAGAAGAATAATAGTAATTCTTATTGAAGAATTTTTCAAAGCCGGCGAGCGAAAAGCTTCCCTCGGACATGAACGCGCTCCACAGCAGATTGACGATCGGATAGATGAAGAACGCCAAAAACAGCAGGAAGATGATCACCGCGCCCACATTCCAGATACTCAGCCGCTTTTTCGTATTTTTTCTGTTCACGGCTTATTCCTCCCGATTTTCCAAATCGTTCTGAACGCCCTCCAGAATGTTCCGGCTGCCGTCCGCCGTAAAGAGGTTGATCTTGGCGGTGTTTACGCCCAGATACGCCGTGCTGCCCTTTTCCAGCATATTGCCGATGGAGCTTTCCTGAATCGTTTCAATGCGTTCGCCGTTTTCATCCGTCATGAAATAATGCGTGTTCAGACCGAGGAATACGCTATCGTTGATCACGGCTTTCAGACCTTCGGTGCGCGCGCCGCTTTCATCCAGCAGCAGTTCCTCCGGACGCGCGGAAACGAGCACATCCTGCGTGCGGCGGTATTCGCGGCGCACGTTGTGCATCTCAACGCGGTAGCCGTTGCTGAAAACCAGATGGCATTTATCATCCTGCACTTCCAGCCGGCCCTTTAAAATGTTGCTGCGGCCGATAAAGGTCGCCACGAACAGGTTCGCGGGGCGCTGATAGATGTTTTTCGGCGTGCCCACATGCTGAATTACGCCTTCGTTCATTACGGCGATTCGATCGGAAACCGCCATGGCCTCTTCCTGATCGTGGGTTACGTACACCGTGGTGATGCCCACGCTGTTTTGCAGTTCCTTGATCACGGTGCGCATCTCCACGCGCAGTTTCGCATCCAGATTGGAAAGCGGTTCATCCATCAAAAGCACATCGGGCTTGATCACCAGCGCGCGCGCCAGCGCTACGCGCTGCTGCTGTCCGCCGGACAGCGCATCGGGCATACGATCCGCATATTGATCGATTTTCACCAGCTTCAGGAATTTTTCCGTTTCGGAAGCGATCACGTCCTTGGGCACCTTCCGGTTCTTCAAACCGAAGGCGACGTTCTGGCGCACGGTCATGTGCGGGAAGATCGCATAGTTCTGGAATACCATGCCGATGTTTCGCTTGCCGGGATCCATATCGTTGATCAGCGTATCGTCAAAATAAAATTTGCCGTTTTCAATCGTGTTGAATCCGGCAATCATGCGCAGCAGCGTGGTCTTTCCGCAGCCGGAAGGCCCCAGCAGCGTGAAGAATTCGCCGTTGCGTACATTCAGACTCAGATCGTGAATTACCGTGTTGTCGCCATACCGTTTTACCGCATGTTCGATATTAATTCCTACGCTCATAAATACTCCTGTGTATCCGTTTCATGTAATCTTCTAGGATTATACCAGTTATTTCTAAAATTGTCAATAATGGTCATGATATTTGAAGAACAGTCGTATGATTGGTATAAATATCAAATTTATACGTTGCGCAAAATTGGAAAATGCGCTATAATAGAATCCGCAAACGAAGAAAATACGATGCGCCAACATAAGAAAATTATCGGGGAGATCATGCATTATGAACGAAAACGCGGAAGTATTGATCATCGGCGGCGGCGTTGTGGATATTCCGCTGCGTCCGGTGGGAAAGCAGATATTTGATGTTACCTCCTATCCGCTGGACGGCATCCGGATGCGCGCGGGCGGCGATGCGGTAAATGAATCCATCATTCTATCCCGCCTCGGCCGCCGGGTAAGCTTATGTTCCAAAATGGGGGATGACGGCGCGGGCGATTATCTGATTCGCGTTCTGCGCGATAACGGCGTGGATACCGATCTGGTCGTGCGCGAAGCGGGGCTGGATACCGGCATCAATATCGTGATGATTCGCGAGGACGCGGAGCGCAGCTTTATCACCAATCGAAACGGCAGCCTGCGCCGGCTTGCGCTTTCGGATGTGCTGCCCGCGCTTTCCGATGCGCGCGTTCAGGGCGCGCGCGTATGCAGCTTCGCGAGCCTGTTCGTATCGCCCATGCTGCCGCCCGCGGATATGGCAACGCTCTTTGCGGCGGTGAAGGCGCGCGGCATGATCCTTTGCGCCGATACCACGTCGCCCAAGAATCATGAAACCTGCGATGATATCGCCGAGCTTTTGCCCTACGTGGATTACTTTTTCCCCAATTATGAAGAAGCGGCGAAAATCAGCGGCGAACAGGATCTGGACGCGATCGCGGATGCGTTCCTGTCGCGCGGACTGAAAAACATCGTGATCAAAACCGGCGCGAAGGGCTGCTTTTTGAAGAACGCCAAGCTGCGCGCGCAGGTGCCCGCGTGGCGCGGCACGAAGTGCATCGATACCACCGGCGCGGGCGATAATTTCGCCGCCGCCTTCATTTCGGCGCTGCTCGACGGGCGCGATTTTACAGGATCGGCGCGCTACGCCAACGCCGCCGCATCCGTGTGCGTGGAATCGCTCGGCGCGACCGACGGCGTGATCAACCGCGAAGAAACCGACCGGCGCTATCGGGAAATGGTGAAGATCGGATAGACAGTTCGATAAAAAGACGGCGCAGCGAAGGATTACATCTTCGCTGCGCCGTTCAGACTGTCAAAGAAGCCAGATTGCAAGCATGCAGTCTGGCTTCTTATACGATAAAAAGGCAGAAAAAAGCAAGCGCGACCACTTATGGATCGCGAATTTCTTCAAATTCAT